>DASRIZ010000540.1:0-12001 GCA_035649735.1 Blastocatellia bacterium | reverse complement strand
AACATTACGTGGCTTGGCTAGGCATTGTTGTCGGTGGTAATGCTAACCACGGTTGTGGGTTCGCTAGCTCATCCCGTCTGGGCTGGTTAGAATAGCAAGGAGATTTCAGGAATCTCACAAATCAGTGGCCAAAGCATTATCGGCTATGCTATTTTGTTCGTCTTTTTGTTCAATCTTAGAAAGATCTGTTGAGCCCAGGTGATTGCGTACCTCCAACAGGCTCAAAGAGGGGATTAGGGATGCCGAAAGAGGGAAAGGTTTTACAGGTCATCGGACCGGTTGTCGACGTCGAATTTGACGAGGTTGAGCTTCCGCCTATTTACCAGGCTTTGAGAATTGTCAGCGACGGCTTTGAAGTTCCCGAACCAATAAAAATCACCGTCGAGGTGCAGCAGCATCTTGGGGAAGGCCGGTGTCGCTGCGTCGCTATGGAGCCAACCGAGGGGTTAATTCGCGGAATGAAGGCTATAGACTCGGAGGGACCAATCACCGTTCCAGTCGGCCCCGCAACTCTTGGCCGGGTAATGAACGTCATCGGCGAGCCGGTGGATAAGCTCGGCCCCATCCACGCCGAACAACGCTATCCTATCCATCGCCACGCGCCGCCCTTTCAGGATCAGTCAACCGAACTCGAGATGTTCGTTACCGGCATAAAGGTCATCGATCTGCTGGAGCCATTCCTGCGCGGAGGCAAAATAGGGTTGTTTGGTGGCGCGGGAGTGGGAAAAACCGTGCTGATCATGGAGCTTATTAACAACGTGGCGATCAAGCACGGGGGCTTCTCGGTTTTTGGTGGAGTGGGCGAACGGACGCGCGAAGGAAACGATCTTATACGCGAGATGGTGGAATCAAAGATAGTCATGAATTTCGGTAAGTCGTTCTACGATCACATGGAGGAGACCGGCGAATTTGATCTAAAGCATGTGGATATGCGCGAAGTCCCTAAGTCCAAGGCTGCCTTAGTTTACGGCCAGATGACCGAGCCTCCCGGAGCTCGTTTGCGCGTCGCTCTGACCGCGCTCACGGTCGCAGAGTACTTCCGCGACGAAGCCGGAACCGACGTGCTGTTGTTTATTGACAACATTTTTCGATTTACCCAGGCCGGGTCCGAAGTGTCAGCCCTCCTCGGGCGGATGCCATCTGCTGTTGGCTACCAGCCAACGCTCGCTACCGAGATGGGAGAGCTTCAGGAACGAATCACCTCAACAAAACGAGGTTCGATTACATCCGTCCAAGCTATCTATGTTCCTGCGGACGATTACACTGACCCCGCGCCCGCGACTACATTTGCTCATCTCGATGCGGTTACCGCGCTGTCGCGTCAGATCGCGGAACTTGGCATCTATCCCGCGGTCGACCCCCTCGCCTCGACGTCCAGGATACTTGATCCTCGAATCGTGGGAGACGATCATTATCAGGTCGCGCAAGAAGTAAAGCGGATTCTTCAGCGCTATAAGGACCTTCAGGACATCATTGCGATCCTCGGAATCGATGAACTGTCTGAGGACGACAAACTAACCGTAGCCAGGGCCAGAAAGATTCAGAGGTTCCTTTCCCAGCCTTTCCACGTTGCCGAGCAGTTTACTGGACTCAAAGGCAAGTTTGTAGCCCTCGAAGATACGGTTCGCGGGTTCAAAGAGCTGATCTCAGGCAAACACGACGACCTTCCGGAGCAGGCGTTCTTCCTGGTCGGGGGCATCGAGGAAGCTGTCGAAAAAGCCAACGCAATGTAATTTCGCTGGTATCGAAGAATCGAAGGGTAATAATGGCCGAACTAATTCACCTGGAAGTCGTGACTCCGGAACGCAAGGTTCTTGAAACTGATGTAGAGCGCGTAGAGGTTCCGGGGCTCGACGGCGAGTTGGGGATACTCCCTGGTCACACCGAGCTCGTTTCGCTGCTCAAGCCCGCCGGGCTACTGACCTATCATATCGGCAACGAAGTCGGCGAGATGGCGCTCGGCGATGGATTCGTCGAGGTTAGCGCGGATCGCGTTACGGTTCTGGCTAACAAGGCCACCAGACCCGAGGACATCGATCTTGCAAGCGCGCTCAGAACAAAGGAACAGGCTGAACAGCGCCTGCAAAAAGCTCTTGCCGACCCTGATGCCGATATTGTGCGGGCAAGCATCGAGCTTGAACGGGCATCGGTGGAACTGCTGATAGCTCAAAAGGCGCGATAAGCACAATCAACACGACGGTATGATTTACTACAAAAGATCGTCGTTGAATTCCGCGACCTCGCTGTGGTAATCTTCGCGGTCCATAATCCGGATCTTTCAATCGTCTGATATTCAACTCAACCAATAGATTCATTCGGGGCGGCAACGCTTCGCGGTTTGTTGCTGCGCCGAATCACTCTTATTGAACTGGGTTGGGTGCTCGAACTTCTTTTCTTCAGGTGGTTCCGCTTCTCAGGTTCCACAGGAGCTTCGCTTCACTGGCCCCGACAATGCACGCTGATTTGCTTTCATCTATCCTCGACGCCATATCCAAACGGGTGAACCAGCAGAGCTTCAATATGTGGTTCAAGCCGATTTCCTCTGCACGGATGGATGAGTCGAGCATTTATCTGGGCGTTCCAAACGAAGTATTCCGCGACTGGATAAGCAACAACTACTTCGACGTAATCGAAGAATCCCTCAACGAGCTTGATCTGGATGCCTATCAGCTTCGGTTCCTGATCGATGACGCACCGCCCGCAAATACCAGGGCGTTGGAGACCCCGGCGAGTATTTCTTCCAAATCTTCGGTGCTTCCCGGCAAAGATCAGGGGCTTGCAGTTGGGGTGGCCAGGGCCGTCGAAACCGAACCGGTTGAATTGCCTCTAAACCCTAAATATACGTTCGACACGTTTGTTGTCGGATCCTGCAATCAATTTGCCCACGCTGCCTCCCTGGCGGTGGTCGATATGCCTTCGAAGACCTATAACCCTCTCTATGTATACGGAGGTGTGGGCCTGGGCAAGACCCATCTTATGCACGCGATCGGACAGGCCATCAAACAGCGAAACCAGAACCTCCGATTGACCTACCTGTCGTCTGAGCGTTTCATGAACGAGCTGATAAATGCCATCCGGTATGACAAGACCATAAAGTTCAGGGACAAGTACCGGAACATTGACGTGCTGCTGATGGATGATATTCAGTTCTTGGCCGGCAAGGAACGAACACAGGAAGAATTCTTTCATACATTCAACGCGCTTTACGATGCGCAAAAACAAATAGTGATCTCGAGCGATTGCCCTCCAAGAGAGATCCCGACGCTCGAAGAACGCCTTCATTCAAGGTTCGAATGGGGACTGATAGCCGACATCCAGCCCCCTGACCTCGAAACCAAGGTAGCAATCCTGAAGAGAAAGGCCGACCTCGAGAGGATAAACCTTCCGGACAACGTGGCGCTGTTCATCGCAAGCAAGATCAAATCCAATATCCGAGAACTCGAAGGTTCGCTGGTCCGGCTAACCGCATATGCATCTCTCAAAGGTTTGCCTATGGATCTGGATCTAGCCCACGAGGTCTTGCGAACAATTCTCGCCGAGGAGTCGAGTGGGGTCTCGGTTGACCTCATCCAAAAAACGGTCGCCGTTCACTATCGTCTTAAGGTTGCCGACCTCAAGTCAAAGAACAATTCCAGAAAGATCGCTGTGCCTCGCCAGATTGCGATGTATCTATGCAAGACCCTCACAAAGTCCAGCTTTCCGGAAATCGGACGCGAGTTCGGCGGCAAGCATCACACGACCGTTCTGCACAGCGTTAACAAGATCGCTCAGCTCTACGCGGGAGACGCTGATTTCCACAAGGCAATTAACAGTCTAATTGCTGATTTAAAATGAGTTTCTTACACTTTTCCACAGCCTCCAGTTGGTTGATAGTTGAGGACGTACTTGGGCTGATCTTATTTCGGCGTACCTGTGGAATAACTAGTGTCGCGGTTACGCCTTTTCCACAGGTTCATCCACATACTTATGAGCGGACTAGATCTACTATTCTCAATGTCATAGCTGCATTATTCGACTTTTGCACAGGCTCTACTACTATTACTAAGAACATGAATCAAGAATTCTTGTTGTCGTAGAAACCAGTCGCCAACAATCGAAAGAGGTGGGGTATGCAATTCAGCGTTAGCAAGAATGTTCTACTTAAGGAGTTGAACCTTCTTCAAGGTATAGTCGAGAAGAAGAGTACTATACCGATCCTATCAAACGTGCTCATCGAGACTGCAAACGGCTCTATGATCTCGTTGGTTGCAACTGACTTGGATGTCTCGCTTCAAACCGAGTGCGCTGCCGAGTCGGGACGATCCGGGTCAATCGTACTGCAGGCCAGAAAGTTATTTGAGATCGTTAGAAACCTGCCGGATGCCGAGATTAACTTTGCCAAAGAAGATAACGACTGGGTCAAAGTCGTTTGTGCCTCGTCTGAATTCAGAATAGTAGGTCAGGCGAAAGAGCATTTTCCGTCGACGCCAAAAGCAGAGAAGGCGGGAATTACGATTCCGGCCGGAGTGCTCCACCGCTTGATTAACCGCACGGTGTTTGCCATCACTCAGGAGGAGTCCCGATACGCGCTCAACGGGGCGCTGCTTTCGTTCAGTGAAGGGCGCCTGCAAATGGTTGCAACGGATGGTCACCGTCTGGCTCTGGCAGCGGCGGGCCTGGACCAGGCTCTGGATGGCGGCGCAGAGCCGTTGAAAGTAATAGTTCCGAAAAAAGCTCTAATCGAGTTGGCAAAGTTGACCGCGGGAATGGATGAGGATCTCGAATTATCAAAAGACGAGAATCACCTGTACTTTCAGATCCAGAACCGACATCTAACTTCACGGATGTTAGCAGGGCAGTTTCCAAACTACGATCTCGTGCTTCCAAAGAACAACGACAAATCTATAACAATGAATGTCGATAGGATAACCCAGGCAATAAGACGCGCGGCGTTGATGGCCGATGAGCGGAGCCACGGAGTCAAAGTCGATCTTTCAAATGGAAAGCTGAGCATAACCTCCCAAAGCGCGGACGTGGGCGAGGCCAAAGAAGTGATTCCTCTAGACTATGCCGGCGACAATTTGAGCATTGGGTTCAATGCCCAGTACGTGCTTGATTTTTTGGGGGTTGTTGGAACCGATGAGGTTGTGTTTGAGTTTAAGGACGAACAGAGTCCAGCGTTGTTGCGACCATCCGGTGACGGGCAAGCGGATTATAAGTATGTGGTCATGCCAATGCGACTGCTCTAAACTTGCAGGAGGTTTTTAAATAGGAACGTCGACTGTATGCAGGGTATGTCTGGTAAGCGGGTCTTAATAGTCGATGACAATAAATCGATCCGAACAATGGTGGCGGACTATCTTGGCGCCCGCGGTTATGAAGTAGTTCAAGCCTCGGACGGGATAAAGGGACTTGATTGCGGTCTATCGTCAGGAGCCGATCTCATTATCCTCGACGTCGTCATGCCGGGAATTGATGGAGTCAGGCTTTGCAAACTCCTTCGGGAAAAGGGTGTGACGACGCCCATCATAATGCTAACCGAGAAGGCCACCATAAGAGACAAAGAAGCGGGCTATGGAGTCGGGGTTGATGACTATCTTGCAAAGCCCTTTAGTCCTCGCGAGCTCGAGCTCAGGATCGAATCGCTGCAGAAGCGAGTAAAAACTGCGGCTCGCCCCGCGGAACCACGAGTTCTCAAAATGGGTGAGATGGAGATCGATCTCACCAAGCATATCGTCAAAGTCGCAGGGACCGAAGTTGTCTTGACGCCAATCGAATTCAATATTCTTAAGTTGCTCGCCTCCTCTCCCGGTCACGTATACTCGCGGCAGGATCTGCTCAACGCGATTTGGGATACGGCCTATGAAGGCTACAAGCGAAACATCGACCCCCACGTAAATCGGCTCAGGACCAAGATCGAGCAGAATCCCAAAAGACCAAAATATGTGCTCACCGTATGGGGAATTGGCTACAAATTCAACGATGCGCTGTCGTGAGATTTTAGCTGTTGTTCGCTAAAATCGTGCCGCCAGCGGGTTCGACAGATTGATGCCTCACACATCGTTGCCCGTACTAGTTCTATACTGTATCCTTACAGGTAGCATTTTTAGACGCGCATCAGAAGCTCTGGCTGGCAAGACCGTGGGATCCAACCCGGGAAGGTAAGCCTCTGTTGGACAGTTGTCGGTACGCGCCGGGCAATGTTGGTTGCGAGCAGACAATGTTAGGCGAGAAACCCAGTCAATACAGCCTGGATGACAGCGGCAGAGGAAGGGACGCCGTTGAGGGAAGTCCGCGCGGCGCACTTGCCCGGGGCGCTGCCGCAGCAGTGACAACGTCCGCAACCAGAGACTCCGAACCGGCAATGGAACATGCAATAGAGACGGTTCACGATACTTCGAATATAGATCGCGCAACAAAAGCGATGGCGGCCCCAAGTGGTAAGCGCTGGTGGTTGCTTGCAGCGGTATCCGCGCTGCTTCTTACTGGGCTTACCATTGCTGGCATCTACCTGGTCACCAAAAAACCGTCCACGGTGGATCAACTCGTAATACTCACCGTGCCGTCCGGCGCCGAGATAAAACTCGATTCAAAGGACTATGGGCATTCGCCGGTCAAGCTTGAGCAGCTGGCTATTGGAACCTACACGCTCACGATTTCGAAGGAAGGGTATGAGTCAATCGTACAGACTCTCAGCGTCGCTGAATCCGGGCCGGTCGAGTTCAAGCTTAAGCCGACTCCGCCCGCGGAAGCGGCAGGTTTACCTCCTGAAGAGCAGATAAAACAGTATCAAGATCTAGCCGAAGCGGCCTTCGCACGCGGGTTTTACGGCGTGGTTTATGAGGGAAGCGCTCTCTACTATGCCGACAACATCCAGACTCTGGATCCAAGAAATCCCTTTTCGGCTGAAATGCGCGAGCGGATTCGGAAAGCAGCGCACCAATCGGCGCAGAACGCGATTTCGCGCGGGGATCTTGGGCAGGCGCAGGAAGTCTACAACTTCCTGATGGAGAACTATCCTGTCGATGAGGAGGCTCGAGCAGCAGCGGCGAGACTCGAGAGTCAGCTGGCCCGCGCTCTGGGACAGGTTCGGGAGTTAGTCCGCAAGGCGGACGAAGCCTTGTTAGCCGGACGGTTGATCGACCCTCCTGGTAAGAGCGCGTATTTTTACTCTAAGCAAGCGCTCGCGATTGATCGCCAGAATGAGAAGGCGCGACAGATTCGTAACCAGGTTAAAGAGACGCTCGCGTCAGCCGGTGAGCAGGCGTTCAAACGAGGTGATGTCGAAGCTGCGATCAAGCAGCTTGAGGACGTGGGACAACTGTTCCCGGAAGACAAGCAGTCACGCGCACGCGTTCGGGAGATCAAGAATAGCCGTGCTGCGGAGACCGCGAAGGTTCCCGATACCGATACTCGCCGGCTCAACGGGCTCGAGGCTTACCGCGCCGGTAACTTCGATGCGGCTATTCCCGATCTACAGCACGCAATGGTCAACGGAAGAAGCACCCCCGATGTTGTCTTTGCGCTGGCGCGTTCGTACTTGAAAACCGGACAGCTCGATCATGCTGAGACATATTTTAAACAGATCAAGCCAAGCCGTGACGACGAGTATCGCTCATCGATAGCAGCGCTGGGAGACATCGCCTTTCAAAAGGGCGACTCAACTTCCGCGGTCGAGCAATGGAAGGAAGCCCGCCAATCCGGTGGCAGTACTTTGTACTCGGTTGCGATCCTCGACGACAAGATAGAGCGAGTTGAAAAGAAGCAACGCGAAAAGGCGGCCGAGCCTACCCCGCTGACGCTTCAGGTCAAACACACCCACGGCGGATTGCTAGGAGGTTCGTGCACGGGAACGCTGACGATTAACGCAACCGGCGTGCGTTACGATGGGCAACACGTTTTTGCATCCAATCTCGTCGGCACCGGCGTGAGCCTCACCAAAGACGAGATGGAGATCAAGTTTCAAGGGAGTTCACAGAAGTTCCGCGTCACCCGCGCGGAGGCTGAACGCGTTCGAGAAGCGATTGCCAGATACCAGCAGACATACTCTCCAGTGAGCAAGTAACATATCGCTTCCACACCGTAGCGTAGACTGTCTAGTCTGCGCCCAGGCATTAAACCCGCCAAGAACTCGCGCAGACTAGACAGTCTACGCTACCCCGGCCTGGCCAGCCTTCCCCGCACGGGGAATTGATCCTGCGAGAATTTGAGTTATATTGCAAACGTCACCCCTGGTGGTGATGAACGAGCGAAATCGAACCAGGGTCTCAAGCTTCCACTAAAAGAATGATAAGAGGGGAAAGCCTAATTGGCGGCGCCGCCCCTCGTTTGCCTGTCGTATTCGCCGATGAGGCACGAGACCTCGTCGGCTACCTCGACCGGAACGCAAACACGGTCGATGCGATACCCGCGCATGCCTCGAACAACTTCTGAGACTTCGCTTATTTCACGTATAGTCGCATCCAGACCGGTTTCAACGTAGATCAAGCTCTTTGGATCGACTCCAACCGTCGAATAGTCGCCGTAGTATGGAATGTCTACAGCACGATCAGTTATCAAGTAGTACTCCGGATCAAACCCACAGCGGCGAACGATGTCCGCCGCTGTTTCCCAGAAGCTCGCCGACGCGTTCGCTCCGACGTCAATTGCTTTGAACAACCTTCGATCCATTAACCTTGACGCCAGGTCTGCGAGGACTGGATCTGCATCGCGCGACCACTCTTTCAATCGAAACATTACATCGGTGTCGTCAAGCTGAAGATATTCCTGAGTGCTCGCCTGTTCGCCCGCCAGCATCTTCTCGAATACCGATCCTTCGGTGCGAAAACCCAGAGCCCCGGTTTCGATCAAGAGACGCGCGCGGTTCAGCGCCGAATTCAGCACCGCCTCAGCCGATCGCAACGTCCGATGAAAATAGACCTGGCGGAACATGTAATATCGAGCCTGAAGGTACTCCTCGACGGCGTAGAATCCCTTGGCCTCAACATAGATCCGATCGCGCGGTTCGTCTATCCTCAGCGCATGCAGCACCCACTCCAGGTCATATAAACCGTACTTCGCCCCAGTCATCAGGCTGTCGCGCAGCAGATAATCCATCCGATCGCAATCCAGCTGCGAGGAAACCAGCTGGGAAACGAATGCCGGCGCATAGCTGTGCTGATATAGCGAGGCGAGCTTTTCCGGAAGCTGCTTATCGAAACTGCCGAGAATCCGATTTACTTCTGTTGTGCTGTCCAGAACTATGCGCCGCGTCCAATCCTCGTGGTGAAAGTGAAATACTTTTTCTACCACGTGCGAAAGAGGGCCGTGACCGAGATCATGGAGCAATGCGCCGGCGCGTCCGACGACGCGGGCCTCGGGGCTGACCACATGATGTGAACCCAACCGATCAAGTGCCCGAGTCATTACATGCATCACGCCGATGGAATGCGTAAACCGGCTGTGTTCGGCGCCCTGGTAGGTAAACATAGCCAGTCCGAGCTGGCGGATCCGGCGAAGTCGCTGAAACTCCGCTGAATCTATGAGGTCAACTATTAGACGGTCCTCCGGGACGGACTCGTCCAGCGAAATCATATTGTGAAGTGGATCGCGATAGTTTCGTTGAGGCACTGTAGCCCTCGATCGATGCTCAGCTATTCAATACGAATCTTATCATAGCGAAACCAATAGTGTTGACGCAGATAAAGGGCGAGGATATTCTGGCCAAGCTTCCGGACCCCCACGGAATTGTCCATCCACTAAACTGAAGAGAGTATTTATGAAGCGAATTGCGATAGTGTCCGCTGCAGCGATGATTCTTCTTCAAGCTCCTCTCGGAGCGCGTGCAATACCGCAGCAAGCGGGTCCATCCAGAACTCCGGTTCTCACTAACGAGGACCTGACGTCACCACGAACCTTGTCTTCAACAACCTATGAAGCAAAGCCTTCGGCGACCCGGCCGCGTGGCGCAACCCTTAACAATGCGACGTCGGTGCTTCAAAACGCGCTGTCGAAGATGGCTGAGGTCAAATCGGTCCGGACCCGAATCCAAACTTTCTTGCCTACGGGAGAAAGGGAAGTAGTGATCGAAACCGTAAAACCGAACCGCACTCACCTCCGATCGCCGGAAGGGGAAATGATCGCCATCGGCAGTAAGGTTTACTTAAAGACCGGAGATGCCTGGGTATTGACGCCGGTGTCGGCAGGCATGGTCCCTGGATCAGACTCGGGCTTTGACTTTTCGACGCTGATAAATGAGATGATCGGAAAATCCAAAGTGCAGATCACTGGTCAGATGCTTGGCGATGAGGAGATCGACGGACTCAATTGCTCAGTGTACGAGTTTGAAGTAACCGATCGTTCCGAGACCGGCACAATTCAAATCAGCGTCGGAAAGAAAGACGGCTATATGCGTCGCCTGACAATCTCGGGCCCTGCACCGGGTCAAGGCGGTAGCTCGCTTACGATCAACGTCTGGTTTAACGATATCAACCAACCGATTTCAATAAGACCGCCGATGTAGTTGCCGGCAACTTATTTGACCATCCCGCGGGCAGGCGATAAGGTTTGGTGGTTTCAAAGGTTAACCACTCAAGCCGGCTTGGAGTAGCGCCATTATGCCTCGAATGACCGCCGAGGAACTCGAACAATTCCTATACTCACACTTTCCGGACACCGCCCACCGAGCCTTTAAGGTCGAAGAAGTGGGTGAGATGTTCGCAAAGATTCGACTACGCTACGATCGCCGGCACTTGCGTCCGGGCGGAACTATTTCTGGCCCGTCTCTGATGTTGCTGTCCGACACAGCAATGTACCTCGCGCTACTTGGAATGATTGGACCGGTAGCGCTGGCGGTGACCACGAATTTGAACATCAACTTCCTGCGCAAGCCCGCCCAGACTGATGTCATCGCCGAGTGCAAGCTGCTAAAACTCGGCAAGCGGCTGGCGGTCGGCGAAGTGACAATGTACTCAGAAGGTGACTCTGAACCGGTTGCCCACGCAACGGTGACCTATTCAATTCCACCAGGTTGACTCGAGAATCTGTTTACTTTCCCAACAACCGCTCGACTAGCCAGAAGCCCCCGGCGACGCTAATGAGCGCCGAGCAGACTGGTGCGAAACGCGTGACAAAAATCTGACGTTTGCGAATCCTCCAAATCAAAGGCAGTACGATGACCGCGATCATTAACTGTCCCGACTCAACCCCGACATTGAACGAAACAAGCGCCAGCGCGGCCTGCGGCCCTGAACCAATACCCAGGTCTCTCAGGACTGACGCAAACCCGAATCCGTGAACTAGCCCGAATCCAAACGTTAGAAGCCATCGCCATCTGAGATCCCTTCGGAAGATGTTCTCAACCCCTACGTAGACAATTGAGAACGCAATTAATGGCTCAACAACGCTCGACGGAAGCCAAACAAGATCGAAGGTGCACAGAGCGAGGGTAAGCGAATGCGCAGCTGTGAACGAAGTAATAATCTTTGCGACGTCTTTGAAACCAGTCCCGGCGAGCAACAGTCCCAGCAGGAAAATCAGATGGTCGTAGCCGGTGAGGATGTGCTCGAAGCCAAGCAGAAGAAACTGCAAACCTGAAGTCGTTGGCGGAGAGGACGCGATATCCAGCTGGAACTCGTTGACAGTGGCGTCGAGGAGCTTTTCGCCCAGTTTGTTTCCTTGCCCGTCTACAACGACGACGTATTGACGATGACCACGGGGGAACGATTTGATCGCAGCTGATCGAAACCTCATCTGCGATCTCGCCTCTCGATCGAAGGTAATCTGAAGGACAATTGTGTCGGCCTCTTCCGCACGGATGTCAACGGATGCAGGCGCGAGCCGCTGATCTGCAAACCAGATCTCAAACCCATCTCGCACGAACGCGTCGAGCCACGGACTCGCCGCTATCAGCTCCTCCGAGGTCAATTGCCCGTCGTTGTCCTCGTCCAGAACGCGAATACGCTCGACGTCCGTGCGCGCTACCGAGAGATGAACAGAAACCCGTGTTCCGCCCATTCGAATCTCAACCGCGCTCAGACCTGGA
>DASRIZ010000539.1:0-2628 GCA_035649735.1 Blastocatellia bacterium | reverse complement strand
TTCCCATGACAAACGTACCAAGTCGCGTCGACCGATCCTGACCCTGAGGGACAAGCAACATGCTCAATTTCATCGGTCGGCCCTTCATCTGGCTACTGGCTGGGCTGCTGCTTGGGACCGCCCTCGTCACTTCGCACAATGCTTTTGCTGGCGGAGAGAGCGGAAGCAGTTCTTCTTCCGCTTCTCATCATCCGGACCTCGACTATTTGAAAGCAGTCAACAGCGTGGCGCCACCGCGAGATCCAGAGTTGTTGTTTCTGCTAATGGCGGGGTATTCGAACGCGAACATGCAGGGCGAGGGTGCGGAATTTTTCTCGGCGCGACTAAAGGAATTCGACTCTCGCCTGACGGCTGCTCAAAAAGCACTCTATCTGAGCGCCATCGGTTTGTTGCGCGCGCAGCACGCATCCTCCATCTCCTTGCTGAGCCGAGTCGGCTACGTCAAAGACACGATCTCCATATTGGAACAAGCCAAGCAGCTAACCGGAGGGCAAGTTTTCGTCGTGAACTGGATTGCGGGGATCGTTCATGCCGAACTTCCCCGCCAGTTTGATCAAAGGAAGGCGGCCGAGGCCGAGCTGGGCTGGTGCCTGGAAAACGCCGACAAAGCACCTCATGCAGGGTGGTTGCGGGAAATTTACTATCACCTGGGAAAGCTCGCACTCGCAGAGGGAGAACAGACCAAGGCGCAAGCCTATCTTCGGAAGAGCGGCTACAAAGACTTTGACCGGCCGATTACGCTCATCACACCTTTTTCGGAGGAAGTCGCTTCCGGGCACACATTTGCCCCACGGCGTATCAGCGAGATCGTACCGGGCCGCGTATACGCCCTGTCCGGTTTCGAGTTCACAGAATACTATTTCGTGGTGTCGGACGATCGGCAGCAACTGATCGGCATCGATGCGGGCACGCGCCCGGACTCGGCCAAGACCGCCTACGAGGCGCTGCGAGCATATGCGCCTAATTTGCCGGAATTGACGACCGTTTTCATCACGCACTCCCACTGGGATCACGTAGGCGGGCACAAGTATTTTCGTCCCTTAAACCCCCGCTTGCAATTCTATGCGAGGGACAACTACGGGGAAGAGATCGCTCACAGCGCCTCTGCACCGGGCGTTTTCAACAAGCCATTCTTCGGCGAACGCTTCAGCATTGACGACGTACTCAGCTTCAAGCCCGACATCACGATCGATCATCGCACCGAGTTGAAGATCGGGGGAACACGCATCGAGCTCATTCCCGTGCAGGGAGGAGAAACGCACGACGCAATGTTGATCCACCTGCCGGATCAGGGCGTCATGTTCGTCGGTGATTTCATTATGCCTTATCTGGGGGCACCGTTCGTCCAGGAGGGCAACTTACAAGGGTTGCTCGATGCGATCGACATCGTCGTGCAAAAGAATCCCCGGTATCTGCTCCATGGCCACGAACCGCTCACGCGGGTTTTCGCCTCTGCCGCCATGCTGGCACAGCTTAAAACAGACCTTGTGTGGCTGCGCGACAAAGTCCTGGCCGCGATGCGTCGGGGTGATGAGCGTGGCGCGATTCACCAGGCAAACCTGATTCCCCCGGGCTTGCTGAACGATCAGCCCGATGTCTATCAGCCGTACCTCATCATGCGCGAACACGTCATTGACCGACTTTACCATCAGAACGGCGGCTATTGGCTGCCCAATTTAGAAGGCCTTGAACATCTCACCCGCGCAGACCAAGCGGAGCTCCTTATCGACTACCTCGGCGTTTCAGAAAGTCAGCTTGCCAAAACGGTGGAACGCCTAGCCGCGGACGGCAAATATGAACTTGCAGCGTCGCTGCTGGAATCGTCCGCAGACAGGTTCGCGCGTAGCGCTTCCGTAAATAATGCGAAACGGCTCGTCTACCTCAAGTTGATGGAGAAGCACTAGAATACGGACCCGTTCAAATTCATCATCTACTCTGCAAAAATCGGGGAACAAACGCCGCAGATGGCGGCGCCCAAGTGATTGTTGTGATGCCCGTGAAGATGGCATGAGGTAACCCACGAGCAATCAATAAGTTGAGTAAGCGTTCCACCGCTATCGAAGCGCAGGAGGTGCCAATGAACCCAGTTGTCCATTTCGAAATTCCGGCAAAGGATCGAAAGCGTATGGCCGATTTTTATACGCAGGTGTTCGGCTGGCGAATGCAGATGTTGGGCCCCGAGATGGGAAACTATGTAGTGGTAACAACAACCGAACTTGACACCAATGGCCGCCCAAAGAGCCCTGGCACTATCAACGGCGGCTTTTTCCAAAAGTCGAACGACAAACCAGACCAATACCCTTCGATTGTGATCGCGGTTGATGACATTAAACAACACATGAAGAAAGTTAAAGAAGCTGGCGGCGAGCTGCTTGCCGAACCAATGGACATACCCGGAGTGGGGTCATATGTGTCCGTTCGTGACACGGAAGGCAACCGAGTGGCAATGCTGCAGCCGCTGCCTGTTATGTAGGTGCGCCCTCATTAGCAACAAACTAGGGAAACCAGTTGAGCACATGGTGCACTGGACATGTCCGCTTTCGGGGGTAAAGCGGACATCAGACCTGATCGGACTATGGCTGCCAACTAGTGCAAAACGTCAGCCGCAGTTGCCGCTAAAATAAGCGA
>DASRIZ010000538.1:0-5166 GCA_035649735.1 Blastocatellia bacterium | reverse complement strand
TGGTGAATCGTAAAGAAGAGCCAAGAGCGAAGGGCAAAGCGCGAAGCGCTAAGAGCAAAGAGTGGCTTTGCCCTTTGCTCTTTGCCCTTTGCCCTTCGCTCTTTGCCCTTCGCCCTTTGCCCTTTGCTCTTTGCCCTTTGCTCTTTGCAACAAAAAACCGCCGCATCACGTTTGGAGGATAAGATGTTAAAGGATCTTCGATTCGCCCTACGGACAATGCGAAAGAATCCCCTGCTCTCCCTGGTCACAGTGCTGTCGCTCGCACTCGGGATCGGGGCGAACACTGCCATCTTCAGCGTGGTCAACGCCTTGATGCTGCGGCCGCTGCCCTACCGCGAACCGGATCGTCTTGTGAAGGTCTATCAATCTCAGCCGGATCCCGCGAAAGGAATGTTACCGTCGCGTTGGTCGTACCCACGCTTTGAGGTATTGCGCGAGCAAAGCGGTACCGTCATTTCAGTAGCCGCCGTCGCTCAAAACTCTCACAACCTGACCGGTACGGATGACCCGGAGCGACTACAGGTTGAGATGGTATCGGCCAGTTACTTCCCGCTGCTCGGGGTCGAGGCCGTCGTTGGGCGAGTGTTTACCGCAGATGAAGATCGCGTTCCGGAGGCGAATCTCGCCGCCTTGATTAGCTACGGACTCTGGCAGCGGCGTTTCGGCGGCGATGTGCAGGTGATCGGTAATACAATCGAATTAGACAGAAGCTTGTTCACCGTAGTCGGTGTCTTGCCGCCCGGTTTTCGCGGTCAGAACGGGACAGCAGACATTTGGGCGACGATGATGGCCGCGCCGCTCTTGAGATTCAAGACGACGCTCACCCACCCACGAAACTACTGGTTTCAAGTCATCGGCCGATTGAACGACGGAGTCAGCTTTGCGCAAGCGCAATCAGAATTGCACCTGGTTACCGCTGAGATCGACCAGAAGTATCCGCCGCCAAGACAGACGCCGGCCGGCCCTGCGAATACCGTAACGATTGAGCCCTTGCAAGCCGCGAAACTCGACCCCGCAATCAAGAAGTCGTTCTTGATCCTGCTTGGCGCAGTCGGGCTGGTGTTGTTGATTGCCTGCGCAAATACGGCAAATCTTCTACTGGGGCGCGCAGTGACCAGACGGAAAGAGTTTGCGCTGCGTTCGGCGCTCGGCGCTTCTCGCGTTCGGCTGATTCGTCAATTACTCACCGAAAGCGTGACGCTGGCTGTTATTAGCGGCGCGCTCGGCGTGTTGATTGCGCGCTGGGCGCTTGTGTTCTTGAAGGCGTTCCGGCCAAGCGACGACGCACAATTCTGGTCCGCCTACACCAGGACTTTTGACTTCTTTACGATCGACCTGGATTGGCGCGTTCTGAGCTTCAGTTTTGCGTTGGCATTTCTGACAGGCGTGCTGTTCGGTCTGATTCCGGCAATACAATCATCATTCGTCAACGTCAATGCTGCGCTTAAAGAAGGCGCAGGCGGGTCCGGCGCCGGGTTCCGTAACGCGCGGCGGGTGAGCGCCCGCGCCTTTCTGGTCACCGGCGAGATTGCGTTGTCGCTGACGCTTTTGATTGGGGCTGGATTGATGCTAAAGAGCCTGACCTCATTGCAGGCTATCAATCTCGGCTTTTCGCCGGAAAATGTGATCACGATGGCTGCGCCGTCGCGCGATGCGACGCCGGCTCTTTACCACCAACTGCTCGAGCGCATTCGAGTCTTGCCCGGCGTCGAAGCGGCAGCAGTGGGCAGCACCGCACCGCTGCTCGGATACGCCAGCAAAGGGGCGGGGATGGAGATTGAAGGCCGCACGACGGAAGTTCCGTCCGGCACTGGTTTCCACGTCGTATCGCCTGAGTTCTTCACAACGCTGCGCATCAACCTCCAAAAGGGTCGAGTGTTTACCCAATACGATCGCATCGGCACGCCGCGTGTCGCGGTCATTAATCAAACTGCCGCGGACCAGCTCTTCCCCGGCGAGGAACCGCTGGGCAAACGCATTCGACCTCACATTGAGCCTGCCGATCAGACCGAGGACAAATTTGTCGAAATCGTCGGAGTCGTTGCGGATGCGAAGTACGACAATATTGAGCAGGCCGTCGAGCCTGATATCTATCTCTCATCGCTCCAACCGACTAGCTTGCCCGCCCAGACGTTGATCGTGCGTTCGAGCGCTGACAGCCGCGCGCTTATCGCAGCGGTGCGAAGCGAAGTGCTGGCGCTCGATCGAAACATACCGCTCACTCAAATAAAGACAATGAGCGATCGAGCAGCCGAGGTTACATCGCGTACTCGCTTTATTGCATTGTTGCTCGGCTTCTTTGCCGGACTCGCCTTGCTGCTCTCGGCGATCGGTATTTACGGAGTGATGGCGTATAACGTCTCGGCGCGAACACGCGAGATGGGCATTCGCATCGCGCTTGGCGCGCAAACGAGCGATGTGTTGCGTCTGGTTATGCGTGACGGATTGTTGCTGATCGCAGCCGGATTGGCGATCGGCTTGATGTCGGCGTGGGCCGCGAGCCGGGTGCTGGCAAGTCAGCTCTATGAGGTGAGCGCCTCCGACCCGCAGACATTTGTCAGCGTTGCATTGGTGTTGGCTTTCGTAGCCTGTCTTGCATGCTACTTGCCTGCGAGACGCGCAACGAGGACGGATCCGATTTCAGCGCTTCGAAACGAGTGAGAAGTTGTCCGACAAACTTCAGTTTGTCGAAACGGGAGGAAGGGATGCTTCAGGATATCAGGTACGGAATACGAATGCTGTTCAAGAACAAAGGGTTCACGGCTGTAGCCGTGCTCTCACTGGCGCTTGGGATCGGCGCAAACACAGCGCTGTTCAGCGTAGTGGATGCCGTCTTGTTGAAGACCCTACCCGTTCCCGAGCCGGAACGATTGGTGCTGTTTGAATGGCAATCCGGCCGCGCGTTTAGGACCAACGGAATGCGCGGGACTTTTGTCGGCGGCGGCCCGCCCAACACCCGAGGCGCTTCCATATTCCGATTCGACATCATTCAGAAGCTCCGCGAGGCCCGAGCGCAAGCATCCGAAGATCCTCTAACCGATTTCTTTGCGCTTGGTCCGATCTACGAATTGACGGCGGTATTAAACGACCAGGCCGAAGTAATCACCGGACAGGCTGTGTCTGGCGGATTTTTCAACGGCGTCCGGGTGCGACCGCTTTTAGGACGGGCTATAGAGGACGCTGACGACAACGCCGGGTCTCCGCCCGTCGTTATGCTGAGCCATAAGTACTGGGCTGAGCGCTTCGGCGCCAACCCTGCCGCAGTTGGTCAGCAGATCAAACTGAATCATTCGTTGTTCACGGTGATCGGCGTGACACCTCCGGAATTCACCGGTGCTTTGCAGGTTGATATGCAGCCTCACGTCACCGTTCCTGTAGCGTTTGAGCCTTTGCTGCTTGGCGAGCGGAGCGGAATGGCGAGGGGTGAAAAGCCCGGGGTTTGGTGGCTCAGCATAATGGGACGGCTGAAGCCCGGCGCTACAATCGAGCAAGCGCGCGACAGCCTGAACGGCACGTTTCAAACAGCCGCGCTTGAAGTGATGCCTCCGCCCCGGAAGGAAGGCGAGCCGGCTGTGCTCGATCCAGGCGATTATCCTCGCCTTACCGCTCGCTCCGGCGCACAGGGCATGATGGAGATGCGCAAGATCTATTCGAAGACGATCTACGGGTTGTTTATCGTCGTGGGTCTCGTGCTGCTGATTGCTTGCGCCAACGTGGCGAACCTGTTGTTGGCGCGCGCGGCACTGCGCGGTTCGGAGATCAGCTTGAGATTAGCGGTTGGCGCCGGGCGTTGGCGGCTGATTCGCCAACTGTTAACCGAGAGTGTGCTGCTTGCGGGTTTGGGCGGCGCCGTCGGAGTGCTCTTTGCCATATGGGCAAGGAGTGCTTTAGTAGCGCTGTCGGATCCTCACACCGGTTTTTTGCCGAGGGGCGTCGAGCCAAGCTTGAACCTGCGAGTGCTGGCCTTCACCATTGGTGTTTCGCTGTTGACCGGGATCGTTTTTGGGCTGATTCCGGCATGGCGAGCGACAAACCTCGATCTGGCGACGGCGTTGAAACAGAGCAATCGGCTTACGGGCGCAGTATCGCGTTTGAGCAAGGGTCTCGTGGTGGCACAGGTTGCACTGTCGTTATTGTTACTGATCGGCGCCGGGTTGTTCATTCGCACGATGTACAACCTGCAGCGGGTCAATCTTGGCTTCAATCAAGAGCAACTCCTGCTCTTCTCTCTACAACCGAGCCAGGGTGGGTACAAGGGTGAGACCCTTGTGCAGTTTTACAACCGGCTGTTTGAACGGCTGGACAACCTGCCGGGTGTTCGCTCGGCTACATTTGGGCGTATCCCGCTCATCTCCCACTACATGTACAACACCGACGTGCTGTTGCCGGGGGAGACCGAGATGACCGGTGCAAACCACACTGCAAACAGGCAGATGGTGCGAGAGAATTACTTCTCGACTATGGAAATACCGATGTTGCGAGGGCGCGCCTTCAACTCTCGTGACGACCAGCGCGCTCCTAAGGTCGCGATCGTGAATCAGACTTTTGGCAGCAAGTTTTTCCCCGACGAAGATGTGCTCGGGAAGCACATCGTTGATACCGAAACAAAACGCGACGTAGAGATCGTCGGAGTCGTTGCCGATACAAAATACAACAGTCAGCGCGATGATATCGAGCCGCTGTTTTACACGCCGTGGCAGCAGGAGGGTGCAGGAATTGGCGAGATGCATTTCGTCTTGCGCACTGCCGGCGAGCCGACGGCGCTGGTCTCGGCAGTCCGTGAGACCTTGCGTGAAATAGATACCAATCTGCCGGTGACTGATGTCACTACGCAAGTTGCGCGGGCACAGCAGAGTCTGGGACAGGAACGGCTTTCAGCGAGGCTGTTGAGTTTCTTTGGCGCGCTGGCGCTTCTGCTGGCGGCGATCGGTCTCTCCGGTGTGCTGGCCTATTCAGTTGCTCAACGGACAAATGAGATCGGTATAAGGATGGCGCTTGGGGCGCAGGCGACCAATGTCTTGAGACTGGTCATCTGGCAAGGGATGAAACTGGTGCTTTTGGGATTGGCGGTCGGAGCGCTGGCCGGGTACGGATTAAAGCGGCTGATTGCGAGTGACTACTTTGAGCCGCGCGCGTGGCAGCGCGAGGTGTCTGAGCAGCTTTATG
>DASRIZ010000537.1:0-14722 GCA_035649735.1 Blastocatellia bacterium | reverse complement strand
GGATGTTCTCCAGGTCTTACAAGAATCCGATAACCGCAGACTGGACAGTCTGCGGTACGAGCGCGGGTTCTCGGTTCTACAAAGATGTGATGACCGCAGACTCGACAGTCTACGGTACGACCGCTTCATCGTGATCGAAAGGTAGTAATAATGGACTTAACCGATGAAATGAAAGATCGTGGGCGGCGCAACTTTCTCAAGGCGCTCGCAGGCGTTCCCGCGGTTGCCGCACTGGGAGCCGCGACCCTTACCCGTGGTCCAATCAAAGGCGGCCCCGTGAGGCTGGCGGTGATCGGAACCGGCGACATGGGCAGCGGACACTTGAAGCAGATCCAAAAAGAGTTCGTAGATCTGCGCGCGCTGTGTGACATAAACCCCAAGCGTAGGCAGGCGGCGTCCGGAGCTCTGGTCAACGCGGGCTGGTCTAAACCAAATGAATATGACGACTGGCGCGAGATGCTCGAGAAGGAAGATCTCGAAGCCGTGCTCATCGCGACTCCGTTATGGACCCACGCAGACATCGCGGTTGGATGTCTCGATGCCGGCAAGCACGTGCTTTGTGAGAAGATGATGGCCAAAAGCGAAGTCGATTGCCATCGTATGCTGGAAGCGGCGCGTCGAAACAGACGCTTACTGGAGATCGGTTATCAACGCTACTACAACCCGATGTACCAGGCCGCGTACGAGAGCATCATTAAACCGGGAGTGCTGGGCGAGGTCTACCATGCGCGACTGGCATGGCACCGCAACGGGACGTGGCGAAAGAACGAGGAGCCGCCGTCGCCTGACTTTGATCCGAACAAGTGGGGATATCCGGACTGGGAGCATCTGCTCAACTGGAGAATGTACAGGAAGTACTCCGAAGGGCTAATCGCTGAGCTGGGAAGCCACCAGTTGACGGCGGCGAGCTGGTTTTTCGATGCGGCGCCCGAAGCCGTCTATACTGCGGGGAGCGTCTCGCGCTACAAGGACGGGCGCGAGGTCTTCGATCACATCTACTCGACGTTCGAATACTCGGGTGGCCGCACGGCGACTTTCTCATCGATACAGTCAAATGCGTTCGAGGATGCCTATGAGATGTTCATGGGGACTAAAGGCACATTGATCCTCAAGCACGAGGTGGAAGCTTACTTGTTTGGCGAAGGTGAAGCCGCCACGACACGAGTGGAGGTGTCGCGTCAATCGGCGAACCCGATTGTCGACGCGTCTGCCACACGGCCTGCCGATTCACCCGGTCGCGCGATAAACTCGGCGACGGGAGCGCAGACGGACAGAGGCGCCGCGTATCGCAACGAGACTTCCGAATTCTGCGCGGCGATTCGGACTGGCGGCCAGGTGCGCTGCGGTCCAGAGAAGGCAATGCGATCGGCGATAGCCTGCCTGACCGCGAACAGAGCGGCTGAGCAAAAAGCGAGATTGGTGATCGCGGTTGAGTAATTCTTAGCGTCTCAGCGGTCCTTTGCGTCTTTGCGCGAAACTGCTCCGTCCAAAGCTTGTTTCGCGCAAAGACCGCAAAGACTCGCAAAGACGCCAAGCAATCGAAAGAATAGAATGCAAATGTTCAAGAACCTCTCCGTCTGTTGCCTGCTGATTTGTGGGGTCCTATCGATATCGTCGCTCGATTCGAACGCGGTCCAAAGGCCTCTGTACGTAACAGTGGATGCAGGATCGCTTGATCGCCGGGACTGTGTTGTTTCTTTTGCTATGCCTCGGGGTCTGAAGGGAGCTTATGCGCTGCGAGATGACTCCGGGAATCGGCTGCCGCTTCAGATTGATCCGGACGGAACTGCGACCTTCGTGCTCCCTGCGTTAAAAGCCAGAACGTCCAGACGTTTCAAGCTCGAGGAGGTTAAGACAAAGAGCATCGCATCATCCAAAATGGTGCAGCTGGTCCGCGATCACGATCGCTTGACGATTAGCGTCTCTGGACGAAAGGCACTCACTTTTCAAGGCGGACCGGGCGAACTGCCAAGCCCCGACATCAAGCCCGTCTTTCGCCAGGGTGGCTACATACATCCGGTCTATACGCCGTCCGGTCAGATCGTAACCGACGATTATCCGCCCGATCATTTTCATCATCACGGCATCTGGTTCGCCTGGACGAAGACCGAGTTTGAAGGGCGCCACCCGGATTTCTGGAACGTGGCGGATGGAACCGGCAGGGTAGAGTTTGTTGCGGTCGATCAGACATGGAGTGGCAGCGTTCACGCCGGCTTCAAATCACGCAACCGGTCCGTTGATGTCAGCGCCCCAAACCCCGTGACTGTTCTTAACGACCAATGGACTGTTACGGTCTACAACGCCGGCCACGGTGCGAAACCTTACACGATGTTTGATCTCGTCTCGATCCAGAACCTCGCCACTTCGAGCCCGCTAATCCTGCCCGAGTACCGCTACGGAGGGATTGGTTTTCGAGGCCATCGTCAGTGGCTGCCAAAGGACAACTGCGATTTCCTTACGTCAGAGGGAAAAGACCGAAGCACCGGCCACGGCACGCGAGCGCGGTGGTGCCACGTCGGCGGGCGGATCGACGACCAGCTTGCAGGCATAGCGATCCTCGATCATCCGAGCAACTTCCGCTCGCCGCAAGCGATGCGAATTAATCCTGATCAACCATTCTTTTGTTACTCCCCGTCTCTACTTGGTGACTGGAAGATCGAGCCCGGCAAGCCGTACGTTTCGCGCTATCGGTTTATCGTTTATGACGGGGCGCCCGATAAGGCACAGCTCGATCGGCTCTGGAACGACTACGCCAATCCAGTCCAGGTGATCATAAGTCAATGAACGTCAGCGAGCGATCAACCTCAGCGCAGGTTCAAGTTGCCATTACCGCGTTCCTGGCGCTGTTTTCGATTGTCGGGCTCGCGCTGTATGGGTTGCCGCTGTACTACGATTTCATGGTCAAGGAGTTTGGCTGGTCGCGCACTCAGGTGACATCGGGCAACGCGTTGAGCAAGCTGGTAATCGGCCCGCTGTTTGGATTTATTGCGGGCTGGGTAGTGGATCGATTTGGTCCTCGCCGGTTGATGATGGTCGGTATTCTGATGGCCGGCGGCGCGCTTATCGGGCTCAGCTCGATGTCGGCGCTGTGGATGTTCTATGTTTTCTATTTGTTCAATGCGGTCGGATATGTATGCGGAGGACCGCTGCCAAACCAGGTCCTGCTTTCGAGATGGTTCGACAAGGCCCGGGGCAAGGCGATGGGCTTTGCCTATCTGGGCATCGGGGTTGGCGGTGCTCTGGTGCCGTTGCTTTCGAATTGGCTCACCAACGAGTACGGCTGGCGCGGATCGTTAAGAACACTCGGCGTCTTGATGATTGTGCTTGCATTGCCAATGGCTTTCTTCGTAAAAGATTCGCCTCGCGGAATGGTAGAGAAGCAAAACGAGGCGACGGTTGCTCCGATGGGCAGCGTGTTCCGTAGCCGGGCGTTTTATCTGCTCGCGCTGGGGAGCATGTGCTCCATCGGGGCAGTCGGAGGAACAAATCAACACCTGAAATTGTTCTTGAGCCTCGATCAGCACTACCAGCAGGGCGAAGCAGCCAGGATCATTTCGCTGGTGTTGGCGTTTAGCATTGTTGGAAGGCTGTTGATGGGATGGTTGTCAGATTACTTACCAAAGAAGTATGTGATGCTGATGATCTATCTGCTTGTCGCAAGCGCGATCCCGCTGCTGTTTTTCGCCTCGCAGCCTGGTGTGATGTATATCTTTGCCGCAGTATTTGGGCTGGGTCTTGGCGGGGAATACCTGATAATTCCGTTGATAGCCGCCGAGTTATTTGGCGTGAGGGTTTTGGGCCGGTTGATGGGAGTCGTCTTGACCGCGGATGGCGTGGCGGAGGCAGCGGTTCCGATGTTGGTCGGGTATCTTCGTGATCGCTCGACGAATTATCAAACCGGGTTCGCGACGTTGATAGTCATCGCGCTGATCGGGGCCGTTGCCGTAGCTTCCCTGCCGCGAAGGCCGGTCCATCAAGTTGCCGAACCGTCACCGGCGGCAGCCGATTGACCAGGCCGCAGCGTATCAATTATTCGGATGACCGCAAAAAGCTATCTACATCTGGGCAG
The DNA here is from genome assembly GCA_035649735.1 of Blastocatellia bacterium. Classification (GTDB taxonomy): domain Bacteria; phylum Acidobacteriota; class Blastocatellia; order UBA7656; family UBA7656; genus Onstottus_A. Next base: position 10,653 of record DASRIZ010000537.1, on the reverse strand, counting down.
CGTGCACGGCGTCGAGTCCTTCCAGCGCCATCTAAACGAACATCAGATAGCGATTCCGTGCGACGCGGAGCTTACGGCCGGGGACTCGTCGCCGCTCGCCCAGCCCTTGAGCCTCAACGGAATCAAGATCGGAAACCGGTTCGCGATCCATCCAATGGAAGGCTGGGATGGCACGTCAGATGGTAAACCAACCGAATTGACTTTTCGCAGGTGGCGGAACTTTGGGCGCAGCGGCGCCAAGCTCATCTGGGGCGGTGAGGCGGTCGCTGTACTTCATGAAGGTCGCGCAAATCCAAACCAGCTGTTGATCAACGAACAAACCAAGGGCGATCTCGCGCGGCTGCGCGACGTCTTAATTGACGAACATCGGCAAGCGACTGGCTCCGATGATGGGCTGCTCATAGGTCTTCAGTTGACGCACTCGGGGCGATACAGTCAGCCCAACGTCAAAGGGCGCCCGGAGCCTCGCATCCTCTATCATCACCCGCTTTTGGATAAACGATTGGGTCTGAACGCGGACTATCGGCTGATTACGGATGGTGAGATTCGCGAGATCATTGAAGCGTTTCATAAATCGGCGCGTATCGCCCGCGAGATCGGATTCGATTTCGTCGATGTCAAGCACTGCCATGGCTATCTCGGACACGAGTTTCTGAGTGCTCACACCCGCGAAGGCGAATACGGAGGAAGCTTTGCAAATCGCACTCGGTTTTTGACAGAGATTGTCGAGGGTGTGCGCTCCGGGGCGCCAGGTCTTGAGATCGGCGTGCGACTGTCGGCGTTTGACACGGTTCCGTATCGACCCGATCCGGAGCGTTCATCCCCGGGTAAGCCGGGGCCCGGAGTACCGGAGCCATTCGAGTCATTGCTGCCGTATCGATGGGGCTTTGGCGTCAACGTGCAGGATCCCGTCAAGCCCGATTTGACCGACGCGGTGCGGTTCTTCTCTCTGCTCCGCGAGCTTGGTATTCGACTTGTGAACATATCCGCCGGGTCACCCTACTACAATCCGCACGTGCAGAGGCCGACGCTTTTCCCGCCGTCGGATGGCTATTTGCCGCCCGAGGACCCGCTCATTGGAGTGTCGAGACAGATGAGCGCCGCCCGCGCCTTGAAAAAACAGTTTAGCGATCTGCTGATAGTTGGCACTGCGTACACTTATCTGCAGGATTTTTTACCATATGTTGCACACGCGGCCGTGCGCGAGGGTTGGGTAGACTGCGTCGGTCTGGGGCGAATGGTACTCGCATATCCGGAGCTGCCGTTGCACGCGATTGAGGGACGGCTCCCCGATCGAAAAAGATTGTGTCGAACTTTTAGCGATTGTACGACCGCGCCGCGTAACGGGCTTCCCTCAGGGTGTTATCCGCTGGATGCTTATTACAAGAAATCGGAAATGGCCGCGCAATTGAATGAGATAAAGAACCGATATCGGAACAAGAACGCGGAGGCTTGAAGATTGAGCGATAGTCGCCGAGTCGCCTTGATAACCGGAGCCAGTCGCGGCATAGGCCGAGGCATTGCCGTCGAGCTTGCACGCCACGGTTATGACATCGCAGGCGTATCGCGAACCGTCGATTCGCAGAACACCGAAAGCGGGATTCTCGAGGTCAAACAGCGAGTTGAAGAGTTGGGCGCTTCGTTCTTGCCGGTCCAGGGAGATGTTTCCGTTCTTGAGGATCATGAACAGATCGTCCGAAGGGTTATAGAAGATTTCGGGCGGATCGATGTTTTGGTCAACAATGCCGGCGTCGCTCCCGAACAGCGTCTCGATGTTCTGGAGACAACGCCTCAAAGTTACGATCGAGTTCTTTCGATTAACTCGAGGGGTCCGTTCTTTCTTACTCAACGGGTTGCCCGGCTGATGATCGATCAGGTTCCGCATCGCGACGGACTAAAACCACAAATTGTCTTTATCACGTCAGTGTCCGTTTACATGTCATCGCCGTCACGAGCGGAGTATTGTGTGTCGAAGGCGTCACTCAGCATGGCTTCGGCGATTTTCGCGGATCGTCTGTCCGAATACGGGATCAATGTTTATGAAGTGCGTCCGGGAATCATCAAGACTGATATGACATCCGCGGTTCAAGAGAAATACGATGGGCTGATCGAAGGAGGATTGATACCGCAGGGCCGATGGGGAACACCGGAGGATGTTGGCAAGGCGGTGGCTGCATTGGTGTCCGGCGACTTCCAGTACTCGACCGGTACGGTGATTGAAGTGAGCGGAGGAATGAACATCAGAAGGCTCTGAGACCGGCGCCAAGAAGACCGGTTGAACGCTCTATGAGGATTCCAGAACACATCGACGAAGCAGCCTTGCGAGCGCGCATCGAGCGAGCGTTTCATTTTGGTTTGGAGCAATTAGAGAGGATGCTCGAAAAGTGGCCGGCGAATCAGCCCGCGCCAATTCACACCCGTCACGGCGTTTGGCACCGGCCCGAATTCATATGGACTGACTGGTGTCCCGGTTTCTACGCCGGGATGATGTGGCTTGCCTTTGAGCAGACCGGCGATGAGAAGTGGCGCAAAGCTGCCGAACAGTACACACGTCCCCTGGAGCACCGAAAGTTCGATCGCGACGTTCACGATCTCGGGTTCATTTTTATGTCGACGGTAGATCGATGGCACCGGTTGCTCGGCGACGGAGACCCGACAAAGCAGTGGCTCAAAGACATCCTTGTTACGGCCGGCACGGTCCAGGCATTTCGCTGGAAGGGTACCGGTGAGGATCACTACATCTACTCGTTTCACGGACCTCAGTCGCTGTTCATCGACATAATGATGAACATTCGTTTGCTTTTTCGCGCGCACCAGCTTGGCGGCCACGAGGTGCTGTTTAGCAAAGCAGTGACTCACGCCAGGACCACCGAGAAATATCTCGTCCAAAAAAGCGGCAAACGAATAATGGATCGCGATGGCGCGGTGATTCACGAGGCGATCTTCAATCCGGTGCGCGGAGAGTTCCGCAACCTGTCGACACAGCAAGGCTATTCGCCGTTCACCTGTTGGGCGCGGGGACTGGCGTGGGCGACCTGCGGCTTTACCGATACGTTTCGATTTACCGGTGATCGCTTCTTTTTGGAGACCGCCGAGCGTTGCGCCACCTACTATCTCGAGAACACACCCGACAGCGGAGTGCCGTTTTGGGACTACGGCGCACCCGGTATTCCTGATGAACCGCTGGATAGCTCGGCTGCCGCGGTTATCGCGGGAGCATTCTGGAAGCTAAAAGACATCGAGCATACAAAGCACGGGTCGACGGCGTATCGTCAGGCGGCGCTTCAGATACTGACAACTTTGACAAGCGATGAGTTTTTGGGAACTCATGATGCCGAATACGAAGGGATCTTGCGACACGGGGTTTATCATCGCCCGATGAACTGGGGTGTCGATGAGTCTGTGATGTGGGGGGATTACTTTTTCATGGAAGCGCTGCAATCGGTTCTTTGTGAGCCGGGAAAGCCGCCGCTTTGACCTCCGTCAGGAGGGACATGTATATAGGCACCGTGGCGAGACGCGCCCGCCCTCCGTCAGGAGGGCCATGTACGTACTTCATGCATTCATTACGACGCCAATTCCCTCTGATCTCGGTGATGGCATTGATGCTGCTCGGTGGCGGACTGGGTGTTGACTCGCCTGCCCTGTCTCAGAGGCAAACGGCGAATGGTAACGATCAACTCGCCAACCTCAAGCGGTTGTTTCAAAACCCACCAGACGACTCGAGAATCATGATGCGCTGGTGGTGGTTTGGCCCCGCAGTCACCGAAGCCGAGCTCGAACGCGAGATGAGGCTGATGAGAGATGGCGGCATCGGCGGGTTTGAGGTGCAGCCAGTTTACCCGGTCGTGCTCGATGACCACGCAAGCGGTGTCACCACCCGCCCGTTTCTCTCTGATGAGTTCATCAACGCCTTGCGGTTTACCTCGGAAAAGGCCCGCGAGTTGGGGCTGCGGTTTGACCTGACGATCGGCAGCGGCTGGCCCTACGGCGGACCGATGGTGTCCATCAACCACGCCGCCGGACGGCTTCGCGTCGAACGGATCAACGTTCCGGAAGGCTCTCGACGAGTGCCGTTGCCGAGCATCGGCGCGGGCGAAAAGCTTCTGGCTGTTTTTGCGGCGCGGCCCGACGGCAAGTCGATTGTTGCAGATTCGCTGCGTGAGGTCACCGATGTGCGGGATGGCGTTGTTTCACTTTCGGAGACGGGACCGCTCCAGGTTCAATTCTTCATCGCCAGCCGCACGGGTATGCAGGTGAAGAGGCCCGCCGTTGGCTCGGAAGGATATGTCCTCGATCATCTCGATCGAGCCAGCATCGACGATTACTTAAAGCAAGTCGGCGACAGAATGATGCAAGCCGTTGGCGCGAATCCCCCGCACGCGGTGTTCTGCGACAGCCTCGAAGTCTACAACTCGGATTGGACGGGCGATTTCCTGAATGAGTTTCAGAAGCGCCGCGGCTACGATTTGAGGCCTAACCTTCCAGCTCTGGTCAATGATCTCGGGTCGAAATCCACGGCGATTCGACACGACTGGGGTCAGACCTTAACCGAACTCCTGAACGAAAGGTTTCTGAACCCGCTGCACGAATGGTCCCGCAGGAACAAAACGCTCCTGCGTATTCAATGCTACGGAGTCCCGGCGGCCGCGTTGTCCAGCAACGTTCATGCGGACCTCAGCGAAGGAGAGGGTCATCGATGGAAGGGTCTTAGCTCGACTCGGTGGGCGTCGTCCGCCAATCACCTCTTCGGGCGGCGAGTGACTTCATCTGAGACGTGGACCTGGCTGCACTCGCCCTCGTTTCGGGCCACCCCGCTCGACGTCAAGGCCGAGGCGGATCTTCATTTCTTACAGGGAGTCAATCAACTGATCGGGCACGGCTGGCCCTACACGGCCCCAGGCGTCGATTATCCGGGCTGGCGGTTCTACGCCGCCGGGGTGTTCAACGAAAAGAATCCGTGGTGGATCGTCATGCCCGACGTGTCGAAGTATCTGCAGCGGCTTAGCTTTCTCATGCGCCAGGGTGAACCGAGAAACGACGTTGCGATCTATCTGCCAAACGACGACGCGTGGGCCCGGGTCACCAACGGCAACGCCAATTTGATCGACCTGCTTCGCGAAAGACTTGGACCAAACCTGATACCCGGCGTGCTGGAAGGCGGCTACAACTTTGATTTCTTCGACGACGAAGTGCTCAGGCAGATCGGCCGAGTTGAGAAAGGTTCGCTAGTTCTTGGCTCGAACAAATACAAAGCGGTCATCCTCCCCAACGTCGAACAGATTTCCGCAGACACGTTAATGAAGTTTGATGAGTTCGCGCGAAGCGGCGGTACTCTGATCGCAACGCGGAGAACCCCTGCTCTCAGTCCGGGATTTCAGGCGAAGAACTCAGATCATCAGCAAATCGGCGAGTTATCCAAACGCTTGTTCGAGGGAGGGTCAGCGATAGGCCGTCTGGTCCTGGATGAAGGCGGTCAGCTGGGAGTGGTGTTAAACGCGGCGCTGAAACCCGACGTAAGTATCTCTCCCGCTGCGCCTGACGTCGGGTTTATTCATCGCGCAACCGGCGATGCCGAGATCTACTTCGTTGCCAACACCGGCAACCAACCACGCCGGGTAAAAGCAACTTTTCGTGTTAACGGCTTGAACCCCGAATTGTGGGACCCTATGAGCGGCGAAGCGAGTCCGATGGCCGTTGTCGCTCGCAGCGCGGATGGCGTCTCGGTTTCGCTTGACCTCGAGCCGTACGGCTCGCGAGTTTTCGTTTTCTCACGACGCTCACTTTTACCGCTCGCATCGGTGCCCGGCGAGACTTTGGGACCTATCGACTTGAGCGCAGGGTGGCAGGTCTCCTTCGGCCAGGGCGGTGCGCCGGTGGCGATAGATAATCCGCGGTCCTGGATCGATGACGAAAAGACGCGCTACTACTCGGGCGTCGCCGCTTACCAGAAGACAGTTACGATTCCCGATGGCTTCTTACAAAAGAGGATCCGGATTCGATTGGACTTTGGCGAAGGCCAACCGGTTGCGCCGCCCGCAACACCGCGCGCGAACGGCATGCGAGCGCTGCTGGATGGTCCGGTTCGAGAAGCAGCCGTAGTGACGATCAACGGCCGTCGCGTCGGATCTGTTTGGTGCCCGCCCTATTCGATCGACGTTACCGATTTTCTCAAGCGCGGTGAGAACTTGCTGCGCATCGAAGTGGCCAACACGGCGATTAATTATATGGCCGGGCACGCGCTGCCTGATTACCGATTGCTGAACCTGCGCTACGGCGAGCGCTTTCAACCTCAGGATATGGACAAGGTGCAACCGGTGCCGTCTGGACTGCTCGGTCGCATAAGGTTGATGTCACGAGTCGTCGAGTGACGCGTATTTAACTTCGGGCTGGAGGAAGAATGAAACGACGTCAGTTCATAAAATCGGCGGTGTCCGGCAGTGCGATGGTTCTTACCGGAAGCGCGCTTGCCGGACTCGCGACTTCGCGCGCGGCCGCTCAATCGCGATCCGCCGATTCGAGAATAGAGGTTCTGATGAACGAACCGATCGGCAAGATTGCGCCTGAAATCTACGGCCACTTCGCCGAGCATCTTGGTGGAGTCGTTTACGACGGCATCTGGGTGGGAGAGAATTCGAAGACACCTAACATTGGCGGCATTCGCAAATCGCTGATCGAAGCGCTGCAGCGGGTGAAGCCTTCGGTGGTGCGTTGGCCCGGCGGATGCTTTGCCGACAGTTACAACTGGCGCGATGGCGTGGGGCCGAGAAGCCAGCGTCCGCGTCGCACTAACTTTTGGCGTGACGCGCCTGAGTGGCCCAAAGGCGTTTCGGATGGTCCGTGGAACTACGACACCAATCAATTTGGGACCAATGAATTCATGCGGTTTTGCCGGCTGGTCGGAGCGCAGCCGTATGTCGCTGCTAACCTGCGCAGTCTTACGGCGCGCGATTTCTACGAGTGGGTGGAGTACTGCAATTCGCCCTCGGGCGCGACAACTCTTGCAGATCAGCGGGCCGCCGGCGGGGACCGCGAACCCTTCAAGGTGCGCTACTGGGGCGTCGGGAACGAGTCGTGGGGTTGCGGAGGGAACTTCACGCCCGAAGAGTACGCCGCCGAGTACCGCCGGTTCACGGAATGGGTGCCGAGGTACGGCATCGAACCGGCATTCATCGGCGCGGGTCCCAACGGAGGGGATTTGGACTGGACTCGCCGGTTCTTTACAAAGATGAACGAGCGTCGCGCGCTCGGTAGGCTGTGGGGCTGGGGGATGCATCATTATTCCTGGAACGTCAGCGGCGGCCGCACTACGGACTGGCGGCAAGGCAAAGGCGACGCAGTCAAGTACCCAGCAGATGAGTGGTACGAGTTATTACGCGAAGCGGACAAGATGGAATCGCTGATCACCGATCACTGGTCGGTTATGGCGGAAACCGATCGCCAGCATCGCGTAAAGCTGGTAGTGGATGAATGGGGCGCGTGGTACCGGCCTGGCACCGAAGCGCACAACACCCACCTGCTTGGCCAGCAATCGACGATGCGCGATGCGGTGCTTGCGGCACTGACGCTCAATACGTTCAATCGACACGCAGATAAAATAGCGATGGCCAATGTGGCACAGCTGATCAATTGTCTGCAATCGCTGTTTCTCGCAAGCGAGGACAAGTTTGTAACTACACCAACGTTTCACGTGTTTGAAATGTACGTTGCACATCAGGGCGGTCAGGCTGTTAGGACAGTCTGTTCCGCGCCGCGGCCAAGCTACTCCCGGAACGGACAGGCGGCGACGATTCGGGGGTTGTCCGAATCAGCGTCGTTTGCTGATCGCCAGCTTCTCCTAACCGTCACGAATCCTGATCCGACCGGAACACGACTCGCCGAGATCGCGATTCGCGGTGCGACTATAAAATCACTAAAAGCCACGGTGCTTGCGGCTTCGGACATGCACGCGCATAACAGCTTTGAGATGCCTCGCAGCGTCCAGCCGGTGGAGACTCGCGTCTCGGTTCCGCGGGGCGGGACACTCGTTCATGAGTTCGCGCCGGCGTCTGTAACCAGTCTTCAGATAGCGCTGGAATAGAAGATGGAGCGAAGTCGTGAGACGGTTCGTCACACACCGCTATTCTTGGTAGATCTTCGGCGGTGTGGCTCGATAATGATTGGTCGGCATAGAGCATTCTGGTAGACTCTTGGCGAAACGAACACCCTAGTGTTCCGACCAGCGGCGCGGCAATACAGAAAGCTCCGCGGTGTTCGAGAAAGCTCACAAGACGCATGGTAACAACTGGCCGCAATCGGCGATTTCGATTATCCGGCAACAATCCCGGCTTTTCATAATTTGAAATCACCGCGGCCGATTGACTGCTCATTCAGAAACGGAGGGTCCGATGAAGAAGAGAGTTTGCTGCTTCGGGTCGGTTGCCGTACTGCTTTGCGTGCTGGCTTCCAACTCTGCATCGCAAGGCAATGCGGGGCTGGTCGTAAAACAGCGAGAGCGCTACACCCGCTCGATTGCTCTGGAGTTCACCAGAAAGAATCGTAACGTGGCCGAGCGCGCGTTGTCGGTGCTTGCCGATGTTGGACCAAACGCATATGCGACGGGCTTTCTTGTTGGAGATGGGCTGGTCATGACGGCATACCACGTAGTCTCGGGCCGACTGAGCCCATCCAAGCGAAAACTCCTCGGATTCAAACCGGACGATGAGCTTGAGGTAAGGGCGTTTGTGAAAGGGTGCCCCGCTAAAATCGTCAAGATTGACAAGGATGCAGACCTCGCGTTGCTGGCGGTGTGCGGAACGTCAAACGACGCCAAACGCCCGACGTTCCAGGTCGCCCCCTCGATTGATGAGCAGATAATCCTCATCGCCCAACCCCACGAGAGCAAGTTCCTACGCAAAGGAATCTTCCTCGGACCCTACGTTTTCCAGGGCAAGCAGTATTGGTCAATCAAGGTTGACGCATTCGACGGCTTTTCGGGCAGTCCTGTTTATAACCATCAGGGCGAGATCGTAGGCGTCTTCTGTGGCTACGACTCAACCGAAGGACTCGCGTTTATAAGCCCGGGAGCAAAGGCTCAAAGGTTTCTCGAGGAGTGGGACGCCGGAATCGCAACGACTCAATAAGAATCGAACATTTCGGAATGTATAGCTGCGCATCTGTTTCGTGGGTCAGTTCGAGGGTAGGCTACTCGGACGGCGCGCCACTTATTTGGAGTGCGCCGCCCTTTTCCGCGGTTGACGATTCTCGCATGCGTGGCGGCGCTTTCCTGTTGCGCTCGTGTTCCAGTGGTTTCCCGCCACACTACAAAAGCGCCGCCACGCATGCAAAAATCACCGAATGCGGAACGGGGCGGCGCAGTCCAAAAGAGGGGCTCTGAATCCAAACTTGGGATGAGCAGTATAACAATCTGTTGGCGGAAGTTTGGACACAAATGACAGACCTGATCGTCAAACCGAAGGATGGCTGCCGATGGGACCTCGTCAGTCTCGGAGAAGTGATGCTGCGGCTGGATCCCGGCGAGGGCCGCATTCATACAACCCGCGCGTTCCAGGTATGGGAAGGTGGTGGAGAGTACAACGTTGCGAGAGGGTTGAAGCGCTGCTTCGGTTTGGACACCTCGATCGTTAGTGCGTTCGCCGACAACCCGGTGGGCCGCCTCGTTCAAGACTTCATTTATCAGAGCGGCGTCGATCAATCTCACGTTCGCTGGGTCAAATACGACGGGGTGGGACGAGCGGCGCGTAACGGGCTGAATTTTACCGAACGCGGATTTGGCGCCCGCGCGGCGGTCGGTTGTTCGGACAGAGGGCACACCGCGGTCTCCCAGCTGCGGCCGGGAGATGTTGACTGGGAAGAGATCTTCGGCCGCGAGGGCTCACGATGGTTTCACACTGGCGGCATATTCGCCGCGCTCTCGGAAACAACTCCGCTCGTAGCGCGAGAAGCGATGGAAGCTGCCAGACGGCACGGCACGATAATCTCGTATGACCTGAATTATCGCGAGTCGCTTTGGAAGGGAGTTGGAGGCAAGGACAAAGCTCGCGAGGTAAACCGGGAGCTTGCACCACTGGTCGACGTGATGCTCGGCAACGAAGAGGACTTTACCGCATGCCTGGGTCTTGAAGTCGAAGGGCTGGACAAGGATCACTCGAAACTCGAGGTCGATAATTTTCGCAGGATGATTGAGCGAGCTGTTGAAGACTTCCCCAACTTCAAGGCTGTGGCGACGACGCTGCGAAACGCGAAAACCGCGAGCGTCAACGATTGGGGGGCGGTTTGTTACTCGGGCGGCGAGCTCTACCAAGCTCCTACACGGGTGGACCTCGAGATCCTCGACCGCGTGGGCGGTGGTGATTCGTTCGCCTCCGGGTTGATTTATGGCTTGATGACAAACAGAGGTCCGCAGTGGTCAGTCGAGTGCGGCGCAGCTCATGGTGCGCTGGCGATGACCACGCCGGGAGACACTTCAATGGCGACGCTGGCGGAAGTTGAACGGGTCATGAAAGGTGGAACGGCGCGCGTCGCGAGGTAACGGGCAGAAGGCGGAAGGCAGAAGGCAGAAGGCAGAAGGCAGAAAGCAGAAGGCAGAAGGCAGAAGGCAGAAGGCAGAAGGCAGAAAGCAGAAGGCAGAAGGCAGAAGGCAGAAGGCAGAAA
>DASRIZ010000536.1:0-9716 GCA_035649735.1 Blastocatellia bacterium | reverse complement strand
GTGCCAGGAAAACCGAATCTTGAACCCTTCAAATTCTGAAAGAATCCCGTGGTCGAGTCCAACACCGGCTTAAGACAGTGTTGTACGGAGGCGACAGGGGTGTGGCGTGCGGGCACGTGGCCTTTTGAATTCGATCCGGCTAGAATGAGGCTCTTTCGTTTGAAAACAACCTGAGAGGTGATTGAATGAGCGCAACCGCGAACATACCCGCCGGAGCCGCAGCGACGCAGGAGATTACCGTGACCCGCGATATGACGGTCGCGCACTTTCATGAACATATGCCCGAGGTCTACGGGACGCCGATCATGATTTACCACCTCGAGGTAACCGCGGAGGCGGCAATCAGAGAGTACTTGCCGGAGGGCTGGATCACGGTTGGAGTCGTGGTTAACGTCAAACACCTTGCGGCGACCCCGGTCGGAGCGAAAGTGACCACTCGAGCTGAGGTAATAGAAGTAGGCAATCACACAATCACTTTTGCGGTCGAAGCACACGACGGATTCGAGAAGATCGGCGAAGGAACTCACGTTCGCGCTCCAGTGGAAATGCAACGGTTTCTGAGGAAGGTCGCCTCCAAAAAAATATAGGTCCTAGTGGTCCTATTGGTCCTATTCCCTTGCGCGGCTTCCCCTCCCTTGTTAGTTTCTCTTCGGCGGGGAGGCGCAGGGGGCCTGGTGGTTCTCGCGGGCTTCAAACCCGTTGCGGGTCTCCGAGAGGCGGCCTGGGTGGGTTCGATTCCCACACGCCTCCGCCAGCATCTTCGCAGCTCCAACCACCCTTTCAACTCTCTCGCCATTCTGGACCATTTCGCTGATCTAGCTCTAACAAAAGAATCTGGAGCACCGGGGAAGACGGATGATAGTATGTCCATCCACGATAGACTCTGAGAAGTGAGGGATTGTAAAGAAATGACGAAGACTAGAATTGCGTGTGTGCAGATGGACGTCACACTCGGCGACATTGAAGCTAATCGCCGCCGGATTGTTGAGCGGCTGCGCGCAGCGGCGGCAGGTGGCGCCGAGCTGGTGATTTTTCCAGAATGCGCACTGACCGGCTATTGCTTTGAATCGCTCGAGGAGGCGGCGCCGTTTGCCGAACCCCTCGACGGACCATCCTCACACCTTTTTTCCGAAGTATGTCGCGAGACTGGCGTACACGCGGTCATCGGCTTTATCGAAAAGGACGGCCCCAGCTTCTACAATTCGGCGATGCTTTGCGGGCCCGGAGGCGGAGGAGTCATCGGCAACTATAGAAAGGTGCATCTGCCCTTTCTGGGTGTTGATCGATTTCTTACGCCGGGCGATAGGCCCTTCGAAGTGTTAGAGCTGCCTTTTGGCCGAGTAGGAATCAATATCTGTTACGACGCGAGTTTCCCGGAAGCCACCCGCACGCTGAAGCTGCTGGGCGCTGAGCTAATTATCCTTCCAACGAACTGGCCGACCGGAGCATGGCGCACTGCCGAGTTCATCGTGAATACGCGAGCTTGCGAGAATCATCTGAACTTTGCGGCAGCAAATCGCTGCGGCGTCGAGCGCGGATGGCAGTTTATCGGCAGAAGCAAAGTCGTCGACTACAACGGCGACACGCTTGGCGAGGCTTCTCGGGAGGGCGAAGAAACGCTGATAATCGATGTTGATCTTCAAGAGTCAAACAAAAACAAGATTGTGAATGTCCCCGGGGCGTATGAGATCGACCGGCTGGCAGACCGAAGACCAGAGTTCTACGAGATCATCGCCTCATCAACAAAATCCCGGTCGGGAGTAGCCTAGGTTAGGCACTACTGAGCCCAGGAACCTAGCAAGCCCACTTTGCGCACAGCCTCAACGGCTGTTCAGCCCAATTACGACCGAGTGACGAACTAAGGTCCGCGATATACACCAGGCGAGAGTTAGATCAAGCTGGACCTTACGCTCGCCGACCGCCTCTTGGATCTTCAGATTCATATTGAAACTTCTCACAACTTAATCACCTGTGGCTCATTTTTCTTCTGACTTCGAGCGCTAGAGTGTTCCTCGAGCGCGCTTAATCGCAAACCCACGCTCGCTCACAGCCAAGGTTCAAGCACCAAAGAGGTGTGATGAAAGTCAAAATGATCCTGCCGGCGTTGACCGAAGCGAAGAGTCCTTTCTTTCGGCCCATCAAGTACTCGCTGTTCCCTCCACTGGGACTGGCTACACTCGCGGGCTACTTGCCGGAGGAAATCACGGTGGAACTCCAGGATGAACACGTCGAAAAGCTCACCCTGGAAGACGAACCGGAACTGGTCGTGATTCAGGTTTATATCACATCGGCAAAACGAGCTTATGCGATCGCGGATCACTATCGAGCGAAAGGCTCGTACGTTGCGCTAGGCGGGCTGCACGTAACCTCTTTGCCTGATGAGGCGATGCTTCACGCTGACACGATATTTCTTGGCCCCGGTGAGGACACCTGGCCAGCGTTCTGGAAAGACTTTCGTGACGGACGGCCGGGCCGCGTCTATCGATCGACAACCCGCACACTCGACGGGATACCCCCGGTTCGTCGTGATCTAATCAAACGACATCTATATCTGGTACCTAACTCGATTGTAGTTTCGCGAGGCTGCCCGCATACCTGCGACTTTTGTTACAAGGTTGCGTTCTTCGAAGGGGGCCGGGGGTTCTATACCCAACGAGTCGATCAAGCGCTTGCCGAGATTGATCGACTACCGGGCAGGCATCTGTACTTTCTGGATGACCATCTGTTTGGGGACCCCCGATTTGCGGCCGCGCTGTTTGAAGGTATGAGGGGGATGAAGCGGCTGTGGCAAGCGGCAGGCACGATTAACTCAGTGCTGGCGCCGCGTCTGCTCGAAAAGGCGGTTGATTGCGGGCTTCGAAGCCTGTTCGTCGGATTTGAGACATTGAATCGGAATAACCTCGTGGAGCAGAACAAATATCAGAACCTTGACAGAGACTACAGTTCGGCGATTCGGCGGCTGCACGATCAGGGCGTGATGATTAACGGGAGTTTTGTTTTTGGGATGGACGATGATGACCAAACGGTTTTCGATCGCACCGTCGACTGGGCCATTGAGCAAGGCATCCAGACCGCCACATTTCACATTCTTACCCCGTATCCAGGTACGGCTCTGTATCAGCGGATGCAGGCCCAGGGACGAATGACCAGCGATGACTGGGACCTGTTCGACACCCGGCACGTAGTGTTCAAGCCGGCTCGAATGCAGGCCGAAGCGCTGGAAGCAGGCTACTGGAGAGCCTACAGACAGTTTTACAAGTGGGGTTCGATCTGGAAGGGGGCGGGCGCAAAGCAGCAACTCAAGGAACGGTTGAGACACGTGTCGTACGCCGGGGGCTGGAAGAAGTTCGAGCCGCTCTGGGACTGGGTGATCCGAGCCAAGCGGGTTACGGCGCTCCTGCCAATGCTGGAGGCGGTGTTGACAGGTTTCGGTTCTCACCCTTCAAGAGTCGCATCGAATTCGAACAAGGAAGTCGCTGGAAATCCGCGCGATTTGAGCAGCGCCCAACCAGGTTCAATCTCGGAGGCAACTACGAATTTAGCGGTGCTTAAACCGAAAGACGCGTTCTCACAACTTTCTCACTGATTACTCATTCTTTCTTCGAGGGGATGGTATAGACTGACGTCGATTTCCCTTACAAGCCCCCACAAAGGCGAATGACTTTAGTGTTCTAAGAGCAGTGAACGAGGTTTTATCATAGAGCGAGAGCCAGTCTGACTGATCAAGGGGTGAACGCATTATGGCTATGAGAAGGTTTGACATTCCGGGGGAAAAGACGAGTAACGAAGATTTGCTGCTCGACCTGGACCTGGCGAAACTACCCAGACACGTAGCAATCATAATGGATGGCAACGGCCGCTGGGCTGCTGAGCGGAATAGACCACGGGTCGCGGGCCATCGAGCCGGCGCAGACGCTGTTCGAAGGACCGTCGAGACGTGCGCGCGGCTTGGAATCGAGTGCCTTACTTTGTACGCATTCTCCACCGAGAATTGGAAGCGCCCACGTTTCGAGATTCGCGCGTTGATGGATCTGCTGGTTGAATACTTGCGAAAAGAACTGCGCTCGATCAAGGAGAACAACATTCAGTTTCGCATGATCGGCCGCAGCGAAGAGCTTCATATCTCGGTGCTCGAACAGATTCGCAAGGCCGAGCTTTCCACGTTTCAAAACACCGGAATGCGGTTAAACATCGCGCTCAACTACGGCGGTCGCACTGAAATCGTCGATGCGGTTCGAAAGCTTTCACGCGACGTCGCAGCGGGCCGTTTGCATCCGGATGACATAGACGAAGAGCTGATCCGCGGCGCGTTATATACCCGTGCGCTCCCTGATCCCGATCTGCTGATCCGGACCAGCGGCGAAATGCGCATCAGCAATTTCCTGCTCTGGCAGATTGCCTACGCCGAGATCCACGTGACTGACACGCTTTGGCCCGACTTCGGTGAGCGCGACCTATTCTGCGCCCTGATCGATTATCAGAAGCGTGACCGGCGCTATGGACGCGTGCATCTTGAAGAGGTTCCGGCGTAGTCCGCTTGTTGTCCTCGCCCTATTCGTGTTTCACGAAGAAAAATAAACGTCATAGAGCCGTACGGACGTCGTGCCCTGCCCAACGGAATTCGACAGCGGTTACTTTGGTAGAGAGGATTAGAAAACACTGTAACGCGAACATAAATGAAAAACACCAGTACGAACAATTACTCTTTCGTTCTAGTATTCGTGGTCACCACCATCCTTGTGAGCACACAGGCTTACGCGCAGGACAAGACCAGTGAGATCGACAAGATCTTCAACTGGACCAAGCCCAACGAGCCCGGCTGTGCGGTCGCCGCTTCGCAAAACGGAAAGGTAGTCATAAACCGTGCTTACGGCTCGGCCGACCTCGAGCGCGATGTTCCGATCAGCCCGAACACGGTCTTCGACGCCGGATCGGTAAGAAAGCAGTTCGTCGCCGCGGCGATCCTGCTCCTGGTCGAGGAGGGGAAGCTCTCGCTCGCCGACGATGTCCGCAAACACATTCCGCAGTTGCCTGATTACGGCCACAAGATCACGGTGGACCACCTGCTCACCCACACCAGCGGCATTCGCGATTGGCAGACCCTTCTCAACCTCGCCGGCGGCGACCCGGACGCGATGACGATGATCCTGCGTCAACGAGAGACCAATTTCGTTCCCGGCGATGAGTGGGCCTACTCGAACAGCAACTACGTCCTGCTGCCTGAGATCGTCACCCGCGTGAGCGGAATGCCGTTCTCCGAATTCGCCCGCAAGCGCTTGTTTGAGCCATTGGGTATGAAGTCGACGACGCACCCTGAAGACCCGCTCTACCTTATCAAAAACCGGGCGCTGGCTTATAAGAAGGAAGCGGGCGCGTGGAAAATGGACATGTACCTCGGTAACGATCGCGGCGGCGCTGGAGGCCTGTTCACGACAGCGGCCGATCTCGTCACCTGGAACGATGCGTTGTCCAATAACCGCCTGGGGGCGTTTGTCACCAAAATGCTGCAGGAACCGGCAACACTGAACAACGGCAGGAAACTTAATTATGCCCGCGGGTTGAACATAGAGCTTCGGCCTGGCCGCGGAGGCAAACTGGTTTGGCACAGCGGCGGTGCGGCCGGGTACAGCGCGCTCGCGGGATATCTTCCCGAACATGGACTCTCTGTAGCTATCATGTGCAATCTAGACGGCGGCGCTCGGTCCGCCTACGCCAGCCGCGTCTTCGACCTGTTTCTGCCCCCTGACACACCATCGGCCAACACTTCGGCCACCAATTCCGTGGCCGTGGCACCGGCGGACCTGAGCGGCAGGGCGGGGCTGTTCTTCGACGAAAAGACCGGTCAACCGCTGCAGATTACGGTCAACAACAACAATTTGGCCATCGCCGGCGGCGGCCCGCTCGTCGCTCTGGCCTACGACCGTTTTCGTAATCAGCGTCCCACGCTTTTCTTTATGTCGGGGGCGGAGTTCGAATTGCAATTTCTTTCGACGAAACAGATCGAGATCAAGACCAAGGATGGGATAACGACTCAATACCGGCGGGCGGAAGGATATTCGCCCACTGGCGATGATCTGAGAGCGTTTACCGGTCGCTATTACAGCGATGAGCTAATGGCAGTCTTCGAGGCGACGCCCGGCAAGGACAGCTTGATGGTTCGGGCGAATGATTCACCCCGCGCCCTGCTCGAATTCAAGCCCGTGACGCGCGACACCTTCCAAATCGGCGCCTCGCTCTTGCGCTTCAATCGGGACAAGGCTGGAAAGGTCGTCGGACTCGAATACAGCAACCCGCTTCTCCGCAACGTTAAATTCGCAAGGTTGAACGACCGCACGACTAGCCGTTAGAGCCCGTATCTACTGCTGGTCACGTTAGTCAACATTTCGAGATCTGCTGGGAATCCACACGATCAGAATCCACACGATCAGCTTGCACGCATCAGGTCTAGATGGCAGATTCATAGTGCATTAACGGGTCCGAAATCTTTGATCGAGATTTACGTCGTATGCCAAGAGCAGTCTGTTTAGGCATCATTGTCTCGCTACTCGTCATATCTTCGTCCTTAGCACAACCAACTTTTGATAGGCCCCTTTCTGGTAGGCCTGAGAAAAAGCCCTCAAACCTGCGCGGTGAGTTTACTTTTGTCCGGATGATGTACCACTCTCCTTTCGGCGGCCGTCGGGATGGATCCTGGGCTGTGGATTTTCCGGAGGCTGATTATCACTTCATCATCGGGATTCGCGACTGGGCAGGAACAAACCTGAACATTTCTTCCGAGCCAAAACAGATCGACATCCTGGACGAGCAACTTTTCAATTATCCGCTCATCTACTTTGTGGAGCCGGGATACATGGATCTCTCTGACGCGGAAGCTCAGCGGTTACGCGAATACTCGCTAAGAGGCGGCTTCCTCTTCCTGGACGACTTCTGGGGCACCTATGAGTGGGAAAACGTGCGTGATCAGATGAGACGTGTTTTCCCAGAGTATGAGATAAAGGACCTGCCGGCCGATCACTCACTCTTTCATTGTTATTTTGATATCAAAGAGGTGATACAAGTGCCGGGCATTGGTTCGTGGCTGGGTCGTGGTGTCACCCATGAGAAAGGCGGTGTTACTCCGCACTACATGGGCATTCAGGACGAAAAAGGCCGGCTATTTGCTTTTATCGCGCGCAACTGCGATCTCGGTGATGCGTGGGAGTGGATAGACGACCCACGCTATCCGCTCAAGTATGGGCTTGCGGCGTACAGGGTGGGTATCAATGTCATTATCTATGCGATGACCCACTGATTGGCGCCTTTCTTGACAAGCTGATTTACCGTCGGCTACTGTTTTTCATTCGAGTGAAGCACAGATTCCTGACAATGGGAGCGCACGATTGAATATTCTACTGGCGGCGTCGGAGGTCGTACCGTACGCAAAGACTGGCGGGCTTGCAGACGTGGCGGGGGCGCTGCCGAAGGCGCTTTCGCGACTGGGTCACACGGTTCGGGTCGTGATGCCCCGATACAAAGTCGATAAGATCGAAGCGATGGGGGAACGTCTTCCCGGGGAGCTTCGAGTGCCGTTCAACTTTGGGGAACAGCGTGTCGAAGTGTATGTCGATCGTTCCGGCGAAGTCCCGGTTTACTTTATTGATGCACCCGAGTACTTCTCGCGCGCAAAACTATACGGGGAGGCGGATGATCCGGAGAGGTTCGCCTTCTTCAGTCGCGCAATCCTCGAGCTGGCAAAGGCGCTGGGCGAGCATATCGATATCATTCATTTGAACGACTGGATGACCGGTCTTGTAGCCGCTTATCTGAAAACCGTCTACGCTGAAGATCCGGCATTCAACGGCACGAAAACGCTTTTCACAATCCACAACATCGCGTTTCACGGTTTGTTCCGTCCAGAGGAGTTACCCAAGTTCGGATTGCCCGACTGGATCTATCGTTCTGAAGGCGGTCTCGAGTTCTACCAGCTAGCTAGCGCGTTGAAAGCCGGGCTTGTTTTCTCGGACGCCGTCTCCACCGTTAGCCCTCGCTACGCGGCCGAGATTCAGACGCCTGAGTTCGGCGAGAAATTCGACGGGTTGCTGCGCGCCCGGCGCAATGACCTGCATGGCATTCTCAACGGCGTTGACTACGATGAATGGAACCCGGAAACGGACAAGCTTATCCCCGCGAATTTCTCGGCTGATGATCTGAGCGGGAAGCGGGTGTGCAAGCGAGATCTTCTGCTTACGTTCGGTCTCCCCGAAGAACTTGATCGCCCGCTAATCGGTTGCATTTCGCGGCTCTCCGATCAAAAAGGGTTCGATCTGATTCTGGCGGTTGCCGACAAAATCCAGGAACTGGGTTTTGCGTTCGTGCTGCTCGGGTCGGGACTGGAAGCTTATGAGCGCGCGTTTCAGGCGCTTCGAGACGCCAGACGCTCGCAGGTGGGGGTATATTTGGGCTTCTCCAATGAGCTGGCTCACAAGATCGAAGCCGGCGCGGATATGTTTCTGATGCCGTCGCGGTTCGAACCGTGCGGGCTGAACCAAATGTATTCGCTAAAATACGGGACGGTCCCCATCGTGCGAGCGGCGGGCGGTTTGGATGACACGATTGAAAACTTCGATGCTGATACTTTGAGCGGCAACGGCTTCAAGTTCTATGAGTACGACGCGGAGCGATTGCTCGAAAAGATTGAAGAAGCGCGCCGCGTTTTTTCGGACAGCAAGTTGTGGCGGGCCCTGATGTTGAATGGAATGCGATCCGATTTTTCCTGGACCCAGTCGGCGCGGCATTACGTAGAGCTCTATCAAAAGCTGGTGGGTGTCGGGGCTTCAGCAGCAGTTTAGAAAAGCACTAGATCCCGGAGGTTGTGATGAGTGAGTTAGTGAGTGATGTGACCGATGCGACTTTTGAGCAGGAAGTTCTCAAGTCAGACCAGCCGGTGCTGGTCGACTTTTGGGCCGAATGGTGTCATCCATGCAAGATGCTTGCGCCCGCGGTCGAGCAAGTGGCTGAGAAGTATCAGGGAAAAACAAAGGTAGTCAAGCTCAACGTCGATGACAACAACCCAACCGCTCAGAACTGCGGGATAAAAGGCATCCCGACTTTGATCTTGTTCAAGGGTGGCGTCGAGGCGGATCGAGTTGTCGGCGCGACGTCCAAAGACAATATAGCCCGCATGATCGACAAAGCGCTTGGCAGTGCTTCCTGAAGCGCCGTCAGGATAGCTACACCTAAATAGCAGGCGCACACATTTCGGTCAGCGGTGTGCGCCTGTAGTTTTGTTCCGGCGCGTGATCATTACCGACCTGCGCCTCGCCGAACGTGAGACCGGCGCCCGCAGCCCGTTCAGATATTACTCTCGCGGACAGGTTTAGATGAAAAACGTTGTCGTAGTGGGAGCCCAGTGGGGCGATGAAGGCAAGGGCAAGGTAGTCGACATCCTTGCGCCGCATTTTGACCTGGTCGCTCGATATCAGGGCGGCCACAATGCCGGTCACACCGTTCGCATCGGCGACCGAAAGTTTATCCTGAGACTTATCCCTTCCGGTATTCTTCACGACCAATGTTCCTGCGTGATCGGCAACGGTGTCGTAGTCGATCCGCGAGCGTTCAATTCGGAGCTGCAAGAGCTTCGGGAAATGGGAGTCGAGTGTGAGGGCCGCTTGTTTGTTTCAAGCCGCGCACACTTGATCCTGCCGTATCACGTCGCGCTCGATCGCGTTCGCGAAGCG
>DASRIZ010000535.1:0-6432 GCA_035649735.1 Blastocatellia bacterium | reverse complement strand
AAAGGCCTCTTCGACCAGCGATGCGGCCAGTTCCGCTGCCTGCATCGGGAAAGGCAGGACGCGCTGCAGGTCGCGCACATGCCGCTCAAGCCGCTGGCGATGTGCATCGAATCCGCTCAGAACGAACAGGCGCCACGGCTGTCGCGCAAGGAAACGCTCCGCTCCTTGAGAGCCGATCGTTCCAAGCCATCGTTCAAACTTCCGGATCATCGCGAACATCATGTGAGTCATTTCGTGCAGCGCAACCCGGAAGGCTTCAGATGGAGTCGTCGTGTGCAGCGTGCGCACAAAAAGCCGAATGCTGCTGAAGTGCCCGATCATATGGTCGCCCCTCTTCCCGGGATCAGGCGTCTGATCGTTGAGAGAAAGCCTGGAGGAGTATTCGAACGACCAGGGTGAACCGTCCGCGGCTATTACGCGCACTTGAACTATCGCTTTCTGCGAGTACTTCAGCACCCTGGCTTGCGCGTCCACCAGACCGTGCCCCTTTGGGAAGAAGTTATCCAATAACGATGTCATGAAACGAAGGAGATCTTTTTGACCGTCGGTCGACAGTTGCGTGATCGCATCCCTGGCTATTGTTAGGCCATCAGTGACCAGCGCGGCGACTCGCTTGAAGCGCTTGTTAGCGTCCGATGTCGGGTCGCCCAGATTGGACCGCGTCGCTTCCGTCGCTGATCTATCGATTGATCGAATATACATCGCGACTTACCCTTGCTTCTTTAGCGGCGGAGCGGCGGGAGCGCCCTTGTCATCATCCGTTCCACCTCCGCTCTGACAGCGTCATTGAGGAGCACCGCGGCTCCACGCGTATTGCTGTCGATGGCCCTTACATGAATGCCAACGATCGTACGTGTCCCGTCTTCCTCGAG
The DNA here is from genome assembly GCA_035649735.1 of Blastocatellia bacterium. Lineage (GTDB taxonomy): Bacteria > Acidobacteriota > Blastocatellia > UBA7656 > UBA7656 > Onstottus_A. Next base: position 5,560 of record DASRIZ010000535.1, on the reverse strand, counting down.
CCATAACGGACCTCCGCTTACCCCGTGAGCGCTCGCGAGTGCATGAGCGATTAAACCGGACGTTGGGGCAACCGCCGGGAATATGCGCCGCCGCAGCGTCTCTCCTCCTTGTGCGTCCCGTCCGCAACTTTCGATCACCAGCGCGCCGATGAGGGGACCAGTGCTTCGAAACATGTGTCGCGATAGAGCCTCTTGACCGAAAGGATAACCAACGAGATTCGCCGTTTTGCCTGCGATGAGAGTGGGGTCAAATTGGCGCAGTTGAAAAACGGCATTTCGTGCCGGGCTGGCGAGGCGAATGATTCCAAAGTCCGCGGCAGTGGCGCGGCAATCACCCGATCGCCACCTTTCACTCACCGCCCATCCGTTTGAGGCGTGGCGCACAACGCTAGCATCAGGACCATTCTGCGCCGGGAATACCTCAATGGATTTCGTACGGGGCGCCTGTGCAGGATAGATATTATGGGCACACGTGAGCACATATGATGGGCTGATGAGAAAGCCGGTGCCTATCGATAATCCCGGTTTGTCGTAGGACCGGGCGACAATCCTGCAGATGCTCTGAAACGGAGCCACGAGAGCGTTAGCCACGCGGACCATCGGGCTCGTTACAACGGGCGGAGTCGCCGGGGCGGGCGCCTGCCCTACTCCCGCGTTCGTTCTGATATACATTCTGATCTCCTCGTGCGCTAAATTGTCGCAGAAGTATTCACAGAAAACTCAATCACCACTGATCGGTTATCCGCCCGCGCTGCAATGGTTGAATTGTCAGTCAAATAAGTCTTAGGCGGCGCCCCTCCTACCGAGATAACGCGAGAACGGGCACTCGTTCCCATGAGATTGAAAACGTTGCGAGCTCTGCCCTTGCGCAAGAAGGTGTTGTGACGTTCGAAGCCCACACAATCGCTGTAACCCAGAATTCGGAAAACCAATGACTTGTCAGCCTCGAACTTTGCCAACATATCCTTGAAGAACTGCTCGTTGATTGTTGCGTTTTTCAAATGACGCCAATTTACGCCAAAGTCACGGATGATCAGGTATTGACATATTATCTTTACGTTCGGTCCCGGGAGCCCCGCGGGTACGAGGACAACGTCGGGGGTCAGGTGTCCTGCCTCAGTTTTCGAGATCCGAATCTCATTCGGTTGGTAGCCAACCACACACGTCTCGCTGGTGATCTTGTTGAGCTGAGGACACCACTCATTTTCGACGACGACAGAGCCATCTGGCTTTAGTTGAATTGCAGGGCCTTGCAAAAACCCCGCCAGCGATCCAAGTCGCGGCGTGACGGACCGAACTCCGCGCCAGCGTAGGAAACCTGGTCGCCGGCGATTGTCGAGGTACACTGGAGTCACTCTCACGTATTTCATTTCTCACTCCTGCTCAAGGATGACCACCCTGTTTGGCCGATAGGCCATTGTTTGCCAGAATGCATTTGTCGAGTTCCAGGATTAGTTGTTCCAGTTCAGTGCCGTTATTTGCTTGCAGCCCCACGGCTACATAACGAAGCAGAGTCTTTTTACCGCCGCCGATATCGACCTCACGCTCGATCAACGCAACTTCGTGGGAATGGTCGGACAGCCCGACCTTTGCAAGCACGGTCTTCAGTGAACCGCGGCTCGCTAGCGTGAGCAGGCCAATCTGAAACCAGCTTCCGGTGCCAGGATTGCCAGTGCGCGGAAGCTTTTGCATGAGGTTGGTCATACCGATGGTAGCGATCGGACTTATCATCCGCCGCTGCGCGAGCAGCGTCATGAGCGCCGCGATCGACCCGGCAGTCCCACTCAGCATGCTCCCTCCGCCCGGAGCACCGCTCCAGTGGCCGCCTGCGACATCGGTGCCGATCCAGAGTCCGCCGCCCCGATTAGTATCGTAAATCCCGGTCTGGAAAAGCGTCGACGCGATGTAAGGAAAGCCAACATCGCGAACGACCGTGTGTGTCGCAAAGTTGGAAGCCGGCACATCACCGCCTACGCTGATTATCATTCGCTCCCAAAAGCCCAGGGCCTCGAGCTTTTTCCGAAACTCCGGGAACTCCCGTTTAGCATCCGCCAGAAGTGTTTTGGCACTTTCGATCCGGGCCTTATCGCGAACACGCAGCGCCTCGTTTAACTCCTTTTGCGCGTTCTCCACCAGGTGCCCGTTAAAGCCATCAACGATGCGCCTTAGGTCGGTCACGCTTTCACCGGTGCTCTTGAACTTGATTCTGGTGGTACTACCGGGCGGGTCGGTGGCGAAGACATCGTCTAGTTGCGGAACCGTAAACTTACCAAACCGAAACGGATTTCCATTGACCAGGACAAGCTTTCCCCGGAGCGAAATTCCGCGCGTAAAAGGCGTCGCTTTGCCGCCGGGGTCGAGCTGGCTATCGGCTAGGCCCTGACGTAAAAGATCAAAGAGGTCTGCAATGGTCTTGGCTCCAGTCTTCCCTCTTAAAAACCAGACATCCTGGCGAAGCTGGAAAGCGCCCAGCATTGGCCCGAGCTTGGCGATGCTGGCCACCGTAACCTGCTGCTTGTGATCGAATGATCCGGCGAATTCGGGCTGCAACACATTCTTGGTGAGATCCACCAGGGCGACCTTGATGTGACGGAACTTTTTGTTCTGCATCACCATCACGGGCTTAAGGAGTTCCTGAAGTGCGGCGATCTTGTAGTTCTCCGGCCCGTCATAGATCTTAGGATCCATATCGGCGGGCGTAAGCGCGACATCCTTGCCGTTGACTTCAACAAAGTGGGGGAAAAAGGACAAATGCTTGAGCTTCTTCGCGAGCTCTATAGCCGATGTTTGCCCAAGTCCCGCAAGCGCCGACCTATAGATGCTCCTAGCTCTGGCGTCCGGATTCGCATAATGGTATGCCTGAGACGGCCGCAACGTAACGAAGCGTGCATTGCGTCGAGGACCGCGACCGGGTGAATTATTATCTGAGATATACACGACTCTCCTCGGGTTTACGGATTGCCAAATCCAAAACAGTGGATCGCACATACGCCGTTGGAAGCTCCCGCTTACGGTGGCCCCAAAAAGCTATCTTTTATCGCAGCGGCGTACGCCTTTAACTCATTAAGCCGGTTCGCCAGGCCGTCAGATGTTTCCTTGCCGCCGCGGCCTCCCTTTGCGTTGCTTGGATAGTAATGCCGAACCTCTATCGTGATGACCGTGATGCCGTTGCGTCCGCCACGAATGGCTCTTGGTCCCCATCCACCAAGCGAGATCCCGCATTGATGAGCGGCTTTGCTGCCGTACTCACAAACCGTAGGTTTACCTTTCGAATCGGGCCAGTTACCTGGGACTCGGTCGGTTCCACCCGTAGTCTTACCTTTGAGCTTTCTGTATTCGGCAATGAAGTTGGTCGCCATCTTGAGAGCCAGCTCACAGTCCTCTTTTGTGCGGTTCTGTGCGTCCTGGATTTCCGCCTGGATGTTGGCCGGAGCAGTGCCCGCGGCACTAGCCGGGACAGTGTGCGGGTCAGCGAAGATTCCCGGGGCGTCCTGATTTCTTGACATCGTACCGGGCATCTTATGCGCGTGAACAGATGCAACCCTGCTCGGGCCGAATCCATGAATCAGCCCTAAGATCGCGACATTCTCCGGCTCGATCTCGGTACCCATTGAATCAACCGGATTCCTGAAGTCGGCAGGTCTGCCCGGCGTCGGAAACTGACGATTCGGATCCACGCAGACGAGTTTGCCGCCGCAATCGAGGCGCTTCGCGCAAAGCGCTGCCGGCGTGAACCGCCCGGGATCGTTCGCGTCGGCGCCAGGCTTTTTTGCCGCCGTTCTTGCATCATTGGAGTTGTCGGGAAAGACCTCGGGCACTACGATCACATTGAAATGGGGCTTTGTTCCCTTCTTCGATTCTTCGAAGAGGGTCTTGATCACCAACTGAGCCACTTCGATGCCGGATAGCTCCGATCCATGAACCCCGGCAATAACTATGGCTCGTCGCTCGGTCGTTCCCGGAAAAAAGAAGGCCGCGATGTCCCTTCCCTGCCTTGTCTTGCCCAGATCGAATGTACAAACCTCTTTTGGGGCGACATGGCGAAGGAAGTCGAGAAGCGAACACTTCGGGAGGGTCTGCCGGAGATTCTTTATGACCTCATCGAGATTCTCGGAATCCGCAAGACCAGCCAAGGCGGACGGCAGAAACAAGGATCGGCGCTGTTGCTCGAGGCCGCCAACCGGGACCAGATGGTCGTTGTATGGCCTCAGCGTAACGCGAGGTTCTTGAAGACCTGACTGAACACGCTTCGATGAATCGGAGTAGATGTACATTCTCTCAATCCCGAACGTTTCGTTTCTAACCGCCAGAAAAACTTCTCGCCGTAACATACGCGCAGCGCGTTGCGCGCGCAGGGCGTTGCGCTAACCTTTCAGCAGCCGCGGAATGAAGTTCGCGGTCCGATAGGCAGCCATCGTGTGAGTATCGGCATAGCGCGCAATGAGGCTGCTGATGGCAAAGGCAAAGTCCTCTACAAACGGAGTGCGCTTTGCCACGTCGATACGTAACGAGGTCTCGATCTCGACTTGGATAGAGTCAAGACCATCCGGATTTTGGCTGCCGTACTCCTCCAGAGTGAACCCGCCTTTAATCGTCTCGGGAGTCTGAGATGACACAACATAGCCCGAGGCTCTGAGCAAGCCCGGCAGACTACGGGCGCGCGACATCGCGAGCGGATCGCGCCTCAATAGGGCCGAGATCGACTCCCCGTTCAGAGTCCCAAAGAAGACGTCGGCTTCATCGCTTCTGACCTGCTCGGTCCCGTGAATGTCGAATAGAAGCCCCGGTCCTCCCGTATCGAGACGAATCTCATCCGCAAAGCTGCGTATCGTGTTGTGGTATTCGAGGTAAAACGGTTCGGCTTCATTATCCTCGAACGCACACTCAAATCTTCGGTTGGCGTCGATGTAATCGCGGTCGAAGTCAGCGATGACGACGTATGGCGACTCTCCGAAGACATCAAAAAGAGTCTGAGCTACTTCCCGGGTAACCGTGCGCGTGAGGCGGTCGGTGTTTAGTTGGAAGTCGCAGTCCTCAGGTATCGTTTTTCCGGTCCGCTTTTTCTGTACGCCAGGTGGCTGGTCGTCACCCCCGTGAGGACAAGTCAGGATTGCAGGCAGAGCGCCCTGGTGACGTGAGACTAAACGCCGAACGGTGTAAGTAATATCGCTCATTTGAATCCCTCTCTTAAGCGATTCAAAGTCAAGGCCTCGTCAGTACGTCGTGCCATTCGCCTTGCATCACGCCGTTAGGAAATCCCCCGTGGCGGGCTTGCCAGTCGGCTAGAGCCTGAACGAAGCTCCAGACATCCGGATTGGCGCCTGTGATCCCGAGCTTCTGAGCGATCTGGCGCGCGTGAGGCATCCACCCAAGATGTGGAGCATAGCGGCGGGTCCAGAGCACCGCCTTCATCGAAGCATCCCAACTCAGCTCCTTCCTTTCACCGAGCGCAGCGCTCGCGGCGAGCGCTGTACTTGCGCCCGATGGCTGGCTTTTGGTTTCCGGGACGGCGATGTACATGGATCTCCTGTAGCGATCAAGCTTTCAGCAAGCGGAACGC
>DASRIZ010000534.1:0-7678 GCA_035649735.1 Blastocatellia bacterium | reverse complement strand
CGTTGCTGAGGAGATCGTGCGGCTCACGCTCGAGCGCTTCGGCCGCGTCGACGTCGTTGTCAACAACGCCGCCTTTGCGCGCTCGACGCGCTTGCCCGATTTGACGGCGGAAGAGTGGCGCGAAGCGCTGGAGGTGAACATGACCGCGCCGTTCCTGCTGACTAAAGCGGTCCTCCCGGCGATGAGAGCGCAGCGTTACGGCCGCATCATCAATATCTCCTCGTCTGCGGGCCGGATGGTCAGCACGCTCGGCGGCGCGCACTACACCGCGTCGAAGGCGGGACTCCTAGGCTTCACACGCGCAGCGGCGAAGGAACTGGGAAAATTCGGGATCACCGTGAACGCCATCTGTCCTGGCATGATTGACACGGAACTGACACGCGAGAACGCTTCGACGGAGCTGCTGGAGCGCCTGGCGGCGAGCTATCCGGTCCCGCGACTTGGTACGACGCTTGAGGTTGCGGACCTGATTTGCTTCGCTGCATCGGAGGCGGCTGGCTACATCACGGGCGCGTCGTTCGACATAAACGGCGGCGATTTAATGATGTGATGAACGAGAGCACGCGCGTTCTCCTCGCCGTCGCCGCCGCGATCGTGATCGGCGTGATCATCGCCGCGTTCGGCGACGTCGGCATCATCGGCGCTGCAGACGCCATCGCACCGATCGGCGCGCTGTGGGTCAACGCCATCCGCATGACCGTCATCCCGCTCGTGTTCTCGCTGTTGATCACCAGCGTCGCGTCGGTCACCGACATCAAGTCTATCGGCCGCCTCGGCAGGCGGACGCTGCTTGTCTTCGTCCTCCTTATCGTCGGCACTGCCGCCGTGGTGATGCCCGTCGCCCCCGCGCTCTTCGCCCTTCTCCCTCCTCGTGGCGCACAGCAACTGCCGGCCGGCGCCGTCGAAGCGGCGAAGGAGATCGCGGCCGCCGACGGCCAGGCGCAGACTTTCTCCTCCTGGCTCACGTCGCTGCTGCCGTCGAATCCGATTGCCGCCGCCGCGAGCGGCGCGATGATGCCGCTCGTCCTCTTTACGATTCTCCTCGCCATCGCAATCGCGAGCAGCCCGGAAGCGTCGCGCGAGGTGCTTACGAAGTTCTTCCGTGCGTTCAGCGACGCCATGCTTGTGCTCGTGCGCTGGGTCATACTGGTCGCGCCGATTGGTGTCTTCGCCCTCGTCCTGCCGCTGGCCGTGCATGCCGGAACCGCGCTCGCCGGCGCGATCGGCTTTTACATCGCCGCTTACTCAGTCACCTGCATCGTCGCCACGCTGCTGCTCTATGCTGTCGTAGCCATCGTCGGTCGGATCCCGATGCGCCGTTTCGCGCGTGCGGCCCTCAAGCCGCAAATCATTGCATTCAGCTCCAGCTCGTCCATTGCCACGCTCCCCGCTCTTGTCGAGAGCGCCGAAAAGACGCTCGCCCTGCCGGAGGAAGTGACCGGCTTCGTCCTTCCGCTCGCTGTCTCCACGTTCAAAATCGCCGCGCCTGTGTCGTGGACCGTCGGCGCGCTGTTCGTCGGCTGGTTCTACGGCGTGCCGCTGCACCTCGGTGGTCTGGCAACGATCGCCTTCGCCGCGGTCTTCCTCGCCTTTGCCGTCCCGGGCATTCCGCGCGGCGCATTCATCATGCTCACGCCACTCTTCCTCACCCTCGGCTTGCCACCCGAGGGGATCGGGATTCTGATCGCCGTCGACGCCATTCCGGACCTCTTCGCCACGGTGCTGAACACCACTGGCGATCTCGCAGCGGCTGTGCTCGTCGCGCGCGATAAGATTGTGGGCGATGATGAAGAAATTCTTGATAGTGAGCCTGAGTAGATTGAAACTGTATCTTTGTCACGGAACAATTGCGCGCCCTCAGTCAGCACGTTCCACCCGAGCACAAGCTACTGATCTTTACGGCGGGAGTGCTGGGTCTCCGGCTCGGAGAGTTGCTTGCCCTTCGATGGATTGATCTCGACGGTCAGATTATCGAGATCCGCCATAGCATTTGGCGAGGAGTCTTGCATCCTCCAAAGACGAAGGCCAGTGAGGCTCGCATCGCATTGCCGAGAGTTCTTATGGATTGCTTACCGCTCATCGTGAAGCAACCGAATGGGGCCGGCCTGAGGATTTCATTTTCTGCCGCTCTGATGGTCGGCCGCTTGATCCTGATTACCTGCGAGAGCAAGTGCTGTATCCGGTTTTGCATGTGGCGGGAATAAACCGGAAGGCTCGAGAGAATGTCTTTCACGCTTTCCGTCACGCGACGGGGAGCATTCTTTACGAGATCACGAGGGACATCGAACTAGTCAAGCGGTTCCTGCGTCACAGTCGCATCAGCACAACGAGTGAGATCTACGTTCACCCGATTGGGCTCACGAACGAGGCGACGGAAGCTATGGCCAATGTTTTCCTTGGGGTCGAGGAAGCGGGGGTGTAGCAATGACGAAGGGACGGAATAAGCGTTTCGCAAATCCCGTCCCTTGGATGTAAGTGGTTGCGGGGGCGGGATTTGAACCCGCGACCTTTGGGTTATGAGTAAAACGTTTAGACGGTCCGTTCTCTGTTTTGATGGATTTAGCCGGGCGTAGGTGGGTGGTTCGCGGTTAGTTTTCTGCCCCAGTTCTGCCCCACCGCTAATTCTTATGTTGTTAGACCCCGCCGTAGATTAGGCAGGAAGCTATCTTGTCGCGCGCAATAAATCAGCTGGGTCATAAACCACACCGGCTTTGATTACTCGATTGATTCGCCTGACGTTGCTAATATCAGCGAGCGGGTCGGCTTCGAGAATGACCAGGTCCGCCAGTTTCCCGGCTTCGATTGTGCCTTGGTCCTTTTCGCGTCCGAGCATTCTTGCCGCGTTGGCCGTCGCCGCGCGTAATGCTTCTTCTGGCTTTAGCCCATCTTCGACAAGCAAAACCAGTTCCGTTTGGCTTGATACGCCGAGCAAGACTCCGGGAATGCTCGTATCCGTTCCGGCGACGACGAGAATTCCTGCGTCGTGAACTTTCCGCAGGTTGTTTCTGATAATTCCTATCTGCTTTTGAGATAGTTTGGGAAGGACTTGGTAATAAGCTCTGACTCCATCGGGAGACTTGAACCGTTCGTAGGTTTCCTTCGGAACAATTCCGCGCTCGTCCATGTTTTCGAGTTTCCGCATCCAGGCCTCAATATCAACAAAAGCGTTGTAAAGAGCGTGCGTCGTAACATACACGGCTCGATTTTTCTTCATCAGGGCGATGAACTCGTCGTCAACCGGCTCGTCAACAACTGCATGAACCAATCCATCCACGCCTGCGCGCAACGCCTCCTTGGCGTGTTGCAGGCCGAGCGCGTGAACGTAAGCTTTCAAATTTTGCTTGTGCGCTTCGTCAATGATTGCCCGCATCACTTCCGGCTTCATCATTGGTATTGGGACTCGTACGCTGGCCATATCGTCGTAAATCAATTTGATCGCATCAACGCCAGCCGCCTTCAATTCGTGAACTTTGATCCGGGCTTCGTCCGGTGTTTCGGGCAGAAAAATCCCCAGCCTGGAAGCGTGCCCGCCCTTTGTAGAGAAAGAGAGTCCAACGCCAAAAAATCGCGGCATCGGAGAATCATCGCGGTTGGCGAAGTCTCTCAGTTCTGCGAAATCGCCCAATCCCGGGCCGGAGGTCGAAAAAACGGTGGTAAACCCCCAGGCCAGCATTTGCGCGCAGTCGTTTTTAAAATTTGGTCTTTCCGCGACACCTTGTATCTGAAGAGAAAACCCGTTCCCGGGATGAATGTGCATATCAGCTAATCCCGGAATGACGTACTTCCCAGTTGCATCAATGACCTGCGCCCTCTTCGGCATTTTGATTTTACTTTTTGCCCCGACCTGCTTGATGCGATTGCCTTCGATTACAATGACCGCATCCTTTATTAAAGAGCGTCCTGTGCCGCTAATGATCGTTGCACCTGAAATGACAACGACATTTTGCGCCTGTGCCTTTACGATTGGGCAAATGTTGAATGTGATTATGAGCAGAATTATGACCGAAACAGATTTCATCACATACTCTCCTCATACTAACGTCAAAGCAGGCCATTGAAGCTGATCAGTGCTTTACGCCGCCGCAGCATCACAAATCTTGCTCGTCTCTAGCAGCCTGCCCTGATAATACCCGTTTAAATTCATCGTTCGTGGCGAAGCGAACGCTTCATCACGGCTATTGGCCTGCGGTTGAGCGGCCGCCCTTTTCAGCGGTGCGCTCCAACCGCACGTTGGCTGGCTCGCCTTGGAGCCTGGCAGTCTTTAGGTTGCGCCGGGCATCTGTTTGCAATGGTGGCGAGTGTGCAGCGCGCTAAACCTCACTAAGTCTTCGACCGACACCGTACCGAAACTGGTGCTCACGAGGTGTTGGCCGCTGGCGGCCAGCTTACGACATTCCTGGTCGAACCTGTCGAGCGCCCCTTCCAGGCGGGCGCGCGCCTGAGCCGGCGTGGCCGATCCGGTAGCAGGGTCAAGCGCCTTGTGGGCCTTCCACCCCTTCGGAAATACGCCCTTCTTCAAGATCCGGTTGAAGTACAGTCTGGCCAGCGGGCGCAGGAGAGCGGGGAGCATAGGGATCGACGGAGCCCCAGAAACGACGTTCGCCGCTTCTTCCAAGCCACCCGCCACATGCTCCACGACCTGGCTCGGCGACCATTTCCCCGGCGCGCGCGGCGTAGTCCAAGTCGCCGCTGATCTCTCCGCAGCCGCGACAAGGTCGAGAACGGCGGCGCGATTGCCCGCAAGTACGTCATTGATATCAGCCATGGGACCTCCAGTGCTTCGAGCAGGCGCGGCCGGTCGCTGAAGTACTTGCCCTGCCAACGCGGTCAACGCAGAGACAACAACAGCAACTGAATTTACTCTCATATCCCCTCCAATCTATCTATTGATAGACCCACAGCCGCCAGGTAGTCCGCCGAAACCGCCAGCGATTTAACGTAGTCTCATGCACGAGATAGTTGATATAGGAATGACTTGAAAACTACTTCTTCAAGTCCGCCATCCAGTTCACAATGACGTTAATCTGCTGACGCTCCGATGCTTCGGGCAAAGAAGATACGAGGAAGCGTTTGCCGTCGCGCGTTACCGTGTAATATCCGTTGCCAGGGAAGCTCTGATCGATCGAGGCGACACGAATCTCGAAAAGTGGTCGGGCTTCTCCGACTTTAAATGTCGGGCCATCCCCGTTCACTTCCACCGCCACCAGTTTGCGGTCAGGAGCATAGTAATAAAGCTCCCGCCCATCTGCGCGCCATTGCGGTTGTGACCCACCACCGATTGAGATCGCCACTTTGGCGCCGGGATTTGGAAAGCTGTCGACGTAAACCTCAAACTGCTCCGTCTCGTTGGATATGTACGCGATCCATCGCCCGTTTGGCGACAACCGCGGCCGAGCTTCAATAAAATTAGTTTGCAGCCAACTCGTCGATTTTTTCTCGCCCGACAAGGAAAGCAAGTACAGATCACCGATCGTTTTCGGGTTGAGTTGAGCGTAGATGATGGATTGCCCATCGGGCGCCCACTGAGGGTTGAACTTCGGCTCTGCGGAGGAAACAAGCGGCTCCTCCGGCGAAGCGCCGTTCGATAGCTTTTGATAAATGCTCGACACCCCGTTGCGCGTCGAGACGAAGGTGACGCGATCCCCCTTGGGAGACCAAGAAGGGAAAGTATCGCTGGCCGGATCGGTAGTTAGTCGTATCTGAGTGCCGCGCTCCAGATCTATTACCCAGATATCAGAGGGTGTCCCAGTTTGTAGGTCTGGTCGGCTGACCGCGACCTTCTTCTCATTGGGTGATAAGGCCGGCGCGTTGTAGGAGCCCGGGGGCGTGAGAACACTGAGTTGTTTACCCGACCGGTCAAACCAGACGAGTTGGTTGTTAGTCATGCGGCCGCCCGCGCGAAAGACGAGTACACCGTTTTCGGAGACGGAGAACATAGCGCGACCGGTGATAGGGTTCCGTATGGTGTGTTCGGCGACGGGAAACGCGTCGCCTTTGAGTTGGAGCGTGTCGGCGTCAAAACCTTGCGCCATAAGGGTGCTCTCACGAACGAAGAGCAGATAACCCGGCGACGCGTAGGCCATGCTTGAATGTTCTTGCAGTAGCCGCGTGGTCTCCTTGGAGTCGAGTGTGCCGACGTATATGGCACTGTTCTCCGGCTGCGCGTTCCTCGCTAAAAAAAGAAAGTGGCGACCATCTGGCAGAAAGTACGGCCAGATGTGCTCGATCTCATTGCGAGACGCATCAACCGTTGTTAGTTGGATGGGCGTCCCTCCGGTGTCTGGCACACCGTAAAGTCCGCTCCCAAATCCCCGCGAGAAAATAATCGTCCCATCGTGACTCCATGCACCGCTGTAATTCGTAGGTGCGTCGCAGACTGTTTGCACCGATCCGCCCGAAACGTCAATCCTTTTGAGCTTACCATTGGCGAAAAACCCTACCGCGCGGCTGTCAGGCGACCAGAATTGCTGAAATGCGCCATCGGTTCCGACTAGAGGGCGTGCTTCGAAAGATCCGAGCGCACGCATCCAGAGAAGCTCTTTGCCATCGTCAGTATTGACCCGGAAGACCACGTACCGGCCGTCCGGGGAGATCGTAGGAAGACCGGGAATTGACGCCTTCTCGGGGGTCGGGATGATGAAACGCATAGCCTCGATCGGCCTGGCATCCGTCCGCTCACGGCTAAAGTATGTCCAGGCGAGAGTAATTGCGGCTATCAGAAGCCCTATTGCTGCCAGCGCCCACGGCAACCACTGGCGGAAAGCGGTGGGGACAAATGATTGAGCGGTCGTTGTCTCGATTGCGACAGGAGAAGAGCCCGAGAGTGCTTCCAAGGCAAACGCAACATCGCGAGCTGAATGAAAACGTGCCTCAGGATTCTTTTCCAGACAGTGATTCACCAAACGTTCGAGCGCTGGAGATACTGTCTTGTTCGTGTCTGATAACTCCGGTGGATCTTCTCTCAAGACAGCACTCATCGATTCCGCAGCGGACTCACCATGAAACGCGCGCCGACCGGAAAGCATTTCGTAAAGAATCGCGCCAAACGAGAAGATGTCAGAACGTTGATCAACTGCACGGCCCTTCAACTGCTCAGGCGACATGTAGCCAACTGTTCCCATTACCACACCAGGATCAGTATCGACCCGACGCGTTGGAACATCTGTATGCGACTGGTTACCGTCGAGCTGAGTTAACTTCGCAAGACCGAAGTCGAGAATCTTCACTCGTCCATCGTTGGTTATGAAGATGTTGTCTGGTTTGAGGTCACGGTGAATAATTCCTTTCTCGTGCGCTGCTGCTAGTCCATTCGCAATTTGCAACGCGTAATCAATAGCGCGTCGTTGGCCCAGAGCAGTGCCACCAATGCGCTTGCGCAGTGTTTCGCCTTCTAAGAGTTCAGACACCACGTACGTCGTTGCATCGTGAGCGCCGATGTCGTGAACCACCAGTATGTTTGGGTGGTTGAGTGCGCTCGCTGCGCAGGCTTCCTGTTCGAATCGACGTAAGCGGTCAGTGTCGGTAGAAAGAGTCGTGGGCAGAACCTTCACCGCAACGTCACGACCCAACTGAGTATCGCGACCCTGATATACTTCACCCATTCCGCCCGCGCCAAGTTGCGAGCGGATTTCGTAACGACCGAGTTTTGTACCTGCTGAAATGGTCATCGCGCTCTAAC
>DASRIZ010000533.1:0-17262 GCA_035649735.1 Blastocatellia bacterium | reverse complement strand
TGCCTTGAGTTGGATTTTGTCGTCCGGCTGCTGGGCTGATGCAAGCTTCGTGGCTTGTGATTCGTCAATGTTAGTCGATCGAGACTCTGCTGATCTCTGTGCCGAACTGTTTATCGAAGGCTCAAGAGCCGCCAGGAGTGCCGCAATGGCAATAGATACAAGCAGGCTGCGCATAGATCAAACCCTCATAGCCATCGCTTCATCCCCGTCAGTTCAGAACGAATACTAACCTGTGATCAGACAAGCTGCCAGCGCGTCGAGAAAGCTTTGGGTCTTTGTTTTATCGATGAATTGACCTTGTAGCGTAGACTGTCCAGTCTGCGCTTGAGTGCAGGATGCGCAGACTGGACAGTCTACGCTACATCTCACTAGTCTCCGATAATCTTGACCAGCACGCGCTTCCTTCGTCGTCCGTCGAACTCGCCGTAAAAGATCTGCTCCCAGGTGCCGAAGTCCAGCTTGCCGTCGGTAATCGCCACCACGACTTCGCGACCCATCACCTGGCGTTTGATATGCGCGTCGGCATTATCTTCGCCAGTTCGGTTGTGATGGTACTGGTCGACGGGTTCGTGCGGCGCCAGACTCTCAAGCCACACTTCGTAATCGTGGTGCAACCCGCTTTCATCGTCGTTAATGAACACAGAAGCAGTTATGTGCATCGCGTTAACCAGTGCGAGACCTTCGCGTATGCCGCTTTCGCGCAGGCAAGTCTCGACCTGCGGCGTAATGTTGATAAATCCGCGGCGAGACGGAACGTTGAACCAGAGCTCTTTGCGATAACTTTTCATACTCAATCCGCTGTTCCGATTTGAGATTTGTCTGTTATTAAAATCGTGCTAAGGTAACCACGTGAGACCGATGTCGATACTATGTCTCCTACTCGTGATTGCTTCACCGGCAAGCGTTACAGCCCTTACCTATCAAGGTACGACGCAGATCAAAGGTACTGTACTTGACCCGAACGAGGCTGTCATCTATGGCGCCCAAATTACCTTTAGGGACAAAGGCCGTACGACTCGCGCACACTCTAACGAAAGAGGAGTTTTTGAGATTGACTTACCACCCGGTATTCACGAAGTCGAGATCGCTGTTCCTGGCTTCAAGAGACTTGTGGTCACCAACCTGGAAGTAATTATAGGAATGACGGAGGAACTTAAGTTCCATTTGGAGCCTCAACTACCCACATTCTGCCCCCCAATTACTGGTGGCCAAGACGAGCGTATAGAGAAAGTTCATTCACCTTTGTCGGAGAGAATAAAGCCTAGAAAGATCCAATAACCGGCGGTTAACATTTCAACCGCTGACTATTGGGTCCGCTAGAACACTTGCCACGCTCGGCGCAACAAATCTCTCTTTAGCGTTACATAGCTCTGCTCGCCAACAAGCGCTCTCCCAAGAATCGTCCTGACTCCTCGATGTCGCCGCGCCAGCATGATCATCGCGTCAGTAAAGATCCGCCCAAAGAATCGCCCATGATAAAAGTGCGGAAGCCTGAAAGAGGCGTGTTCAAGATCGCGGCCGAATGCATCGCGCCACAGGGTTTTATAAGAAGCCGCCGCAGCCTGGTGGGTACTCGACGATCCATTTGAAGTCTGAGCATCCCGTAGCGCGTCTGCAAAGAGATCGGCCGACTTGAAAGCATAGTAAATGCCCTCGCCGGTTATCGGGTCGGCGAACCCGGCGGCATCTCCGATCAACACCCATCCCTCACCAGTAGTTTGCAGGTCTTTCCAACTCGCCAAATCGAGCGTTGGAATCTTCGCGCCAAAAAAGCTGACTCGCCCCGAGTCGGGCATACGTCCGCCGTAGAAGCCGCTAACAAAATTGTTGAGCAAAGTTCGCAGTTCATCAGACGTGCGCTCGCCGAGTTTGGAGGCTACCCCAAAATTCACAACCCCCGGCCGGGGAAAGGCCCAAAGATAACCCGTAAACTCTTTTGGAAAGCGCACGACTACTTCATCCGTCGCGGGCCCGGGATGATGCGCGCCGTTATCGCCGTTTGAACCATTTTCCTGGTTTGTTATGTTGTAGCCGAACGCGAGCGCCAGGTCCCGCTTTGGGAAGATTCCGATCAGCCGTCGCCGCGTGAAGCTGGCAGCACCATCGGCTCCGACCAAGAATCTTGCGCGCCATTGATTTCCAGCATCGGTGAAGAGGGACCAGCCGCCGGTCTCGCGAGAAAAACTGGACACGCCTTCGCGAATGAAATTCGCGCCGGCTTCGATGGCTCGATCGAGAACCAGGCTGTTCAGGACCTGCCGAGAATATACCGCGAAGGGCCGGTCGAGCGTCAAAGTCACCCGCCGTTCTAACGGCGAGATCATGGTGATTTGGTGCACTAGCTTACGCGGGTAACTGGAACTTTCCAGGATAAACGCGAATTCGCGGATGGCTCGGGTCGGCACGCCGCCGCCACACGGTTTTTCCCACGCGCCTTTTGGGTCGAAGAGGGCAACGTCGCGTCCTTCAGCGGCCAGGCGAGAGGCAAGATGAGCGCCCGCCGGTCCTGCCCCAATGATCGCGATCTCCGCTGAACGAGCTTGCATAAAGTTTCTAGTTTCTAGTTTCTAGTTTCTATGATAACTCTGAGACGCATTGAAGCAGAACCAGAAACCATAAACTAGAAACCAGAAACCCTTAACTCTGAACCCTGAACTGATTCTAATCGAACGGCGAGTCCGGGAAGATGATCGACGGTTTCTTTCCGCGCTGAAAGCCGTCCAGGTGGAGAAGCAACATACCAATTCCCGAGGCGCCTTGCATGTAACCCGTTTGAGCGACAAGCAGCTCCGGCCGGACCCTGTGTTCCGCCTGGATCCAACGTATCCCCACGTCATCACGGGTAGCTTTCGAGAGCAATTGCCCGGCGACTCGTTTTGAATACTCCAGATACTTGGGATCGCGAGTAGTTCTATGCAAGCTCAAAAAGAACTCCGCCACACCTGCTGATCCGCAACACTGACTGACGTTGTTCCAGAAGCCCGGCGTCTGGCGCTCGGGAATACCGCTCTGCATAACTCCGCGAGCGGATTTCTCAACCCACTCCATCCAGAGGCGGTCTCCAGTCACCTTATAGAGTCGATAAAACAATCGCGCGGTTCCGACGGGCCCGTGACACCAACCAAGATAGTAAAGGTCTTTTCCGTCCGGCTCGTTGTGGAAAACCAGACAAGCGTTGTCTTCCGTTTTCGCGACGGCCCTTAAATAATTTGCCCCGGCCAGCGCAGCGTCCAGAAACGCACGCTCCTTGCTCTCCTGATAGATCGTTGCAAGGAAGTAGGCTATCCCAGCGGTGCCGTGTGAGAAGTTTGGCATCAACCGCGCAAAGCTCGGGTTCATCCTCCATTTCATCCCCGAGCTTTCTGCGGTTCCCAGCTCGACCAAACGGCGGGCCGCTTGAATTGCCGATTCGCGAAACGCCGGCTCTTTCAGCTCCCGAGCCGCGTACAACAAAAACAACCCGATGCCCGCGCCGCCGCCGATAATGTCGGTCGTCTCATTCCACTCGATTCCCTTCCCGGCTCTCTTAGCTCGCTCGACGAGCATCTGTGCGCATCGTGCGGCGCCTTGCCGGTACCGTGAGTCACCCGTGGCTTTAAAGGTCTCAGTCAGAACGAAACCGATTCCGGCAAGCCCCACGTACAACCCCGACTCTTTTTCATCCGCGAAGGTTGCCAGCAAATGGTCGGCGCCGGAACGAGCATCCCTGAGGAATGATTGATCTGCAGTTGACCGGTAAGCTTCGAGGAAGAAAAGGATCACTCCAGGAGATCCAGAGTATAAGGTGGAGTTGGCGGATTTCGGATCGCCAGGATCCGCTGGCCAGACCGTGCCATGGGCAGTCTGCACGGAAGCCGATCTGATCCAATCCGCGGCCTCGATTGCAGCGTTTCGAAAAGATGTCTCAACGGCAGGCAGGGAGGAAGCGACAATTGCGACCAGTGCCGCGGACGCGATTAAGGTCTTCATATTGGAGCACCTTTTCGACGATTACTGAGGATTGTCTCCGTCGTCAGCTTCACCGACAGAGTTATAGCCTAGCTGAGCCCGTTTAACGAGCACGCCCGTTTAAGCAGGAAGGGAGAAACGGCGGAGGCTGCCCAAGATCTTATATCGCTAACGTTTCCAGCCCGTGCTCTGGCTTGAGCGCCTCCGCCAATGATTGAACGCCTCACCGCGCAGGCTTTGCCATCTTTTTTTCCCTAGCCCTCTGGTTTAGTGCTGGCCGAACCCAGCCACGCGGTGTACCAGAGATTTGCAAGCATCTGCGATCCTGCCGCCAACCGCTCCGCAACAAACTTTTTTGACTCAGGGTTCCGATTGTTCCCGTCCCATCGAGCCGTCTTCTCCATTCGGTAGAGTTCCGGCACACGATCAAAGGTCTGCAGCAGATACTTCATGATATCCGCGAACGGATCCTGAAGCTTACTCGCTGTCTTAACCATAACGCTGAAGTCGCCCGGTTTGATATTAGCCTTTACGTATTCGCTCTCGAACCGGCCGTGCAACGGCTCCCGGCTATAGAGCTGGGGATTTGAGCTTGAGCTCCAGCCGTTGAAGTGAATCGATGTGTGAAGTGGCTGTGAACCATCCGCAACAAAATGCCCGACAACTCCGGCGTAGTAGATGATATTCTGCTCGATCTGGTCTCGCTCGGCTTCGAACTGCCGATCACGCCACATACGAAACAGCACTTGAACCTTTTGATAGCCCTCCAGGATTGAATAAGGCAGGAACCCGATATCTTTCGGGGTTTTGCCATTTGTCCGCAGCCAGTCCGCATATTGGTAGCGATCGTTTGGCAGTTCATCAAAGTTTTCGGCCTTATCGATGTCGATAAAGTGATCGGGCCCGTTAACCTCGGTTAGCGCTTTAAACAACTCCCTGCCGTCGCGCCAGCGGTCGGGTTCCGGTCCTAAGAATGTGAGTCGGGCTCCAGCATTGCGAAAGAAGAGCGGCATGTCTTCGGGCAAGTGCTCGGCGGCAACTCGGTTGATAAAGCGGTGACCGTCCTCTCCCCAGGCGTTTGATCGAGGCGCGAAACTCAATAGCACGAACACTGCGATAACAAGAACTCCGAGGAGTCTTAGTTGATTCATTGTGTTCCTCACGGTTTGAATTTCAAAAGGCAGGCTAAACAATACGCGGGACGAGGCGGCAGATTCAAGTTTCGGTCGTATGTAGCGTAGACTGTCCAGTCTGCGCACCGCTTTCCTTATTTGAAGCGCAGACTAGACTGTCTACGCTACATCTCTCGCGCTCACTCTTCTTCGTGTTCGTGACCGTCGTAATGCATGACCACCGGCTCTTCATCGACCTGTGTCTCAAGGTGAACATCGCGACCCCAAATCTTGTAAACATACTCGAGCGTTTTGCGGGCGTACTTCATATCCAACTCTACGCCCTCGTAGCGGTGCATCAGGTATAGTTCGCTGTTGCCGTCATAATCGCCATCTACAACTTCAATGTACGGAAAACCAAAATTGGTCATGTTCAAAGCGAGCTGATCCCGGACTCGCTCCCATTTCTTTTCCGTCACAGTCCAGTCCTCTTCATCGATCAACTGATAAACGAAGAGATCGAGCTCCTCACAGAGTTCCTCCGTCAGGTAGTTGCGCAGAAACGAGATATCGCTCTCAAGCTCTCGTACCTCGAACATCTTCTCGCGACCCTCTCCCCCTCGCCGTCCAAACTTCTCGCGCTCCTCCGCGGTGGGGTTGTCCCACCGCTTTTCAATATCCTCGAAGATCTTATAGCCGAGATAATAGGGGTTGAGCTGGCCTTTGTGCGGCGATACGACACCGGCGTGCAGTTCCGCGAACTCCAGATGTTCGTTGGTTGGCAAATCAACCTCGCGCATGATCCGCGAGTGCCAGATGCTGGCCCAGCCCTCATTCATAATCTTCGTCTGTAGCTGCGGTATAAAGTACTCCATCTCCTCGTGAAGCATCGCCATCACATCACGCTGCCACGGTTCGAGCGACGGCGAATTCTTCATCAAAAAGAACACCAGATCCTTCTCCGGCGCCGCAAGACTTGGCTTGTGTTTGCGGCCATCGCCCGAGCCGTCATTCTCCCCGCTTTGATCCTCGCGCTCTTCCTTCGATAAGAGATCGTCGTAGCGACCCTCGCGGCGGTTTGGCTTCTTTTCATCCTCGCCGTCCGCGCGCTCGCGCTGCTTGCGGATAAAGAAGTTTGGGTCGACGTGTTCCTCGATCGAGAGCACTGCATCGAGGAACTCTTCAACCACCTTTCTGCCGTACTTGAATTCGTAATCTGCCATTCGGCGGGCATGCAGCGCTGCCTCGTCGACCATTCTTCGATTGGTCTTCGAGAAATAAACGTTGTTCTTGAAAAAGTCGATGTGCCCCAGCACGTGGGCGATTACCAGCTTGTTCTGCGTCGGAGAATTTGTCTCCAGCAAAAAGGCATACGACGGGTTTGAGTTGATTACGACTTCGTAGATCTTTGACAGACCGAAGTCGTACATCATCTTCATTTTGTGATAGGCCTTGCCAAAGGTCCAATGCGAGTATCGTCCGGGCAGCGCATAAGAGCCGACTTCGTACATCACCGAAGCCGGAACTATTTCGAAACGCACCGGGAACGGATCGAGACCGAATCTGGTAGTCGCAATCTCCCAGATCTGATCGACCGCCTTCTCGAGTTCCTGTACTTCCCGATCAACCATGAGATTTACAAATACCTAGGCTTCGCCGCGTCTGCCGAAGAATTCTTTTAAGGCCGGGTAGACGTCTTCTTTGTCATCGATTCGCACGCCAACGAACCGGTCCTGGCTTCGAAGCCTATCCTTGAAAATCGACAGCAGCGCTCCCGACGAACGGCGATAACTCGAGGCACCTTCCTCGCCAATCTCGCCGTACCCGAATAGATTACAGGTCGAGATCAATTCGTCCGCAAGTTTCACCGCTTCGTCATTGTCCGAATAATAGTTGTCGCCATCCGAGAAATGAAACGGATAGATGTTCCAATCGCTCGACGGGAATCGTCCGCCGATGATGTCGAGCGCAAGCCGATAAGCCGACGATACCACCGTGCCGCCCGATTCCCCCTGAGTAAAGAATTGTTCCTCGGTCACTTCTTTGGCTTCGGTGTGATGGCTTATGAACACGATCTTTACGTTGTCGTACTTGGTTTTAAGAAACCGCACCATCCAGAAATAGAACGACCGCGCGATGTATTTCTTGAATTCCCCCATCGAACCGCTGACGTCCATCATGGCGATCACAACGGCGTTCGACTCGAAGGTCATCTGCTCTTCCCAGGTCTTGTAACGAAGATCTTCTTTCTTGAAGGGCCCGATGCGCGCATCGCCGGTCTCACGCGCCTGGCGTTTTATGTTCTCCATTATGCTCCGGCGCTTGTCGAGATTGGAAAGGATCCCGGACCGCCGGATCTCAGTAAACTTGGTGGTCTTTGACGGAACGGCGTGCTTTGCCTTTTCTTCGAGATATGGCAAATGGAGATCCTCGAAGATCAGTTTTGCAATTTCGTCGATATCGACTTCTGCCTCATAGTACTCCTGGCCGGGTTGATCGCCCGCGCCGGGACCTGTGCCGGGCCCCTGACCAGGCTGCCCTTCGTGCCCGATGACGTCTCCGACTTTTGTGTTGCCGTCGCCTGTGCCGACATGTTTCTTCTTGCGGTAGTCGAATCGGAACTTGTATTCATCGAGCGAGCGAATCGGGACCTTCACCACGCGCTTGCCGTCCGAGAGTATGATCGACTCGTTGGACACAATCGAACCGAGGTTCTTCTTGATCGCGTCGCGGACTCGTTCTTTGTGACGATCTTGATCGATCTGTCCTTTACGTTGGAGCGACCAGTCGTTGCGTTGGACTGACATAATGGAAAGCCTCTTACTCAACTATGTAGATGCGGCCGTCCTTGAAATCAAACTGTAGCCTCCGCCCTGTAAAGGCATTCACCCCCAGAATCAATTCAATTGGCAAGCCTAACCGTGAAACCTGACATACAGCCGCTCGGCAGGGATCAAGGTCAACGTTGCCGAAACCTACCGCTGGCAGTTGAACGGCTTGCAGAATCTGCCTATTGCCATTGAGAGCTACAACGACTTGAGTTCCGATACTCGCTAAGCCCAACCTTAGCGACAACTCAGGAGCAATGAGGCTCACTTCTGCGCCCGTATCGATCAGAGCACGATAGCGGTCCTGTTGGATTCGCACACTCACGAACGGAGCGCGTCGGGGATTGAATTGCAACCAACTTCTGCCCATCAACCTACGAATGCCGGTTGAGGCTCAGTATAGTCGCCTCTTGTGGTTAGGTTAACTATTCCCCGATCGCTGTAGGATTTCCCAATCTCTACAAACGCTATCGGGTCCTCAGCGGTTGCCACAAGCTTACCTTCGTAGACCTCCCATTCATCCTCGCGCGTCACCTCTATGAACAACCATAGATCAGGGTAGAGGTGCTCCCACTCCCCGATTGGTCTAATCTCTGCAGAGTTGATGATACGCAACGAACCTTTCCGCTTCACATCATCCATCTGGCACCCTCAAGGTCACAACCGACCGTTACGCGTCGGCTAGCATGCGGCTAAGACTCAACGAGTTCAGGCTAACCGGGCTTGGTCGACTACCGCGACAGCAGCGTCCCGACATAAGTCAGCAATTCATTCGCGCAAACAGTGCAGTAGCCGTTGTCGGAAACCAGCCGGTCGATAACTTCGTTGATCCGTCGAAGCTGATCCACATCCGGTGTCTTAGTCGAAGTAGTTATCTTCACAACGTCTTTCAGGTCGGAGAAAATCTTCTTCTCGATCGCTTCTTTCAAACGCTCGTGCGATTTGTACTCAAAGGGTTTGCCCTTTCGCGCGTGGCTGGAAATTCTGATCAAAATCTCCTGACGGAAAGTGTTCTTTCCGTTTTCGCTCACGCCGATCTGCTCTTCGATCGAGCGCATCAGCTTCTCGTCGGGCTCGATCTCCTCTTCGGTGATCGCATCTTTGAGTTTCTCTTTGTTGCAGTACGCCTCGACGTTGTCGAGATAGTTATCACACAGCGTCTTGGCCATTTCCTCGAATGAGTAGACAAAGGCGCGTTGAACCTCGTTCTTTGATATGTCGTCGTATTCGCGTCGTGCTACCGAGACAAGGTTCTGATACCGTTCGCGCTGCTCTCCTGAGATTCCGGTGTGTTGCTCGAACCCATCCTTAACCGCCCTCAAGGCGTCAATCGGGTTGATGCAGGTTATGTTGTCCTTAACCAGCGCTCCCGACAGTCGATTGATGATGTAGCGAGGGCTGATGCCATCCATCCCTTCGCGAACGGTGTCTTCCTGAAGCTCCTTTACATCCTTTGACTTGAATCCATCGACGTCCTCGCCGTCGTAAAGCTTCATCTTTTTGACAATGTCGATGTTGGCCTTCTTCGGCTCTTCGAGTCGGGTCATCACAGCAAACATCGCAGCGATCCTCAGCGTGTTTGGCGCGATATGAATATTGCGGAGCGCATCCGACTGCTTGAGCAGTTTGTCGTAAATACGTTCCTCCTGCGACACCTTCAGGTTGTAGGGAACTCGAATCATGATGATTCGGTCCTGCAAAGCCTCGCTTTTGCGATTCGAAACAAACGCCGCGTATTCGTTTTCGTTTGTATGCGAAAGGATCGCCTCGTCCGCATAGATAAGGGCGAAACGTCCGGTCTTGATGTTCTGTTCCTGACTTAACGTAAGCAGGCTGTAGAGGAACTTCTCATCGACCTTCAACATCTCGACGAATTCCATCAAGCCGCGATTGGCGATATTCAATTCGCCGTCAAAACGGTAAGCGCGCGGATCGGATTCGACCCCCACCTCGCCGATAGTCGACAGATCAATCGAGCCCGTCAGTTCCGTGATGTCCTGCGACTTCGGATCGGATGGAGCGAAAGTTCCGATTCCGATACGGTCTTTTTCGGAAAACACAATTCGGTGGATTAGCACATCTTCGTGCCGGCCGCGGTAAACGTGTTCGAGATTGTAGCGGCATTGCGGGCACAACTCGCCCTCGATATAGATGCCGTAGTGCCGCTCGATCTCAGGCCTCAGCTCGGGAGGAATAAGGTGCAGCGGCTCTTCGTGCATCGGGCAGTCCTTGATCGCATAAACTGCTCCGTCTGACGTCCGGGACCATCTCTCGACGCCTCGCTTTAGCATCGTGACTATAGTCGATTTGCCGCCCCCCACCGGTCCCATCAAAAGAAGAATTCGCTTTCGTACTTCCAACCGCTGGCCGGCCGATTTGAAATATTCGACGATCTTTGCAATCGGCCGCTCGATGCCGAAAAGCTCCTGGCTAAAAAAGTTGTACTTTACTATTTCATCGCGTGAGCCCTC
The DNA here is from genome assembly GCA_035649735.1 of Blastocatellia bacterium. Classification (GTDB taxonomy): domain Bacteria; phylum Acidobacteriota; class Blastocatellia; order UBA7656; family UBA7656; genus Onstottus_A. The sequence continues at coordinate 6,903 of DASRIZ010000533.1, read as the reverse complement.
GTTGACCTTCTCGACGCCCGACGCCAGGATCATGTCGCAGATGCGCGCGTGCGAGAGCTTCGATACATTCGGATTTTGAGTCACCAGTTCGAAGTAGTCTCTGAATGTGCCTTCCCAGGCCAGCCGCTCGCGATCGCGGCGGTGAGTCTCAAGGAGGTCGCTCAGGTTTATCTTGTTATCTCCCATGTCTACCTCCGATCGATTCGGTGCGCGGTCGCGCGGGCACATTTTTCCTGCGGCCATCGCGGCTGCGTGCGATTCGATTATCTCCGAAACCGTTCCTGCTTGGAGGGGCCAACCCAAAACGGCTTCTGCGGCTATTCATTGCGAAGGTTTGAACGTCACTCAGTCTACGCGCTTTCAGGCGCACAGTCGGAGGTAATGGTCCGGCTGCTCGTGGCTCGACTGGATGCGCGCTCAACCTCGATAAATCAAAGCGAAGCATCTACTTAATACAAGCTCGAACTCAACGATCTATCTTCAGCCTTAATCTTCTGGCAGCAGTATAGCACAACACGCAAGTGAAGCTTTCTGCTGGATTATTCCAACAAGGACCCTTCGGCTTACGACGCCATCAAACCTCCCCACCGGCCATCACAACACGAGGCTTCACGAGCCTTAGGGTTGAATCGTACTCGCCTACGCCCACAAGCTGTCCCTCTCGATCGCACAACCGCAAAGATTGCGCGCCGGCATTCGCGGCTTCTTCATCAGACAACGAAAACGCTCGGCCGGTGATTGCCAGTTTGATTCTTTTGTCATCGAGGATCACAACCGGTAAATGCGCGAGTATGTCCGAAGCGCCCACCAGTGTCTCGCTCAGACCGTCGTCGGTCATTCGCTCGAGTTCTTCAAGATTCAAGGCATTCGCGATTCGGAAATCACCGACCTCTGTGCGGCGAAGCTCGGACAAATGCGCTCCGACCCCTAGACGTTGCCCAATATCATGGGCAAGAGTTCTTACATAGGTACCGGATGAACAGCGCACCTGCATACGAAAATCACGCGTGCCGTCTTCGTTGGAACTCAATACCGGCTCAGTATCCGTAATCAGGTTCATCGAATAAACCACTATGCTCGCGGGCTCCCGTCTAACTTCGCGGCCGGCTCGCGCGGCTCGATACAGTCGCTCGCCGCCGATCTTCTTGGCTGAGAACATAGGCGGTGTTTGCAACTGGGGGCCGGTAAATTGACTCAACGCTTGACTCAGGTCCTCGAGGCTCTGTGCGTTTGATGTACGAAGCGGCGTGATCTGTTGGCCCGTGCAATCTTGAGTGTCCGTTGCGTAGCCAAGCCTGACCGTTGCAATGTATTCCTTATCCAGACCAACCAGGAATTGAACGAGCCTGGTTGCACGCCCGATACAGCAGACCAACACGCCCGTCGCAAAAGGATCGAGCGTACCGGCGTGTCCAACGCGCCGAGTGCCAGTCGCCCGGCGAACACGTGCAACAACATCGTGAGAGGTACATCCAGCGGGTTTGTCGATGATCAGGGCGCCGAGCATGACCGTAGCATAAACTGTGGCTTGGGCATTGTCATTCGTCTGCTAGACCAGCGGTCGTTTTCCTGGGATACCTACTGAAACGACCAGCATGCAGCTTTTGCCGGCGGAGTGAGGCGAGAAGAATTCGGTTACGTCGTCGTCATAAAAGGTCAAACCAGTCGCTCCCCGTTTGAGAGCGTATGAGGCCAGATACATTTTTCCGCCGATTATCCCAGCAACCATCTGCGCCAAGCGATATCCGCGGTTGCCGTAAGCCGCGTATAGCCTATTCAAATCGGCCATCAAAAAAAAGGTGACGCATGCATCGCCTCCTAAATCCTGATCGAGCGTCAAATATGCAGCCTTTGCGCTAAAATCCCCGGGCTTTAGCAGCTCCAGCGCTTGATCTTCTCTGCGAAAGAAATAGGCGCCTGGCGGCAAGCCTTCGACTCTGTTGGCAATCGCGTAAATATCGTTGATCCGCCCAGCATCGGATGTGAACTCAGCCGGTATCCCGCCGGTTGCTCGAGCGAGGATCGTCGAAAGATCAGCAAACGGCATCGAATTGCGGGCAAACCGCCGCGTCGATGCGCGCCGTTGTATCACATCTTCGATCGCCTCTCCGGGTAAGTCCTTGCTACCCATCGCGACAAGCTGGAACAGCTCGCCATCGATCTTTGGCGGTATTGAATCAATCCTTGCGCCTCTCCATTGTTGCACTTCATCGTATTTGACCAACGAGGACGCAGAGTGCGCTTCAGGGATCAAAGGATAGTCAACCGGTGAAGTTGAGATCGGCAGAACTTCAAACTTGATCTCCGCGAGATCTTCCATCGCGGGACATTCAGGCAAGGCTTCGTCGAGACGACCAAGCGCAAGAAGACTGAGCGCAAGCTCCTCCCGGCCGTCAATCCCGATCAGCTTGTTCACATCGGTTTCAACAAAACCCATCACAATTCGCGCGGGAAGCTCGTGCGCCTCAGACATCGCAAGCGCATTGGCCGCGATCATCCCGTTGTCCCAAAAGTGATACCTGTAGGCCCGGTCGCGATACTTCCACGTGCTCCGCCAGCTTATCGCGGTGAATACCAGCGTGACTGGCGCTGACGCGATGTTTGGCTCGCCGCCACTCGCGCGCGCCAAGGCCCAGCGAAAGTCCCCACGCCGTAATCTTCTCAACGCAAAGTCGCCCGGGTTGAAGTGATAAACACCCGCCTCCAGCCCATCTAAATCACCGCAGACCACATAGACCTCTGTCGGATACAGCGCGCCTGCGCATGCGGCCGCACGAAAGTAAAGCTCGCCGCCCGGATAGGTCTTGTGTTTGGTGACGCCAGAGGAGTAGTACAGGATGCTTGCGAGTCTCGCGAGGTCAACGCTTTTCTCGCCGGCAGATGCCGCGCCGGTTCCAGCGGCAACCTCAAGCGCCGGCGCAAGCGTTTGCACCAGATCACGAGGCAAAGGTATGGGTTCGATTCCTGAATAGATCTTGAACGGCGACGGCTTGTTCGCCCAGTCAAGATAATGCGGGCTGGAGCGGATGCTCCAGTACGAATGCTTTGTCAGTTCGTGATATCGCTGCGAAGACTCGGTATCGCGGTTTTGCGTCATTGTTGCTTGAGACGTTCTTCAAGACCGGAAAGTGATCCGTTCAACCTCTTGTAGAGCGATTCGATTTGCGTTCGTCGCACCACGGCTGTGGGCGACTCGGGCTCGTAGCTCGCGATGTATAAATCGAGTGCGCGCCGGTCATCCCCGGCCTCCTGCGTCGCAACCGCAAGATGCCAGATCGCCGTCTTGCGATCCAGACTGTTTGGATAGATATCAACCGCCTTGATCAGGCTTTCCAGCGACGCACGCACGTTACCTTTTTTGAACTGCGTCCAGCCCAGCGCATCGTAAGCCCTGCCGGCAAACATGGCGCGGCGGCCTTCGCGGTCAAGCCTCGGCGCATCCCGCATCGACCCTGCAGGCTCCGTCGCCGAGTCAACCAGCGAAACCGCCCGCCTCGCCAATTGTTCGGCCGCGTCCAACGCGAGATCCGACTCCGTGAGCTTGCGCGCAACCCAAACCATTCGAAACGCCTGGCGACCGTCATCTAGAGTGGTGAACGTATTGATCGCACGAAGAAGCTCGGACATTCCCGGCAGGTTCGCATCGCGCCCCGCCGTAAGCTCTTCGTTGAGGGACTGTGGAGTGGTAGCGCGGCGCGGCCGGGTTGCGGTCTTTGCTTCATCTTCATCTGAGGCCTTGGTCTGCCCCGGACGCGGGCGCTTTCGAGCTGCCTGTTGCCCGGGTTTGCGCCCGGCAATCGCGATCTTCGAGTAGTGATCGATGCGCGCTACTGATTCAACCAGCCTGTACTGAAACGAGGTCGTCGGATCGTAGCCCAGAAACAGCGACGCCTGGCGTTCACGTTCAAGCAACAAATCCAACCGAAGCGATCTGGCTTTTACAGCGCCGCCCAGCATCGCCTCGAACTCACCGTCGCCGTTCACTGTGAAGGTCTTGGCCATTACCTCAGCCGCTTGATCGTAACCATCAAGGGCTACAAAGGCCTTGGCAAGCGCGAAGGTCAACGTTGCAAAACCCGCGTGAGATTGACCACTGATCAACGTGCCCAGACCCTCGCCGAACTTGCCTTCCAGTGCATCGATTTCTGCCTTTGCTATAAACGCCCAGGCGTAGCGCGGCTCTATCTTCGCCACCTGATCGATCAACGGCCGGGCAAGGGGCGCCTTTTTGCGGGTCACGTAAAAAAAGGCCAGCTGTGTCAGAAACCGGTAGTCGCCCGGCGCCAGCTGCATCGCGCGTTTGATCTCAGGCACGGCTTCTTCATCGCGCCCCAACGCAAGCAGCGCGATTGCCAGACCGCCATGCGCCTCGGCGTCGTCGCGTTTGAGCGAAATCTGGTTCCGGTAATACGGGATAGCCCGTTCGTAGTCGCCTACCGCGCGAGCCAGGTTACCCAGATTCAGATTCGCGAATTCATCTCGCGCGTCGAGCTCCAGGGCGCGCTGGAATTCCGCCAACGCATCATCTAATCGCAAGCTGATCAAGTAGGCGGTGCCCAGACTGTTGTGCGCGCGATGATCCTGCGGGGCCAGTTGCACTGCTCGCTCGAGGACGCGCACCGCCTCGAACGGCGCTTCGATCTGAACATAAAAGAATCCTATCTCCACCAATCGATTTGGATCGGTGTCGAACTTTGGCTCGAACGATCGCATCAGGTCGGCAGACTCGATGCGATACCCGAAGGCGTTCATAGCCATCGGCAGCGGAAAGATATACTGGTTGAAAATTCGGTTATTGATATCGGCCGGGGCGGCGCGAAGAGCAGCCTTGAATGCCTGCAGCGCCTGCTGCGGATTTGCTTCGCGCAGCGCTTGCTCGCCCTTGAGCGCGTATTCGCGAATCAACAACTCGCGCGCCTCGCCTTCAAGATCCGAACCGCGGTTTGCGACTACGAATCTCTCGAGCAGGTTTATCCGTTCCTGCTGAGTCGCCGCATTGCGAGCTCGATCCAGAGACTGCTGTGGAGTGAGGGCTTGCGCGGGTTCTTCAACCTTCGGAGTAGGTTTCCGCGACGGTTGATTTGATTTTTTTGGCGCCGGTTTTTTTTGTTGCGCGAGTGCACCGGGGACTCCGGTCCAGAGCAGTATCGAGATGGCACAAGTGACAACAAACCCGCGTTTGCTCAATCGACTAAGGGGAGTGTACTTCCTAACTTGCATACCCTGGACAGCTAATTATTCAGCTAATTATTCAGCTAACGATTCAGTGCGTTGTGCCGTTCCCTTGAACCGGGGGCGCTAGCGCCTCGACGAGTACCCGGCCGGTCAGATTGGAGGGTGGTTCCACACCAAGCAAGGCCGCAAGCGTCGGCGCGATGTCCGAGGGCGAGCAAGCCCCGTTGTAGCGCCCAGGCCGCACGCTCGCCCCAAAAAATATCACCGGGACGTGTGTATCGTAGTTGTAAGCCGAGCCGTGGGTTGTCGGCAGATCGCCCTCTACAAAAAACCAAAAAGGTCTTGTAATAAGCCACACATCGCCGGAGCGCTTGCGGTGAAACCCGTTGGTTACCCGTCGCCCGATCGGTCCGACCGGCATTCGGCCCTCGACAATCTGCGTGCGGGTAAAATAATTCACAACGCCGTTTGTAGTCAGCGCCGCTTCCCCTGCGAGTCTCTCGGCTTCGGCGGGATCCACTTTTTTCTCGGCGATTAGTCTTTGATCGAGGTAGAGTTGATCGTTGACAAAACCGATCACCCATTTGCCTTCCCCGAAACGGGCTGCCAGAGCCTTGTTCACCGACTCCGTTACTTCGCGACCGGGCACTCGCCCGGCGTCGAAACCCTTCGATCGCGCGTACTCGGGAATCGGCGCAACCCCATGATCCCCCGTAACCGCAACGATAGTATTTGCAAGGCCAACTTTCTTGTCGATGTAATTCAAGAGATCCGCGATAACGCGATCCAGGCGAATATAGGTGTCGACGATTTCCTGACTATCAGGACCGTAATAATGTCCCGTGAGGTCCGGAGACGAAAAGCTGATTGACAGCAGATCCGGATACTCGTCCGCGCCAAGCGATTCGGCGTCAAGTGCGGCTTTGCCAAACTCAGAGAGATACTCGGACGCGAAGGGTGAGATCGTGAATGCGTTGTAGAACCTTGGACCGGGTTTCTCCTCTCCGCCGTTTACAACGTGAGGAAACTGCGCGCCCAGGGCCGACCGCTGCAGTGGAAGATTCTCGGCTTGCGCGCGCTTGTATGCTTCGGCGGGCATCACTCGTTCCCATTTCATCCCGAAGTATTTGTCGACGCGACCGCCGGCGTCGAACTTCTTGACCCAGGCCGGAAGCTCCTTGAAGTAATAATCGCTGGAAACAAACTCGCCGTCGGCTTCGCTAAACCAGAACGCGCCGTTTGGACGCTGACCTCCCGGGAGGACCGCCGAGCGGTCCTTTAATGATGCAGCAACGACTTTGGATTGAAAGTTATTCGCCAGTCGCATCTGGTCGCCAATGGTTGTGCCGATGAGGGTTCGTGGGCTGGCTGCGCCCCCCCTTTCCGAAATCGCCTTACCGGTGACGAGATGCGCCGAATCATCGGCGACCATTACCCGCACCTTGCCCGATTCACGATCAAAATACGTGTTGCCGACGATGCCGTTCAGAGCTGGAACAGATCCGCTGGAGATCGCCCCGTGTCCGCAAGCGGTGAACGTTGGAACATAATCGTAATTAGCATTGGTGAAAAGCGCCCCGTCGTTAGTCAACCGTTTGAACCCGCCGTTGGCAAACAGATCTCCAAACCGTTCGAGATAGTCATAGCGAAACTGGTCTACGACAATGAGCAGAACGAGTTTTGGTTTCGTTATGGCGCCGCGCGCAACACTCGCGCGAGCTGGAGCTT
>DASRIZ010000532.1:0-16967 GCA_035649735.1 Blastocatellia bacterium | reverse complement strand
TGACGACATCGCGCCTATGTCGCTGCTTAGCTACAAGGAAGCTCGGCCGTGGGCGCGTTCGATCCGAGAAAAGGTGATCAATCGTGAGATGCCGCCCTGGAGCCCTGATCCGGCCTATGGGGAGTTCTCGAATGACCACCGGTTGGCGCAGAAAGACATTGATACCATCGTCGCCTGGGTTGATCAGGGCGCTAAGGAGGGCAATCCTAAGGACCTTCCCAAGATCCCCGATGTCGTTGGCGGTGGATGGGAGATCGGGAAACCCGATCTCATCCTCCAGATGGCCGAGGAACACGTAGTCAAACCTGATGATCCCGATCAGTACATCAACTTTTTCATGCCTACAAACTTCAAAGAAGACATGTGGGTTGAGGCGGCGGAGATTCATCCGGGCAACAGAAGAGTGGTGCACCACGTGATCGCGTTTATTCAGACCCCTCAGATGATGGCCAAGCGAGTCGATGACGCAAAAGCAAAGGGAGAAAAGGTTGGTAAACGAACCGCCGCGGCGGGGGGCCTGTTCTATCTTGACGGTAACCTGAGACGGGTGAGGATGGATGCACCGGTCATGGACAACGCTTGCGATCCGAAGGGACCGGCCGCGGGCCGTTCAGCGGGCGGAAACGATGAAGGCGCCAACGAAGGCATGCTGCTTGCGGGCTTCGCTCCGGGAACCGGCAACACCATATTCCCTGCTGGAACGGCGAAGCGCGTGCCGGCAGGCTCCACAATAATGTTTCAAATGCACTACTCGGCTTTCCGGGGCTCGCTCAAGCAAAGCATTACCGATCGAACAAGCATCGGGTTGAGATTCTCAAAGCAGCATCCGGAAAAGATGGTTATCACCAGCGCCGCCGCTAACGTGACGTTCAAGATTCCCGCGGGCGCCGACAATCACGAAGTGATGGCTTGTCAGACTGTCCCTCGCGATATTCAAGTGATCAACTACATGCCGCACATGCATCTCCGTGGGAAAGACATGAAGTATGAGGTGATCTATCCCGACGGGAAGCGTGAGACGGTGTTGTGGGTGCCGAAGTTCAGCTTCAACTGGCAGGCGGTGTACTGGTTGAAACAGCCGCTTAACGTTCCGAAAGGCACCAAGCTGATCGTTACGGCTCATTTCGACAATTCGACGAAGAACAAGTACAACCCGGATCCCAAAAAGGACGTTCGCTGGGGCGATCCGACGTACGACGAAATGATGATTGGCTGGATGGATATCGTAGTAGAGAATCCGATAAAGGCGCCGAAGCCTGACGCGGCGAAGGCCGGGAAGTAGATCCGATCCAGCAGGAACGTACCGATGCGCCGGACACGCCAAGTAGTTTTGCCGTGTCCGGCGCATCGTGTATAGAATCGCTGGTGCGCAGGCATCCTGCCGGCTTCTTGCCGCAACAGAGATCGTACACGATAGCACCGGGACCACGCCCCATATCTGGATGTGGCGCGGGACGGAGGGGGTTGGAGCGAGGGCTTCCGCTCTCGCAGGACTAGCGCGGGCTGTGTCGGCTGGTTAGATTAGGGGGAGGAGGAACCTGGCCATGAAGAAATCGCTTTCACTTGTGTTTGCCGGAACGTTCTTAGCAGCTTGCTGCTTTCTTTTTTCACCTGCCATCAGCGCCAGCGATTCGAGTAAGGCTGTGACCTTCTCAAAAGACGTCGCGCCGATTTTCTACAAGCATTGCGCGGATTGTCATCGACCAAATGATATGGCGCCGATGTCGCTCCTGACGTACAAAGACGCGAGAGCCTGGGCGCGTTCGATAAAAGAGAAAGTAGTGACTCGCCAGATGCCTCCCTGGCACGCCGATCCCAACCACGGCCGGTTTTCAAACGATCGAAAGCTGACCCAACAGGAAGTTGATACGATCGTAGCCTGGGTTGATCAGGGAGCGAAACAGGGCAATTCAAAGGACCTTCCCGCTGCGCCTGTTTTTCCCGATGGTTGGAAAATAGGGAAACCGGATGTCGTGCTTTCGATGCAACAGGACTACACGCTCGAGGCCACGGGCTCGGACGAGTATATCAACTTCACCATGCCGACCAGCTTTAAAGAAGATGTCTGGATTCAGGCCGCGGAGATTCATCCCGGGAACAGAAAGGTCGTCCACCACGTGATTGCTTTTATCCAGACACCTCAGATGCTGGATCAGTGGAAGAAGAGCGGGGGACGACCCAGCGCCCAGTCAATCTTCTATCAAGATGGGACCCTGGTACGAACCAAGCTTGACGCACCGGCCTATGATGACGGTTGCAGCGCGCCCAACGGCGGGTTCGCCCGCGGCAGCGGCCAGGAAGGGTTAGGCTTTCCGCTCTGTTTCTACACTCCGGGCAAAGATATGGATGTCTTTCCTCCTGGAACCGCGAAATCGATTCCAGCAGGATCAAACATCGTTCTCCAGGTCCATTACTCAAAGACAACCGGCAAAGTCGAGAAGGACCGGACAAGCGTCGGGCTGTTCTTTGCGAAAGCTCCTCCGGAGAAAGTGCTCACTTCGTTTGGAGTGATCAATCACTATTTCAAAATCCCACCGGGAGCGGACAATCACGAAGTCAAGGGGTGTTACACCTTCAGCCGCGACGTCGAGGTCATTACTTTTCTCCCGCACATGCACGTACGCGGCAAGTCGATGAAGTATGAAGCGATCTATCCGGACGGTCGGCGCGAGACGGTGCTTAATGTTCCTAATTACAACTTCAATTGGCAGACGCTGTACAAACTCGAGAAACCGCTGTTCTTCCCGAAAGGGACCAAGATGCTGATCACTGCTCACTACGACAACTCCGAAAAGAACAAATACAACCCTGATCCGACCAAGACTGTTCGATTCGGGGACCCGACGTATGATGAGATGATGGTTGGGTATTTCGATTATCTGCCCGCCGCGCGAGTACGGCAGGTTGCGAAGATCGATCGGAAGGCCTATGACGAATACGCCGGCGATTACGCCGTAGGACCGCAGGTCTTCAAAGTTACCAGAGAGGGCGACAAGCTGATGTTTGAGGTGCCGGGGATGGGAAAGGCCGAAGCATTTCCGGAAACTGAAACAAAATTCTTTTTCACCATCGTCGAGGGGCAGGTTACTTTTATGAGGAGCGAAACGGGCCAGGTGACCGACCTCCTGTTTGAAATCAACGGCATGAAGCTCCGCGCAAAGAGGGTTAACAAGACTGCCTCGAGCGGCACCCGTTAGAAGCTTGACGATCGTAAAAGTTGACTCTTAGTTCCACAAACTGAAGTTTGTCGGACATCTCACTCTGATTGATATGAAGCGACGGAGAGACAGGGCGACAGAACACCCAGCGGCCATCCTTGTTAGACAACCAACGTCGTCGTTATTGCGTCTTGGCGTTCTGTCGTTATTAGTTCTTGCGTGTTGCTTTGTTCCCTTCGCCTTGCGGCCGATTTCCGCCCACGAACCGATCACCACAAAAGTCAGATTCAACAAAGAAGTAATCCGGGTACTCCAGCGCAGTTGTCTCGGTTGTCACCGTCCGGGTGGGATCGTGATGTCTCTGGCAACCTACGAGGAAGCGCGTCCGTGGGCAAAAGCAATCAAAGAAGAGCTGCTCGAAAAACGGATGCCGCCGTGGCACGCGGTGAAAGGCTACGGTGAATTCCGCAATGCCCCTTCGCTGACTCAGCGCGACGTCGACATGATCGTGAATTGGGTTGAAGGCGGCGCGCCAAAGGGTGACGACAAAGACCTGCCGCCTTCGCCGCAGTTCTCAAATGACTGGCTGCTGGGCAAACCTGATCTGACGTTAAAGCCTGATAGCGAATCGAAGATCGCCGGCGATGCCGATGAGTTCCGCACTTTTATGCTGCCGATGAATCTGAACGAGGATCGATGGCTTTCAGCGATTGATCTTCAGCCGGGGAACGCCGCGGTGGTGCACTGCGCAAAGATCTACTCGCTAAAGACCTCCGCAGGCGTGCTGCCAATGACCCCGGTCAAGACGGAAGACGGGCCGTCACCGGTGGACTTGCGAAATGCCGGGGTCCTTCTGAGCTGGATGCCTGGGCAGAAGCCAACTGCGCTTGAGGATGGTCTTGCTCAGTTGATTCCGGCGGGGTCGCGCATCGCGGTCAGGATCCACTACCGTGGCTCTGGCGAAGCGAGTACCGACCGGAGCTCGGTCGGCCTGTATTTCGCAAAAACCGCACCGCGAAGACAGCTTCAGGAAATAGCAATCACAAACCCCGATGCGAGCGTTCCGGTGGCGGCGGAGCCGTTTCCAGTGAAGGTCTCGATAACGACACAGAGCGACACTGAAGCCATAGGGATTCGTCCGCGCGTGAATCCGCTGGTAGTATCGTTTCAAGCGACTGCTCACCGTCCGGACGGCTCCGAAGAGGTGATGATATGGACACGCCGATATCATTTTGATTGGGAGCCAACCTACTATTTCCGGCAGCCGGTTGCCTTGCCAAAGGGAACACGTGTCGAAGTGGTTGCTTACTTCGACAATTCTGGAGAGAATCAGAAGAACCCCCACGATCCTCCTAGACCGGTGCGCTGGTCTGAGATAAGCGGCGACCCGATTTGCGCACTCCTGGTGGCAAGCAGCCGGTAGAAAAATCCCAAACCAGTTGAGAAGATCCGGGCCGGAGACTAATATCCTCACGACGCTTCGAAGAGGAAGGAGACCTCACCATGAAGGTTCTGCTGGTGTATCCGGAATTCCCGGACACCTATTGGAGCTTCCGTCACGCCTTGTCATTCGAAGGCAAACGATCTGCGTTCCCACCCCTTGGATTGCTCACGGTATCGGCGATGCTGCCCAAATCCTGGGAGCGCCGGCTGGTAGACATGAATGTGCGAGCGTTGAAGGCCACCGACATAAAATGGGCCGATGTTGTGTTCGCCAGCGCAATGCTCGTTCAGAAAGACTCGCTGAAGCGCGTAGTAGCGATGTGCAACGCCGCGGGCACCCGGGTTGTCGTAGGCGGGCCCTACGTTACTACAACGTTGGAAGAGTTGAAGGGCGCCGATCACGTTGTTCTAGGGGAAGCGGAAGAGACTCTCCCGCAACTTGTCAGCGATCTCGAGCGTGGCGAGGCAAAACCGGTCTACAACGCCCCCGAGAGGCCGCAACTTGCTCTCACACCAATCCCGGACTTTGGCCTTGCCGATATGAGGCGCTACAGCGCGATGTCGGTGCAGTACTCACGCGGTTGCCCTTTCAACTGCGAGTTCTGCGACATCATCGAGATTTATGGTCGAGTTCCGCGAACAAAGAGCAACGAGCAGATGCTTGCCGAGCTCGATGTGCTGAAAGAATCGGGCTGGCGTGGAACGGTGTTTATCGTTGACGACAACTTCATCGGCAACAAGAAGAACGTGAAGTTGATGCTCCCGCACCTCGCCGAGTGGCAGGAGCGCAACGGAAGGCCATTTACATTCATAACCGAAGCCAGCGTCAACCTTGCGGAAGACAACAAGTTGCTTGATTTGATGCGCCAATCGGGGTTCAACCGCGCGTTCCTGGGAATCGAGACGCCCGTGGAGGCGAGCCTAATAGAGGCACAGAAGGGACAAAACACACGGCATGATCTGCTGGAGTCGGTGAAGAAGATTCAGAGCTACGGCATCGAGGTAATGGCTGGGTTTATCGTAGGCTTCGACAACGATCCGGAGGATATTTTCGAGCGCATGACCCATTTCATTCGTGAGAGCGCGATCCCTCTTGCGATGGTTGGGCTGCTGACGGCGCTTCCCAATACTCAACTTTGGAGACGGTTGAGCGGAGAAGGACGGCTGTTGGGCGAAAGCGGCGGGAACAATACCCATTCGGATTTGAACTTCATCCCGCGGATGGATTCGACGCGGCTGGTTGAAGGCTACAAATCGATCTTGCGATCGATCTACGACACTCGCGAATACTATGATCGCGCGTTGGAGTGCTTGAAGCGGGTCTCGCAGCCGGGACCCAAATCTCAACGGCGCAACAGCCTCATTCGTGACGCGTCGGCCCTGGCGCGAATTACTCTGAGGCTCGGGGTGCGCGATCGCGATCGCCTGGAGTTCTGGCGCTTCATGACCCAGACGCTCGCCCATCATCGGGGAGCGTTTGCTGACTCCATGAGACTGGCGGCAATGGGGTACCATTTTCGGAAGCTGACCGAGACCTATTGTCAGTAGTACTCCAACCCCGGACACATCGCGGCTTCGCGCATTCCATCAGCTTATGCTTTGGTCCGATCGACGAATGGGGTTCTTAACAGAATTCGCGGCGTCCATCGGATTACCGCTCGGCACTCTTCTCGGAGAACCTGCGTAGCCTGGCGTCTAAACTCTGCAGCATTTCAAAGTACAGGTTCGTCTGGACGTAGAACTTCTCCTCAATAGGAGGGATAACATGATCCGAATTGTTTACTCTGTCATTGCAGCGGTGATCCTTGCCGCAGGAGTCTCCGCTCAAACCGCGCCTGATTCCGCCGAACTGACCAGGCTTGTGAAAGAGTTTCTGGATGGAGCCTCACGCAACGACGCCGCGATGCATGACCGCTTTTGGGCTGAGGATTTGATTTACACCGGGTCGTCAGGACGCCGGATCGGCAAGCCTGACATAATGCGCGATCAGCGTTCGACCACTGCCCCGAGACCTGCGACACCGGCGACTGTCTTCAGCGCCGAAGACATTCGAATCCAACAATACGGGTCGACTGCGATCGTCGCCTTCCGCCTGGTTGGGATGACCAGGACCGGAGATAAAACCGAAACCTCGAACTATCTGAACACCGGTACCTTTCTAAAGCGCGACGGCAAGTGGCAAGTAGTTAGCTGGCAGGCGACGCGAATGCCACGCTCAGAGGATGAGACGCGGAAGGACATCGCAGCGATGGAGTCCGCTTTCCATCAGGCGACGCTGGCCGGCGATGTCAAGAAACTGGAATCGATGATGGATGAGAGCTTTATTTGGACGCACGACAACGGCCAGCAAGTATCAAGGCGAACGCTGCTCGAGCAACTCTCAACGGGCAGATTGAAATACTCGAAGGTGGAGAGCAACAATGTGACGATCTCGGTTTATGGGGATACGGCGGTCGTTCGTGGTGTTTCGTCGCGTCAACGCTCGTCTATACCCGGCGAGGCTACCGGCGACGCTAACCCGTTCGCCGCCTTTTACACCCTGACGTTTGCCAACAGGGGCGGCGGCTGGAAAATGGTTGCGATGCATTCGAGCCGGCCTTGAGGAGCTTGCGGGTCGTGAGTGTCAACGCCGCGTTTTGAGCAAGGGGAAAGATCGGATGAAGGTTGAAGGGCGAATTGAGTTTCAAGTGATCGAGCAAACGCCGGATCGTGTCGTTTCGGAAATGCCCGTTCAACCCGGAATAAAGAATCCGTACGGGGGTGTGCACGCAGGGGCCCTGCTCTGGTTTGCGGATGTAACTGCTACGGTGTTGGCGATGGGATCGACCGAATTTAGCGAAGGCATGCCAGGATTCCCGCTTGCGATAGCCCTGAACGCGAACTTCGCGGGAAATCAGAAGGAAGGCAAGCTCAAAGCTGTGGCGTCGTTTGTTAAGAAGGGAAGGGCAGTCAGTGTTGTCCGTACAACTGTGTTCGGCGAGAACGAAAGATTAATCGCTGACGTGACAACGACTCACATCCTTGCGAAGTGAGTTGATCCCGGTGTTGAGGGCGTCCGGGCGCTGACGGTGCTCTACCCGACAGAGCAAACAAAATCCGGCCAGACCCATTGGAATCCCACATCTTCGAGACCCCGGGTTCTAAGAAAATGTGCCAGCATCCTCTCCGCTTCCGGTTGATCGATGTAAGCATTGCTCGTGTAGATTTCCGGGTTTCGATCGTCAGCGGATGTCTGCTCGATATAAAACTCTGCGCCGTTTTTGAAGGCCTCGACAATCGGCTCAAGCCTTGGCGCCAGGGCGCGATCCTCGATCAAGCGGGCGTGGGAAACTAGCGTCGGTTCGTAGCGCTCGGCGCTTTCTCCCGGCTCGCGTACAAAGCTAACAGACACATCCGACCAGGGTTGCCGGATTGCCCGGTCACGACCCATCAACTCGTGACACTCTAGCGTAATCAATATCATCGTGTCGCGATTATACAACCTTTAAGCTTTGGTACAGACCTCTCGACGCTCATCACCTCTTGGGGCTCGCGAAATGAATACTTAGGACGCTCAGTCTGCGGTGATGTTCGCCGATCACCGGTCAAGGCCGCCCCTTCGGGAACGTCCGCGATTCAGCTTGTATATGTAGTGCTCTATTGTTGCTTCTGCAAAAACCTCGTCAGCCTTCCGTGCAATTTCCCGTTGAAGTATAATCCCGCCGGTCTGGATGGTCCCGAGGCTAATCGGTTCGACCCTTTCTTTGTGAGTGCTAGGGACCCGCACTGGAACTGCCGCTTCCTGGGTCTCTGGCCAGATCTTAGCAGGAGCGAACGCCGATGCCTTCGGTTCGGTTTTAGAGATGTAACTCAAACTTTTTCGAGGCGTCAAAGGAGGATCCAGATGACTCTACATGGGAAACACGCTCTGATTACGGGTAGCTCGCGAGGCATTGGCCGCGGAATCGCCAAGAAATTGGCCGAGAGCGGGGTAAAGATCGCCGTACATTACTATCAGGACGAGGATGCGGCGAAAAGGACGCTTGCCGAAGTGCGCAAGCTCGGATCGGATGGCTTTCTGGTGCAAGCGGATGTGATGCACCCGGAAGAAATCAGCAATATGTTCAAGAAAGTTGAGACTGAGTTTGGGAAGCTCGACATATTTGTGAGCAATGCGCGTCCGGAAATCCCGGCGTTTTTCCAGGGACCCCTCGACATTACATTGGAGCAATGGGATGCGGCGGTAGATTCACAGGCTAAGGCTTTTCTGATCGGTGTGCGAGAAGCTATTCCGCTTTTGGCCGACGGGGGAAGGGTGTTTGCGCTGACCTACGCCGAAGGGAGCCGCACCGGCGGGTTGCAGCCCTGGGTAGGGATGGGAGCTGCGAAAGCTGCAGTGGAGTCACTGGTTCGCTACTTCGCGGTGGCGCTTGCAAAGCGTGGCATTACAGTGAATGCGATCAGCCCAGGATGGACCGAGGACAGCGTACTGAACACGCTGCCGGAGGAGGCGCAGGCCTTGATACGGAATTGGCACGGACGCGGTTGGACCCCAATGGGACGACTTGGAACGCCTCAAGATGTTGGCAACGTAGTAGCGCTGTTTTGTACGGATCAAGCCGCCTGGATAACCGGGCAAGTGATCTATGCAGACGGCGGCGCATCGTTGATGAATCCAGAAGTTCCGACAGAAATACAGCTTGGATAGATCACGCCAGCATTATTGACGGCAGACGTGAACCCGAATGAATCACAGAACCTTCAATCTGGGTATTACTCTCCTGCTTTTTGGGTTCGCAGTCTTTTCGCAAAGAAGTGTTGCGCAGTCGGCCCGCTGGCAGCCGAAGATACCGAAGACCTGGGTGGATAGCGAGATCGCGACCCTTGAAGTTCCTCTCGCCGATCCTGCGAGTTCACCCAAATATATTTCCGCTGACTATTACTATCGCATTCCAGTACGGCCGATCTACAAAAGCTATCCGATCTACGCTCCGGGGAAAGAGCCGGCAGGATACGTGGAACGGCTCGCCAAACAGGAACCACAGATCACGTTTACTACGTCGACTCTGAGAACCAAACAAGATTGGATAAACGCTGGCGAGCTCGTCTTTGATGCTCCGATAGAATTCGTGTCGTCAGGAACGTTGTTCGCTGAAGTCCGGAAACGAAGCTGGTATGAAAAGAACCGAGTCTTGATAACGAAAGACGGAATCTTTCCGAATATGCGATACGTTGTCAGGGAGAAAGGCAAAGTCGAAGTTGGAATTCTCTCCTGTGCAATGTGTCACACTCGGGTGATGCCGGATGGGAGCACCATTAAGGGCGCCCAGGGAAACTTTCCAGATGATCGAACGTTTGGCTATGAATCGAGATTGGAGGAAGCAAAGGACAAAGTCGAGGCGTTGAGAAGCCTCAGAACCTTTATGAGACAGACTTATGCTGCGCCCTGGCTCCAGGATAATCCAGACTCGCAACCGGATCGGATGTCGGTTGACGAAATTGCTTCTGTGATGGAGGCCATTCCACCGGGCGTTTGCGCGAGGCAGGGATCCAGCGCGTTCTTTCCCCCACATATTCCTGATCTGATCGGTATAAAGGACCGGCGGTATCTCGACTCGAGCGGGCTGGTCCGCCATCGCTCGATTGCAGATCTGATGCGCTATGCTGCGCTGAATCAAGGCGCCGATGCGCTCTCGTTGTATGGAGGATTCAGACCAAAAGGCGAACTACCA
Organism: Blastocatellia bacterium; assembly: GCA_035649735.1. Classification (GTDB taxonomy): domain Bacteria; phylum Acidobacteriota; class Blastocatellia; order UBA7656; family UBA7656; genus Onstottus_A. Next base: position 6,655 of record DASRIZ010000532.1, on the reverse strand, counting down.
GATCCCACCAGTGAGAGTCGTTACAGTGACGAGCAGCTCTACGCGCTTGCTCTGTACGTCTATTCTCTAAAGGCGCCGCCGAATCCGAACCCAGTCGATAGGCAAGCAGCACGTGGAAAGCGGGTATTCGAGCGCGAAGGATGCGCCGCCTGTCATACACCGCCGCTTTACACAAACAACATGCTTACTCCAGCTGATGGATTCAGAGTTCCGGACGAGCATCGGCAGAAGTTTGACATTCTGGAAGTATCGGTCAAAACAGATTCGAGTCTGACGATGAAGACCCGTCGAGGCACGGGCTACTACAAAGTACCGTCTCTGAAGGGCCTCTGGTATCGAGGCCCGTTTGGGCACGGTGGTTGGGTTGCTTCGCTGGAGGACTGGTTTGACCCGCGTCGAGTGCGTGACGACTATGTGCCGACCGGCTTCAAGGGGCATGGCGTGACGACTCGAGCTGTTAGCGGGCACGAGTTCGGGCTCGATCTATCGGAAACGGATCGCAAGGCACTAATCGCGTTTCTAAAGACGCTATGACTTTGCCCCCTGCTCGCGCTACGCCAGACGCCCTCGCTTTGGTAAACTAAAAAGGGCGCTAATCCTGCAGAAGGAGGATGCGAAACCATGAGAGCACCAAAGCTCATTCTGATTGTTCTATCAGCGTTCTTTCTCACCTTTGTGACGAGCACACCTTTAGCACTTCACCAGGCAGTCTCTGGCCAGATCACATCTGATGCGGCCACGTTGTTTGAAAAGAATTGTGCTAAGTGTCACGGTAAGGACGGCCGGGCCAAAACGACGCGCGGTAAGATGGTTGGGGCGCGAAATCTCACTGATGCGGATTGGCAGGCGAAGGAGACAGACGATAAGATCCTCGCCGCGATCAAGAAAGGACCCGGCGCAATGCCGAGTTTCGAAAAGAAGCTTTCCCAGGCCGAGATCGAATCGTTGGTTCCGTTTGTGCGTAGTCTGAAACGAGAGAAAGTAGAGAAGAAAGATAAGTAGCGCAGGTGTCACGGCCCGGGGTTCATAGAGCGCAGAAAGCCTAGATATCCCAGCCGGTTGAAAGGGCCGCTGACAACAAACAGCGGCCCACTCTGCAATTCGAATTCGCCTTCAGTATCTTTTCAATCTGACGAAGGTTTGATTTGTTGCTTCAAATTATTCCCGCTCACCAGGAGGAGAGAAAGAATGACCCGTAGAAAATTTATCAAGTCCACCAGCGCAAGCGCACTGGTGGTGGCAGGGTCGGGAAGCACTGTGCTGGCCAACAAACCATCTCAGGCTAAAGCCAGCAGGTCCAAACGAAAAGTATCGACTGATCGCGCGCCAAAGCCGGTTGGTCCATATAGCCAGGCAATCGTAGCCGGCAACACGATCTACGTGGCGGGTCAGGGACCTTTCGATCCAAAGACGGGAAAGATGCCTGCAACATTCGATGAGCAAGCGGTTCAGGTGTTCGAGAACATCAAGGCGATAGTGGAAGGCGCAGGCGCTACGCTCGCCGATGTGGTCAAGGTGAATGTTTATCTGGCTGACCTTGCCAACTTTGGCAAGATGAACGACGTCTATAAACGCTATTTTGTTGAAGACTATCCGGCGCGTGCTACTGTTGGGAGTCAGTTGCTGGGGGAGATGGGAATAGAAGTCGAGTGCATTGCGGTCAAAGGTTGATCGAAGGCCGCAGTTTGGTTTAACTCGCGACGAAGGGCGGCCAGGGTGTCAAGCCCGTTGGATTGATGTGTCTTGGTGTGTGGCATACCTCAGAATGCTATGATTAGAACGGTGCGAGTCGGCGACATCGTGGGGTTTAGGACGTTTACCAGCTGCATTCGTTACGGCGAAGTTGTCGAGGTTCTTGCGCGGGGCCAAGGCGGCAAACCGAACCGAAAAGATGAAATCAGCGTTCGACTAAAGCCGGATGGTCAGGTGGTGATGGTGCAGCGTTGGAGGCTTGCCGAGCGCTACGATCGAACTAAGATTTGATGTTCAGCGGAACGACACCGCTTCACGCGTTCGTACAACGTGTCAGAGGACTGGCGGAGACTCTTTCTTGCTGCCGGGCGTGAGTATGAGAATTGGAAAATATCTAAGCACCGCGACTTTAGTGGTGGCGATTATCGCAGCACCAATTGAAGCGCGTGCACAGACCAGGAAAAAGACAAAACCACCTCGTAAATCCGAGCCAACCCTGGCCGAAAAACTTGCGGAAGCGAATGCTCAAGTCGTCGCTGCAAGCACCGATTACAAGGCCAAACTTGGAACCGTCCTCGAGCTTCAGGAAAGAGATGTTCAGGCCCTTGCCGAGACTCTTGAAAAGCGAAAGGCCCTGTTTGAAGACAACATTATTTCAAAGAAAGAAGTTGATGACGCCGAACAAGCTTTGGCATTTGCCCGGTCTAAGGTCGTGGACACCCAAAAGCTGATGACCGAAGCCGACAACTTGATAGCTGAGGCAAAAGCAGAAGACCAGTTGGCGAAACTTGGCCCCTCGCGGATTGGGTCTTATCAAGCAACCGGAACGCTTATCCGTTACAACGGAACGGCGCGCTGGGCGCTGGCCGATGTGGTGAAGGTCCAGGGTTTCTTTGCTTTGAGATTCCACCAGGCGCTACCCATTAGCGCCTATGGACAAACACCAGTTCACGACCAGCTTGGTTTCGATCATCGCAACTCGATAGACGTGGCGGTGAGCCCGGATAGCGCGGCGGGCAAGACGTTGATGGAATACTTGCGAAGCGCCGGCATTTCGTTTATCGCGTTTAGGCACGCGGTGCGTGGTTCGGCTACCGGGGCCCATATTCACATCGGATACCCGTCGAAACGCATTGGTAAATAGAGTAGGCTCAGATCACATTGCTGAAGACGTCGTTTCGCCTGATCCAGACGCCTGATTCGCCGGACTCTAGCGGCTCAAAACAACGTGTAGCAGAAACAACATCATTGAAGAACTCACCTTCATCGGAAAAGAGATAAGCTCCGGCTGGCATGTGTTTGGCGAACAGCGTCAGCGTTTTTCGGATCGCCGAGTCTGTAAAGTAGATAAACACATTTCGACACGAGATAACGTGTGAGTTGGCCAGATCAGCGATTTCACGTTCGATCATAAGGTTTGTTACTTTCCATTGGATCAATCGCTGAATCTCGGGCGCGACTCGCCATCCGCCAGGATCTTGCGTGAAGTATCTGTCTCGCAGTTGGACATCCAGTTTATCGATCCGTTGATCGGGATAGACCCCTCGTATGGCGCGTTCAATGGCCGCATAGCTTCCGTCGCTCGCGTTAATCTCTATCGACGCACGCTCAAACCAGCCCGCTTCGTTTAGCGCCATTGCGATCGAGAGCGGTTCTTCCCCAGTGGAGCAGCCGGCGCTCCAAATTCGCAAAGGTTGAGCGGGAAATACCGAGAACAAATCCGGTAGCGCAGTTTCTACAATCGTTTTTGCCATCTGTCTCTGTCGCCAGAAGCCGGATTTTGGCTTCGACAGGGCAAGCATTACCTCGCGCCACTCGTTTCTTGCGGTGGCTCCGTCGCCTATCAGTAGACGGTAGTAATCCAGAAACGATCCGCAGTTTGTTTGCTGAATTCGCTTCGCGAGCGGGCCGGTTATCACCGCGACGCCATCGTAAGCGGCAAGAGAGAGCCCCAAACGCTCGCGGATCAGGTCGCGTAACAAGTGCTCTTCTAGATCCAGCCCAGTTCTCTCATAGCCCATGATGCGTTCCACACCTTAACCATCCGCTCAACCTTGTTTTCCGCGTTCATAGTTAGCAGATAGACATAGTGCGAATGGGTTTCTTTTTGAGTTGGTGGCACGGGTCCGCCGTCTCCGGTATGCCTTGCGTTATAGGTTGCAAAGAATACCGCGGTTCTTGTTTCCTCATCGAAACTTGATGTATGCAGATCATATGTCGCGCCGGGAACGGTGACGTTGGCAAAAGCGGCCATCCACTCGCAGTAGGCTTCCACGGTGTGAATGTCGGCCAGGGGTTCGCTCTGTGCAACAAACGGGGCTCCGTCTGCGACATATTGTTTGCAACCAGCCCAGCCTGCCGGTTCTTCACAAGCTATAAAGAATCTCTTGGCATTTTCAAAAGCGCTCATTACCTCTCCTTTTCAATGCATCGTAGTGTCAGCCGCGTGTTCTGTGACCGCCAACATAAACTGCGCGGCGGCCGGGAAACCTCAGCGTCGATCTTTCCCAGCTCGTCCAACCGACTATCTGATCCCGACTGTCGCGTCGCATCGTACACTCCACCCAACCTGCGAGCAAGAGCTCAACCATCAGGTGTCAAAGCTCTTTAGAAATGTCACATGCTCAACCATCAGGCTACTACGTGCCAGGAAAACAATCTCAGCCTTGCAACGCCTCGATCTGTGCTAGTAACCTGTCCCCGTTCGCCGTCAGATACCGAGCGGGGCCTCCGTCAACTCAGCGGCGATATAACGACGCAAGATAAGCAAAACGATAACTATGACTGTTGGAACAGAGTGGTTGGTGGACGCGGAGGGTTGCGCGGCCGAACTTCTTCGCGATATCAATGCGGTTCGCGGGCTATGCGAAGAGGTCATCGCTGATCTTGAGTTGCGCGTAGTGGGCGAACCGATGTGGCACCAGTTTCCGCAGCCGGGAGGCATTACCGGTTTATACCTGCTCACTGAATCCCACCTTGCCTGTCATACTTTTCCTGAGACCGGATTGGCGACTTTTAATCTCTATTGTTGTCGTCCGCGTCCTCCATTCGCCTGGGAGGAGCGCCTGCGCAAATTGCTCGGCGCGGACCAGGTGAAAGTGCGAACGGCGGCTCGAGGCGCGGAGACAGCACGCGAACAGATGTCATTTCAAGTTGAGCGTTCGGAACTTACTTCAGCACGTGAGGTGAGCGGCCTGTGAGTGTTGAAGTTTCCTGTCCAGCATGCGGAGCGCCTATCGCTTTCAAAACCGGCTCTTCCATCGTCGTGGTCTGCGAGTTCTGTCATTCGGTAGTAGCTCGCGGCGATCGCAAGCTTGAGGATCTCGGCAAAGTTGTCGATCTGGTCGAAACAGGCTCCCCGCTGGATGTCGGATTACGCGGCGTCTATCAAGGTGTTTCCTTCGAACTCACCGGCCGCGCGCAACTCGGTCACCAGGCCGGCGGGATGTGGGACGAGTGGTACGCCGCCTTTGAAAACGGGCGCTGGGGATGGCTCGCCGAAGCGCAGGGCCGATTCTACCTCACCTTCCAGCAATCACTACCGGAACAAACTCTGATTCCGCCTTTTGTTGCACTTCAACCGGGCGTGCCCGTCGCCGCACTGCCGACCTCCGTGCCGCTGACCGTGGCGGAAACCGGCATTGCTACTCAGCTTGGAGCGAGAGGTGAAATTCCCTACAAGCTGGTTCCCGGTGAGGAGTACGAGTACGCCGACCTCTCCGGGCCGAACGGAATATTCGCGACGCTCGACTATAACGAATCGCCCGCGATGGTGTTCGTAGGACGCGAGGTAACGCTCGGCGAGATCGGGTTAGCGAGCGCGGTCACGCCCGAACGGGAGGCGCGGCGTGTTGCCGGGGCGCAGCTCAACTGTACGCAATGCGGAGGTCCGCTCGAACTACGAGCGCCGGACCAGAGTCTTCGAGTCACTTGCCCGAACTGTGGGGCGCTGCTTGATGTGAGCCACGGACGGCTCGAGTTCATGCAGGCGCTTCAACCGCCCAAGACGCCGCTGGTTATTCCCGTAGGCTCGATTGGTGAGTTCGACGGCGTTAAACAGATGGTGATCGGGTTCATGGTCCGCAGCGTCGAGTTTGAAGGCGTACGTTATTACTGGGAAGAGTTTCTGCTCTACAACCCGCAAATCGGATTTCGCTGGCTGGTGCGAAGCGACGATAACTGGAGCTATGTGCAGTCTGTACCGCCAGGAGATGTTTTTCACAAGACGGGCAGGTTCGGGGGCAAGGGCGATACCGTTCAGTTTCAAGGCGAACGCTACAAGATTTATCAGGACGCTGTCGCGCGGGTTGAGTATGTCATCGGAGAGTTCTACTGGAAGGTTGCTTGTGGCGAACAGACACGGGCGGTCGATTACGTTCATCCGCCGCGAATGCTGTCGATGGAAGCTTCTTTGGTTCAACTGGGCGTTGAGGAATCAGGCGAACCCGGCAAGACAAGAAAAAAGAAGGTAAAGTCAGCGCCTACCGGTGAGATCAACTGGTCGCTCGGAACATACATAAAGCGGTCGCAGGTTGAGAAGGCTTTTGGTATAACCGGGCTGCCTCGCACATCAAAAATCGCTCCCAACCAATTGTTTCCTCACAAGAAGGTCTACAAGTATTGGGCGTTGATGTTGGCGGCGGCCTTTTTGCTTGGGCTGCTTTTCATCGCGACTGGATCGCGAGCGAAGGTTTTCGAACAGACGTATGCGCTTGAGCCTGTCGCGAATGCCGAAGGCACGCAAGTGATCTTCAGCGAGCCGTTTCAAATGAAGGGACGGCAAAACATCAGAGTGACCGCGCGGTCAAACGTCGATAACTCTTGGTTGTATGTAGAAGGAGACTTGATCGACGATGCGACTGGTGAGGTTCAGTCGTTTTCGATGCCGGTCGAGTATTATCACGGTGTTGACGACGGAGAATCGTGGAGCGAGGGGAGTCAGGATCCGTCGATTCATCTTTCG
>DASRIZ010000531.1:0-10331 GCA_035649735.1 Blastocatellia bacterium | reverse complement strand
GAGGGCTTGCCCCGGCCCGTTCCGCCGCTGGCATTTCAGACCCTGAACCTGCTGAGGTCTCCGCCGGCAGGGAACGTCGGTGCTACCCGAGGGCAATCTGGTTTCTGAACCAATTACGGTGGTTAGATTCGCTACGATGCGCCAGTACCTTGGTGCTACCCGATGATTAATCGTCCAAGATTGTCTGGGCAACACTGAGCAGAACATTGCGTTTCCCTTAACACTAGAACGCCCTCGTACTGCCTCAAACATTAGCTTCGAGTCGTTCGCTCTCCTGAAACATAGCGATCAACGCCAGCTTCATGTCCCGGCTCACTTCATTCTTCCAATAACTGAGAGCGATCTGCGCATCACCTTCAAGCAGTCCACAAAAGTAGGAGATCTTCTCCTTGAGCCGGTCCACAACATCGAAGGTTACCGTGCTATGAAACAACAGCGGATTCAGGCACAACACTTCGAGCTCCCCAAGCCGGGTCCGCAGCGAGGCTCGCACCGAAGCCGCCGTTGCCGTTTCGGTCTTATTGGCTTCAACCAGCGGCCTGGCCGACACCACACAGGCACGGAGCACTTCGTCGGCCCGACGAAAATGACGAAGACAGTCAAGCCGGTGTGCAATCATCTCATTCTGGGCGGCGACTTCAGGGTTCTCGACTATTCCCTGGCCTTGAATCTGAAAAACAGCTCTCAACCGCGCAGCATCCAGATCGTCTTTTCCAAAGAGTGAGTGAAGACTCATCAGAACGGCCTTTAGCTCCCGCGCGTTCCCCGGCCACGAACACGATTGCAACTCCTCCATCACATCAGCCGGCAACGAAGCATTGTCATCGCGGCTAATCCTCTTCCAAAAAAAACGGGCAAGCGTTGGAATGTCTTCCGGATGATCGCGAAGCCCCGGGGTCCGGAGCAGAAAGGAACGAAGCCGATAGTACAGATCCTCTCGAAACTGTCCCGTCTTTACCATGGAAAACAGGTCGCGATTTGTTGCTGCAATGACCCGGGCATTGACTCTGATTTCCTTTACTTCGCCGATCGGTCGAATCTTGTTTTCTTCAAGCGCCCGAAGAATCTTTACTTGATGGATGAGAGCCAGATCCCCGACCTCATCTAGAAACAGCGTACCGTTTCCGGTGATCTCCCACAGACCCTTCTTATCGTACTTGGCGTCGGTGAACGTGTATCTTTTATGCCCGAACAGTTCGGACTCGAGCAGCTCGCTCGGGATAGCGCCACAATTGACCGGCACAAATTTCTCGGAGGCACGCGTGCTGTAGTTGTGAATCGAGCGCGCGATGACTTCCTTGCCGGTACCGGTGTCGCCAAGCACGAGCACCGGGTCGTCGCTCGCGGCAGCGCGCATCACCAGCTGTCGTACGAGCTGTACTTCAATTGATGAGCCAACAAAGGTATTAAGAAACTCCTGGGGGATTTCGCGTTGAGGAAGAAGCTGTAAGAGGTGCTGGCTCGACAGCGACTCATCGGCCCCGGGCCTTGAGGCCGTCTTGCTTTTGCGGGCTTTCAACGCTGCCTGATCACCCGGTCGAGCTGACACCGCTCGCTCCCACAACTCCTCAAGAATTTCCGCGCTCGTCCCGACTATGTAGAGGTTGTGATCGTCTTTGGCAAAGGCATTCTCGAGCAGGGTTCGAATGCTTCTCACCAGTTGACCCGCGGATTCATAGCTTCCGTTAACCAACGGGATTTTTGAATGTCCTAGCAGAAGTTTGGCGAGCGGCTTAGCTTCGTGCTTGCGGCCGCGATCGAGAACGAGGTCGTCAAATCGTGCGAGCTCGGGGAGCTCGGTATTCAGCACTACATAAACCGTGGGTTGGCTTTGTAACCTGTTTTTTGCAAACGATCTGATCAGTTCGGCGCCAAGCTCGCTGCGCACGGGCTCAACGCCATCCTGGCGCGCGCTGAATCTTAATGCTCGAAGGGCCATGCTTTTCCGCTATGGGTTGGATCAAGTCTGGAAGATTCTCATCGCGAAATTGACTTGTCAATCAGCGGCGAAACATAGTGGGGTCATGGATAACTACGACCGCTCTGTCCGGTGAAAGACTTGAAAATACCAAATGTTGATGACTGCACATAGTCAAGGTCCCAGATTACGACGGTTTTAAGCTACGTAGAAGCGCTGCCCGCTCGTTGTTACCCAAGCAGCGATGCTCAGATTCCGCTTGGCGGTTCGGGCTTGCTGGTTCGCATGCGCTTAAACCACGGAAGAGCCTTCCACTGAGCCAACTCTCGCTGGTACTTCAGATTCAATCGCGCCGCCCGATCGGCATCTGCGCCCGGATGCGGCGACGATGTGTAAACTGGAGCGTGCTGCGTCTCGACGATTTTTCCGCGTACGTGATCGACATACGGGCGAATCTGGTTAGCAACCAGAATCAAATTGGCGTTTCGGGCCACATCGTACGCGGTTTCCGCTAGCGGCAGGGCCTCTCGGGCTCTGCCCCGGTTATCCGCCAATAGCAGGGCCTGATTGATCAGCGAGTATGCCAGCCCTTGTTGGCTGCCCAACTCACGGCAGATACGCTCCTGCTCTTCCAGCAACTGCTGCGCTTCGTCGAATTGTTGACTGGCCCGCAAGAGCACCGCTTGATTGCCGAGGCTTTGCTGAAGGCTGTTTTTGTTACCAAGCGCGCGACAGATGTTCTCTTGCTCCTTGCACAAGCTCATCGACTCAATCGGCCTGTCCATCGCCGACAGAAGAACGGCCTGGTTTCCCAGATTGGTTTGAAGGCCCTCGCTATCGGTCGTATCGCGATAGATTTGTTCACTATCCTTGTAGAGCCTGAGCGCATCTCCAAATTCCCCGAGCGCCTGCAATACGTTTGCCCTGCTGCCAAGGTTTGCCGCCAGTCCTCGCTGGTCGCCCGCCTCACGAATCATTACCTCTGCTCTTTCGTAGAGTTCTATTGCCTCGTCCAATTGCCCTCGGTCATAGAGTTCTCCGGCTCGTCGGGACAGAGCCGATGCGATCACAGTCTTATCACCCAGCACCGCGCCGACATCTTCCTGTTCAGATTCGACTCTGCGCGCCTCGTCAACATCGCCTCGCGCGCGGTAAACCGTAGCTTGATTGACAAGGCAGTGAGCAAGCGATCTGTTGTAGCCAAACCGGCGACAAATAAGCTCCTGCTCTTTGTAAACAGCGATCGCCTGATCCAAATCACCCATTGACTGATAGACGGCTGCCTGATTAGCAAGACTCTCTTGCAGGTCTTCCTGGTTATTAGACTCGCGGCAGACTCGTTCCTGATCTTTTGCTGCCTTCAGCGCCCGGCCAAACTCGCCCCTTGCGTTCAAGATGTGGGCTTGATGACCGAGACTTCGCTGTAGCCCCGGCTTCTCACCTATTTCGCGGCAGATTTCTTCCTGTTCGGCTGACAAGCGCATTGCCTCATCGAATGCGCCCCGACTGATCAAGATCGATGCCTGATCTCCTAGCATCAATTGCAGCGTAAGGGCGTTGCCGTTTTCCCGGCAGATGCGTTCCTGTTCACGATAAAGCTCCATGGCCTCATCGATCCTGCCGTTGTTTAGCAACGCATCCGCCTGCAGGCCGGGAACCGGCATGCCTATTCGCTCGATTGTTTCAGCTATATGCTCGGCAAAGTTGTCATAGAATGCTTTGGCCTGCTGATCGTGGCCGGCTCGACTGTGAAGGGCGTAGACATAGGCAAGGGTATCGGCGGCTTCGAGTCCTTCCTCAAGCCAGCTACGATACGCTTCGACCATTCTTAGCGACGACGATTCCTCGATTCGAGCCCAATACGAACTTACGTCATATGAATCGGCGCGCCAGGCTTCGGTAAAGAACTCGCGATCAGACAGCAAATGGTTTACTCGCTGCCACTCGCGGGCTTCCATCAGTTGCCAGGGGAGCTCTTCGATCTTTCGCCGGCCAAGCGGCTGCGTTTCGAAGTAATGGGCCAAACTTAAATGGACCTCGTCGCGCTGCGATTTCCTACTGAGGTACTTTTGCCTGACCGCTTGACGAAGAAAGTCGTGGCTAAAAGTTATTAGCCCGGACCGAGTTACGAGCGATTGCTCCGCTGCCAGGTTAAGCGGTGACCAGAAGGCGCCCGGCAACGGTTCCTCACCGCTGCCTAGCAGCTCGAGCGCCTCGCTCTCGGATAGTCCGCGACGCGACGCCCAAAGCGCGCTCATTGCATCCTTCACCAATCCAGGACGATCGCGCTCGTAGTCTTGTTCGTAACGTTCGAGTATTTTTTGGTAAAGCTTGTCCGGCGTTCTGGCTGCGAGGTAATGATTTATTCGCTCGTCCAGTTCTTCGTGAATCCCAAAGACTCGCAATTCGTCTAATAACGCTCTCAGGTATAGCGGATTAGCGGTTTGTTTCGCGCGCGCAATCAGGTCTACCCGGCCAGCATCAAGGGTTTTGGCAAATTGAGCAAGATAGTCGCGAATGAGGATCTTACGTTCGCTAATGTCAAGCCGCTCAACTCGCATCGACGGCCACCCGCGGTGACTCAGCTCGTCGAGCGAAGGCCCCGGCAACGTTGAGACTATCAGCCTGATTCGCGGTGGTATCTCCGGCGGTAACCACGCGAGACCTGCAGCGCCGTCTCGATCCTCGAGTTGATTGAGACCATCCAAAACGACGACAGCGCCTCCTCGTTCGTCGGCCGCGCCCAGGAACTCGGCAAATGCACCACTCAATGCGTCAGCCTTATCGGGGATCTGCTCCTGAAACCCAAACCAACGTTTAAGCTCAGCCATAATCCGCCGTAACATCGCGGCCCAATCAGCGCTTTGTGGAGTGGCTCCGATAAAGTGCATCAAAACCAGCTGGTCCGGACGCGTCTGGCGGTAGCGTAACACCCAATTAGAAAGCAACGCCGACTTTCCCGTCCCGGACTCGCCCAGTACTGAAAGCACAGTTCCCTCTCGTGAAGCGGCGTCGTCAAGGCGATCGTAGTAGTCCTGGCGAGAGATATAGACCTTAGCGCGGCTCTCTACGAAGGCGAGGTGATCGAGCGCTTCGCGGTCGAGTGGATCAGGCACCTGATTTATCGGGTAGATCCTCTCGATGACTTGACTCAGATCCTTGAAAACGAGCGCCCCCAACGCTTCCGGCGTCGGATAGTCTTGGCGCACCGGTAGCCGTCTGTCGATAATTCTTGCCTTGAGGGTTGCGAGCTTGTGTCTTCGATCCTTTGCATGCCGTTCGGCCTCCTCCTGACCGAACATGTCAATCTCGTCGGGCGTTGGAAGCTCAAGGAAGTCGGCTCGATCCCCCGGCGGTTGCTTGTCAATGTAGGCGGGATCTCGAAAGTAAAAAAAGCAGTGATCGGTCATCTCCGGGTTGTTCAAAACGCCGTGCAGAATTTCGAGCTCGGTTACCGAGCGGTGGCCGGACGCCTCGATCCACGTTTCCTGCTCCATCAATTCTGTAGAAATCGCTTTAGGGACCCACCCATAGCGCTCTCCCAGCAAACCGATGAAGTACGGCCGGCAACGTTGAATCTCGGCCAAACAGATAGGCAGGACTTCGCCGCGTTGCGATTGTTCTTCGGTTATGCCCCACCGGAGATCTACCTCACTCCAGGTTACGCTGCGCTCTTCGCACAGTTTTCGAAGTTGCGGGAACACGCGTTTGATTAACTCGTCTCGTTCAGCGTGCATATCTCGAAACGTCGAAGACACAAACACCCGCACCACCCGATCCTGAAGACTCGAACTGTTGTTGGCCATTCCAACCACCCGCCAGTCGCCAATCTGGCGATCCTTATCAATATTGACGAAAAGTAAGGTTGAGTCTGCCGACAAAACCTATTTCCTTAGGTCCGCTGCCTTCAAGGATGCGCGACACGCCGTGAAATCGAAGCCTGCTCGGGCCGCCCATAACAACCGCGTCACCGGACTCGAGTATGATCGTCTGGAAGGGGTCTTTTCGCTTCGTGCCTCCGATCCTAAACTTTGCCGAATCGCCTAACGAGAACGAGACAACAGGAATTCCCGCCTCGATCGTTTCGGGACGCTCATCCTTATCCTGATGAAGCCCAAGCCGCGCGCCGGCGGCGTATCGGTTGATCAGGCAAATATCCGGCTCGATGGTCATCCTCGCTTCCTCCGCCGCGCGCCGGGCAAGGCTCTTCAGATCATCGGGAAGCTCTTGCACCGGAAGTCCGTCGTAATCTGAGCGAGACTGCTCGTACTTGTAGGTCTTCGCGTTCCAGTGCCTTCCAAGACAGACCATCTCGATGCTCATGTAAGCTCCGCCTCGAACTACCGGAATGTAAAACCCGGCCGGTTGGCTCCCAATCGCGACGCACCTTTCGATAAGTGATCTCTGCTCCTCAATGTTGAGAAACGAGCGGAGAAGAATTGTGCCGGGATAGATTTCCACCTTGAGCGCTCCTGTCTCCGACAGAATGACGGTCTGCGTCACCGACCTATCTTCGACCCTTTGAACCGCGGCGCCACCATGTAAGCGAGTTTCATCCAGTCAATTCACTTTGAAGATTCTGTGACGACTCGGGCTCAGAAAGAGCGCAGACTGGACAGTCTACGCTACAACATTGCGCCGCGCTCTTCTCCTGATCATCTCGGGCTCAAGCGCGAACAGAATGTCTTCGTATCCACTACCGGTCAAGGCGTCGGGTTTTAGTTTCCTCAACTGTTTCAACGCTCTCTTGGCCGAGAGTCCTTTGCGCGAAACAAGGTAGTAAGCGAGAAGCAGTCCCGTCCGATCTTTGCCCGCGTTGCAATGGACGAGCACCGGCTCGCGCATGATCAAATGTACATTCAGGACTTCATCAAAGCGATCGAAGATTTCGAGGAGAAAACCGTTCGCGCTTTTGTAAGGCAGGTGAAGCCTCTCCTCAAACGGAATCACGTACTGTTTCAACCCCGCTCGAGTCAATGATTTCGGATCTTCGATTTGAACGAGACTCACCACTACCGCCAGACCTCGCCGTTTCAACGATTCGAGATCCCATCGAGACTTGTTTGGCCCGGGCCTTCCAAATAACAGACCCGGTTCCACTTCGTAGGCAAGCTTGTCCATAGCGGCTTCTCAGGCGAACGCCGTTCCCCGCTTTGTGTCGTTCGATATTGCGATTCAAGCGCCATAGTGACGTTTACTCCCGTGTCGGCAGGCGCCGGGCCGTCGAGAAGCGCGTAGACGGCCATAGAATGATGAAGCGGGTTCTTAGTGTCAAGCGCGTCTATCCAGAAGATGGCGCTCGGCGATGTAATGTTTTTTGAACCTGCCGGTCTAAGAATCAACCTCTCGAAATCTCGCGGCGGCTGAACACAGATCAAACAGACTCAGGTCCGGTTCACCCGCGAGAACGGCTCTTGCGCCTGCTGTGTCGAGAAGCGAGAGCGCCTTCGCAGGAAAGTGCCCAGCGAGCGGAAGCGCGGTCTCAATCGCCGACGCAAGCATCGTCTCATCGATCGCGATCTGATGGTGCTCGGCTATTCGGTCTCGAAGCGCCAGCAACACCTCTCCGGTTTCACTCTGGCTCATCTCTGACAGCTCGATGACTTGCAGCCGCCTGATCAAAGGCTCAATCTCGAATCTCGGAAGGCAGGCCGGCAGCGTCGTTCCTATGAGCCGCGAGCCTGCGTCAAGCGCGCGCCCAAGAAGCAAATGGCCTCGAGGCACGCCTATCAAAGCCATCTCCAGGTGCTCAAGAACCACCACCGTTTCGGGTTCGTCGTTAACGTCCTTAAGTAGTGCGATCAACAGGCTCTCGCGTTCCGAATCGAACAGGGTCCCAGACATAACCGCACCAAGATCGACCGACATAACCTTCCAAACCGGACGACACGGCTTCAATCTTCGAGTGACCGCGTGAACCAGGTTCGTCTTACCCACCCCGGATTCCGCAACGATCAGCGGTAGCCGAATCTGCCATTGAAGAAGGCTCGACACGACCTCATCGACTCGTTCCTCTCGACCGATAGTCGGCTCTAAGTCCGCCGCCGATGGGACTTCTACCCCAAAGGCGGCGAGGAGTTTACCCCGAGCAGCCGGCCGGTCTCCTGTATCCGTGGGCTGTTTTAGCTCGGGGTCGCGACCGTCGAAGCCGACAACACCGAGCGCTTCCTCGATCAGTTGTTGAATATCCGCTCGCGCGTCGTTGCCGACTGAGAGTACTCGCCAGCCTTGTTGTTTGTGCCCCGCAACAAACGCTCGCGCCAGCGCCGAATCCATACCGGTGTAGTCAAGGTCCTCATCGACGCAAATCAAATAAGGCATCCCTTCGCGAGGTCGCTTGATCAACACGTTTGTGCGGGGCTTGTTGAAGAAACGATCATTGGCGGGAACATTTCGCAGCAACACCGTATCACCGTCCGGCATATCTACGTGAACCCGGAGTTGCTTTAGTCTTTGTTCGAGTTTCTGCTCAACGACAATCACAAACCGTTCTCCTGATCATCAGTGGATTGCGATTAGAATCTAGGAACTGCGATCCCTCCAGCGACATCGCCAGCGCGGCGAATGCGTGCGGCCAGTTGGAACCCGCCTGTTCGTACCCCACCCACCGCTCAACAGATTCAAAAGGTCCCGAGAGATCGAGCAGACGCTTTGCTCCCAAATCCAAAATCCCCTGCCAATCGCAATAGTAGTCTCCATCCTGGGCCGCAAGTCTCCGGATAACTTCTCCTCGAATGCGGGCGCGGGCTATTGCCGGTGGCGTAGTAATCGCTTCATCGATGCGTTCAACCCCGGGAACGTGATGGGACAAAACACCGGCCCGATCCAGACCAGTAAAAACGCCGGTTCCTCCAAGCTGCCCAAAACGCATGTCGATCTCAAGAAGTTCCTGCCGCAACTTGAACAGAATATCCAGACCGTCCGAACCCAACCCGTTTCGCTCGAGAAACCCGCTCAGACGAGCCGTTGCCCAGTCTGGCGAGACAAGCTTATGCCGAATGAGGTCGGGGGTTAGCTGAAAATCGCCCTCCGCAGTTTCGTCGAGCGCCAGTCGAACGTCGCGTAGTGCTCGATTCCACTCTGGCAACCACTCCCATTTTATGCCCCGGCTCTCTGCGTAACTCGCATATAGCTTGCGTTTGATGCCCCAATCCAAATTCGCGGCGACGGACTCCGGCGCTTCGAGCAGGCTATTAAGTATTTCCCTCCACTTGAGGCAGACGTCTTCGGCCCACGCCGGCATTCGTGAATCCCCAAGATGTCTCTCCGCTTGCGTAAGATAGTGATATTGAATTTCGAGCGCGCTCAGGCCGCGGCCCCTGGTGGTCTCGACCAGCGCCGAGCACGACGGGTCGCTCGCTATCGTCTTCATCGCCGCCAACGGCGAGCGCAAACCAACCTGCCCCCCGGGTCGAAGACCAGCTTCGGCCATCGCCACCACAAGCATGGTGGTCGCGACCTTTAACCACATTGCAGTTTCCGAGCAAAGGCTCTCACCACAGATAAGGTGCAGCCGATGAAACCCCGGCCCCGCCAATGACTCATCCTTTGTATGAAAAATCCCACGATCAGACGTCGAGTTATTCGAAACAACACTCGCCAGATGAGGCACTCTCGGCGATAGGGTAAACTCGAGACCGCTCGACTGAGAATTGAATCCGCCCGCGCCGGTATAAATAATGCGGGTTACCAGGTGCGGAATGATCTGATCTGAAAGGGCGGACGGCGACGCTTGATGCATGTACGATTCATGACATCCCCAGGTCGCCCATCGGGTGCTGTAGTCGACGTTGGACTTGAACACCATTACCTCGATGCCCAGATTGCGTGCCAGATTCCGCACAAGGGAACTCAGGATCCTCTCACCGGCGAGAACATACCGCACGATGTCCCACGGGTCCGTACACTCGGGCGTCGTCAATTCGGGGTGATTCCCGTAGTCAAGATAGAACCGCGCACCGTTTTCCAGATATATCCCGCCGCAGACGTCCGGTAGATTAATCAGCTCATCTCGGGCAAGCCCGAGCAACTTGCCAACCAGCTCGCTCCGATCGTAGGCAACGGAATCTGGATACAGTGCGCTGATCGCGTATTCGGTTTCGATACCCATGAGCCTTTCACCCACGACTATTGACCTCCCTCTTGTCGAGTGGCTTGAAGGAACCGCTCACTGTCACCCGACAAGGCTCTCTGAATCGCATCAGCGCCTGCGGCCAAAAGACTCTGACCTGCCAGCCGCACCTGCCGCAGGTTCGCATCACTCGAGCCGTCATCCGGGGATGATTGGTCGCCCCTCACACGATCGTCTTCGGTTCTTTCACGAAGCGTCATAACATCCTCCTTTTCAAAAGTCCGACAACCTGTCAGAGGTCAGAAGTCAGATCTGACTTCCGACCTCTGACCTCCGACCTCT
>DASRIZ010000530.1:0-7366 GCA_035649735.1 Blastocatellia bacterium | reverse complement strand
TGAAACGAGAATGCTTCGTTGTGCTTGAACGCGGGTCCGCCATTGAGCCCGAGGCAGGGAATTCCCATCACCGTAAACTCGACCGTCAACACATCTCCTTTTTTCCCGGACGGAAAGTCTCCCGGCGCGAGGTGCACCGCGTCAACGGATGAATCGGGAAAGGTCTTGGCATAAAATCGCGCCGCGTCCTCGGCGTCGCCATCGTACCAAAGGCAAATCGTATTCTTTGCTTGCTTGTCCATGTCAGTTCTCCATCGTGAAGCCCGTCTTCAGCGCCGCGCGTCCAAAACCAGGCTCACTGGCTGGCCAACGCGGATTGTGCCGGTTTGCACCACTGTTCCATAGACGCCCGCGTTGTTCTCGTTCAGCCGGACGACTGTCTTCAGTACCCGCGCGTCTTGTGTGCCCGTGTAGGGATCGAGGTTGATCATCATACATCGCACGTCGCGCACCGTCACGCTCACGGCTGGCCTTGGCTCGCTGTTGCCGAACACCAGTGTTCCGCCAACCCACCCATCCTCGAGAAACGGCTCGCGGTCGCCAGTCTCAAGCACAATGTTGGCTCGGAAGCGTCTGCGATCGAGGTCCACTCCCGCCTCGCCACCGATGCCAGCAATGGTCGCCAGGCTAATCACCGATACCGAGGCTTCATCGAAGATCCCGTGCTTGAGCTTCATCAATTCCACGCTGCTCCCAAAACGCTCGGCAACCTCGCTCTGGAGCTCTGCGCTGCGCAGCTCGACCTGCGCCCCGGCGGGCGTGCGTACGTGAGTTGGCAGGGTCTCGCCTGTACTCTCGTCGACACCAAAAGGCTGGTACAGAAGGAGTTCAGCGACGCGGCTCGCGGTAAGCCACGGGAGGCCGCTGTCATCTCCCAAACGCCGGAAGGCGAAGCGCCGATCACCATCGAGACCGTGCCAACCGAGAAATGCCGACTCCGTCACGGTACCAGCCATCGACTTGACGGGATACCGCACAAGTTCGCAGACATGCCCGAGTTGATTCATCATACAGTCACTATACGTCACGCCGTGGCAAGCCGCCGGACGCCGGCGTCACGCGCCTCCGATTCAACGAACATGAGAGACTTCGTGGAGAGGTGTCGGTTCATGCGTTGTTAGCGGGCCTTAGCATCTACCTATTCCCAGTCCTTCTTTAGGAGCAATTCTTCAATCCTGTAGGCATGAAACATCTCGTGGTTCAGCAGATGTCGGAACATGATCCATACCGAATAATGACTGAATGCCTCATGCTCTGCCGTTCGCTGCCAGTCCTCCACCGATAGTTCCCTCAGCCTCTTGACCAGACCGGCTCGCTCTCTCACATACCGGTCGAGTGCTTCGTCTAAATCAATGCTAAGTAGTGCTCCCGATTCCTCCTCTGGAGAATTAACGATGGACCTTATAAAAGGCGCTGGAGCAGATAACATCAAGTCGAGGCGCGCGAGGAATGGCCCATCACTACCGGAGAGATGACAAGCGTGTTCATAGGCGGACCATTTCGTCGGGCTGGGCCGACGCTTCAGGTACTGGGGCGGCACCTCACGAATAAGGGGAATGATAATGCCAGGGGCATTTTCTAGGGCGGCTATTAAGGTTGTTGTATTGCTCATCAACTTCTCCTACGTTCATCTAAGCTTGTCAGCAGCCTAACGTCAGGGGTCAGCGGGCGCGCGCCGCGAACGTCGATGGTACAAACCGCTAGTTCGGCCGCACTCGAGTGGATCGCGCCACACTCCGGCGCTGAACGTTCGCAGCACGCGCCGCTAGGGCCAACGAGGAGTCGTGTGGCGCCACCGAGACACGCCTCAGCGGTCCTCGATCTCCTGACCAAAGACGATGCCCACACCATTGAGATCGTTCAAACCAAACTCGCGCACCCCATACGGTTCGTTGATAGGCTCTCTGGCGATCTTGGCCCCTCGGTCGACAATCTCATTGTAGTAGGCGTCGACGTCTCTTACCCACTGAAACAAGTGAATACCACTGGGACTCGTATCGTCCTTTACGAAGTGAATCGCTGAGTTGTCCCGCCAGACCACTGCATACGTGTCTGCGCCGTAGTCCCAGGTGAACCCCAGCACATCACGATAGAACGCTGCTGTCGCCACGACGTCTCGAACATGCAGCACTGGCGCACCTTGAACAAATTGTCTTGGATTCGACGACGGTAAGTCAGGCATATCACACCCCCAAAGTAGTGAGGAGTATTCGGCATTGCCTAGCGAGAGGCCCGCAATGCCACTATCTTGCCGCCCCCGGAGCAAGGGCGACCTCTTCAAAGTCATATCTTCCCGTACGGACCCAGTGATGCGGAGCGGCCGAACGTCAGGCGTCAGCGGGCGCGCGACGTAGTCTTCGAATCACCGCGAACACCGACTCGCGCGCTCCGATGCACGCCAGAGTTCGACACGGCCGCAACGCTGCCTCAGGTCTCCCACGCGTTTGTGTTGATAGTGACCCTCCACCGTTCGGCTTCCCGTCGGACCACCACGTAGTATCCTGAGGTGAACACATTCGCGGGAGTGTCTCCATACACCACCAGAATCAGTGCTGCTTGCTGTGCCGAGTTGAATGCTATAGTACGGGCCGATATGTGTCTCCCCTGATGGAGTCGCTTGAGGACCTTATTTGCCAAAGATCGTTTCGTTGCGTCGAGGTACGTCGGCGACGTGGGTGCGTCGGCTCTGGCTAACGAGATCTCGCCACCCTGCCTTCGCTTTTTCTCTAGCGATGCTTCTAGGGACGCTGACAACGACGGATTACCAACGAACAAAATGACGAGCTGTGCACCGAGATTAACGCGAAGGTCCGGATCATCAAGTGCCCTTACGAGATCGGCGGCACGCGCATCCGCGTCGTGAAACAACTGAGCAAGTGCCTGACTGTCGTGTCCGGGCGCTTTCATAGACAAGAGGAGCTTACGTGTTTTGCTGTACGTGCTCTTTTCTGTGGACCAGCTGGCGCGCACCGGGCTTGTCAACGCAATAGCCATCACTAACAATCCGATCCGACAATACACTTGCATCACTCCCCGATACCAACCTGGCAGCCGAACGATACGATCAGCGGGTGCGCGCCTTGAGACCGATTCATTTGAAGACTACTGCGCTCGCTCCGCTGCATCGAGAGTTGCGCCGCTATTTCCAAAACTGCCACCAATGCTTTTGACGGGCCGCGCTTTCGGCGCGGATTACATCCATCAAGCTATGCTTGCCTTCCCACATCTTCTCAATCTCCGCCCATGCTCGACTCGAGGTAGGGCCCAACCACTGAATGAAGACATCTTCCCCACAAGTATGATTTGATCCGATCGTCTGAAGAGTTTCGATAACACCAATCGCGGCAAGATCCCGAGATTCCGGATCTCCCTCATTTAAGATTCTCTCGATTGTGGCGAACGCCTTCGGAAACTCGGAGGTCCGACCGGCCTCGAATGACTCAACCAGATAGCGCGCGAACTCCGCCGTATCGTTGTAGGCACCCGGTTCCTCGCCCTTCCACCAATGCAGATGCGCCTGCCAGGTCGCCTCGAAACCGGGGCATGCTTCACGTAGGAGTGGCATTACTTGCGACTTCGTGATCATTCAATATCAAGCGGCCCAACGATCGTGTTGACCGGGCAGCCGCGAAGCATTGCAAGAAACCATACGAAATCCGCTTCGGCGGCTCCGGTTGAACCCATTGTTGTTAGGCGCGGATTCAGGTCCAGACCTTTCATCTTGGTATGTAAGGTCCTCTTAAACTTCGACTGCATTGCTTCGGCAATTCCCCCTCTGAAATTGTCCTTAAGATATCAATTGCAATCCCACCTTCTTGATACATTCTCAAAGCTACCTCGTTTAAGAAGTACACTTTCTCGTATGGCTCATATTCCGGCGGCGGATTGATCATCGCTTCAATAAGCTGTTCCTGCAAAAGATGCATCACGCTGGAAGACTCATCATTTCCTTCCTGCACCCTCTGTCTGACGTCTGGCGGTAAGAGGGGCAACGAATATACAACCGCGTACCCTAGGTGCGTGGCGTCTTCCTTTGTCATTCCTCTGGGGATTCTTTGTATGGATTGTTTGAGTAATTGAACGCCCTCATAATGAAATCTATTATCTTTTGCAAGAGGATTATCATGGGTGAATGCGACAACATAGTAAACATTCATCAGGATTACCTCATACCTGAGCACCGAACTTCAGGCGTCAGCGGGCGCGCGACGTAACACTCGAATCACGGTGAACACCGGCTCGCGCGCTCTGCTGCACGCCCGAGTTCGACCGTCATTCAAAAAGTCTCATTGTCCGCGACTGACTGGCGGACAACCACCCTTGCGAAGCTGCTTCAATCGTTTCGGTGAGCAATCATCGCACGAGGGCTCATACGGGTATGAGCGAATCTCCACATCGGTCGCGCGAGTGAAGGTGGCTTTCACACGTTTCGCCGGTGTCTCGAACGGCAGGATGCGGAACGTGAACCTGAGTACTTCACGGCGCGCTCCATTGGCTGCAGCTTCGAAGCGCCATTTCCTTGCAGCAGTCTCGGCTGCCGAACGCAGGAGCGGGTGCCCATAGAGGATGTCAGTACCAGTCACCTGGCCGTCTTGTCCCATCTCAACAACGACAGCGACAGACCCCTGAATGCAAGCCGCCCGAGCCAACGGGGGATACGACGGCAATTCAGTCGATTTCACAGTTGGCTCCTGCAGAAATCTAGCCTGAGAGATGGGAACGAGGCCGAACACCAAGCCTGCACTCGCTAAGAGAACTTCCAAGGTCAAGGTACTAGTCTTCATCGGTACACACAGCGGTCGAACGCCTCGCGCATCACCTGCAGAACGGCGCAACTCTACCGTCCGAAGAAGGACCAAGTCTTGCGGATGAAAGCAACACTATTCGCGGTCGGCTGCATGGCGTTTGTTAGGGAGCCTGCGATTAATGCGGCGCAGACTCACAAAATGATGTTCGGAATGTCAACGCGACATCGCCAGTCGAAAGCAATGTTCGGTGCGGGTGCTCCGTTGGCATCCCACGTAAAGACCTTGATCTCTACATCCACTGCATTCAAAGAGGCAGTGTTCACCAGAGAATGGGTAACCGTAAGAAAGCACGGCGTCGCAGATCGAGGCGTTGCGACGACGTTGATGGGCTGTTGAAACTTATTGGCTGCGGGCGGAGAGGGGTGGCAAATAAAATCGCTCAGCCGGAGCACGCTCTGGCCGTTGCTTCCGGTTACGGCGAACCCGCTTATGTCCATTAAACGAGCCTGGCGACATTCATTGGGCCTCGGTATAAGAAGATTCTTCAGGGTTGTGAAGGTATTCTCATCAGCAGTAAGGGTGTGTGAGGCAACCGGTTGGACGAGCTGGATAAGCTGAACTGCGTCCTCACTGAGCTTGTGACCCAGGATTGCCTCAAGATGCTTCTTGGTATCTGGTTTCGTAGCCATGTCTCACTCCTTAGTAGGGTTTTCAAAGGATTCCAGAACCGACTGCGGTTCAACTCACTCGACATGCGCCCCTTAGGTTATTAACAGCGTTCGCCGAAAACTACCACTGCCGCACAAGAAGCGGAATCGCAATGTCTTTTGCTTCCGTTCCGCAAAGCGGCCTAACGCCATGCGTCACCGGGCCGCGCAGGGAAGTGAAGTAACGATAAACAGCTCGCTCGCGGCCTCTGAAGCATGCTGAAGTTAAACCCCCGTCTCGTTTGTGGCGCTTGTTTCTTTCCTGTAATTTCTTAGCCTGTTTACCACTCTTGTCGTTTGTAGCTCTGTTCGTCAGAGATGAGGTTGCCAGTGAACTCAATCGCCGGGAAGCGCAGGGACTTTTGCTCGTTTAGGGTAAGACTCATCTCCTAGCTCTTTGCCGTTGCAGAAGACAAAATCCGACATCTTTAACCGAAGGGCGCACTTGATGGTGAAACCTTTTTCCCGCAATGTTTGAGCAAGTTCCATCGCCGCTGAATGAGCATTGTCATTAGGCTGTAGAACCGCTTGCAGATCCGACTCGCTACACGTGGCCGACTGGCGATTTGGAAAGGAGGGTAGCGGAAGCGCTAACGCCATGCCAAAAAATACGGCGCCTATATATCGTGTAAGTATCGAGTTCAAATTCTCCCCCTTTTCATTTAGTTATCGAAATATCGATCTACCATAGTCTTTCACGGTATTCTCCGCCACTTTCGTGCAGAAATCATTTAATTATCTATGACCAACAACGAAGGGCTTTGCGGCCAGCTCTCAATTCATCGCGATCTCGATGCCGCCCCAGCTTTTCCCATTTCTCAGTTGATCAACTCCGCCGAAGGTGCCGTGGCATCGAAGGCGCCTAACGTTGCGCTGAGCCAGCCGCGTGGTTTGCGGCTTGGCTCTAGCGCGGAGTTACGCCCACGCTGCGAGAACACTGGTTGGAGTCGTTGTACCACTTATCGCTTCACTCGGGTTATTCGGCACCGCGGTGGAAACGTATACCTTCTTCCTCTTGCTCTGCTAGCCTCCAGTCATCACAAAGCAGATCGTCAACCAGTATTAAGACCGGGAGCTCACGAATTCTTAATGTACCCTTTCCGTCGAATTTCTTGGAAACCAGTTCCGCTGTTAATTGTGGTACCAACAAAGCTGTAGTTTCCAGCTTTGCCATTTCATTTGCTGATAGGTGGAACGCCTTGTTCGCATCATGCACAAGGGCATGCCGACTCTGAAATAGCTTTGCGAGGTTCGAACGCCAACTATTGTCAAGCTTGAAGTGCGCCGTCTGTGCGGAGCGAGAGGGCACAAGGCAGAGATGCTCATAGTTTTGGAGCGTGTCGAGATATCCTGCTGGGTGAAAGAGCTTGGACATGAAAGAGTCGATCTCAGATATGCTCTGGAATGTCGCCTTCCCTGTAGCAATCTCAGAGAACGATACCCCACCCGCAAGTAGTGAGTGAATCTCGGCGAGCGTGGCCTTATCGCGGACATCGGCCAGAGCTCGCTTCAATGATATCTCGTCTTGAGAAAGTACGTAGACGTAAAGATCTCGGTAAAAGGTCTCCAGGCACGAAGCCATCGCTATGATGTAATTCCTCATCGCCTCCTTGCAGACCGCCTGATCGTCGTGAAGCGTCGCGATTACTCTGTGCATTAGACGAGCAGAACGCGCGAAGTTTCCGAGGAAGTTCCCCAAGAAACCCCACACTTCCCCGCGTGTGGACTTAAGACCATTAATAAACGGAAATGAGTTCGTGTTCATAGCTTCTCGGCTTCAATCCTCCGTCCAACCAAATCCTCTAAGTGGCCGTTGTAAAGAGCAAGTAGACCCACGCAGCGAGATTCAGAATCATGGCCACAACGGCAGAAACCGTAGTGTATTTTACTATCTCAGAGCGATTCGGGCTG
>DASRIZ010000529.1:0-7946 GCA_035649735.1 Blastocatellia bacterium | reverse complement strand
GCTATTACGCAGGTTGCCTGGTCGACATCCATTCCAACATACTTGTGTCTGTCCATAGGGGTTCTCCTTTGGCTGCGGTTTCGTGTCAAACAAAACCTAGCACTAAAGGGGCGCCCCTTTCATATTACGTAGCGGTTACCTATTTGACTATGAATCGATTTTGAGGCACGCAGGTAACCGCTACGCGGCCCAGGGTAACGCCAACCACGCAAGCTACCGAATAGGACACCGCTATGCGGTTATCCTCTGTTGTGTTGTTGAAATTGGCGAGCGAAATGTCCAAACTCCAGACCCCCAACTTCAGTTGGGTGTCGAGCGAGTGTGCGCGAGCCACGGAACACCTCACTGAAGTGCGGTGTTAATAGAAAAAATAATGCAGAGTGAACATCCAATCGAGCTGGAACGAGGCGTGTTCACCATCAGCATCGACTTTGAGTTGATCTGGGGGACGCTCGACCTGTTCGGTCCGAATACATTTCGCCGCGCCTGCGAAATCGAACGCAACGAAGTCATCGACAGATTGCTGGATCTTTTCGTCGAGTTCGAAGTTCCAGCGACCTGGTGTGTGCTCGGGCACTTGTTCCTCGAACGCTGCGGGTCAGCGAACGGACGAAAACATCCCGAGATTGTGAGGCCCTCGCATACCTGGCACGTGAACGACTGGTTCGACCACGACCAGGGAGGCGTTGAGGGAAGGGATTCAGTATTTCTGGGTCGGAGTTTGGTTGAGAAAATACGCGCTTGCCCGGTTCAGCAGGAGATTGGCGGTCATTCATTCTCACACGTAATTTTTGGCGATCCCGGGTGCTCGCGCGAGACGGCGGATAGTGAGCTGGCGGCTTCGATAAAGGCTGCGGCCGACTTGGGAATCAAGATGCGGTCCTTCGCCTTCCCGCGAAATGAGGTGGGCCATCTTGATGTGCTGAAGAAGTATGGGTTTGCGTGTTATCGAGGTCCCGAGCCAAATTGGTACGAGGGTCGAGATTGGGGGACGGCGGTCAAACGGCTTTGTCATCTTTGGGACGTGATTACGGCGGCGAGACCTCCAGTCGTGCTTCCTGAAATCACTGATGCCGGGCTGTATAACATACCGGGCTCGATGGTCTATTTCCCGATGCATGGACTGAGACGTTACATACCCGTGGGTTTACGGGTGAAGCGGGCGACAAAAGGACTAGACTACGCCTCGCGGCAACACCGGATATTCCATCTCTGGTTCCACCCGACTAACCTTGCCGACCACTCCGAGGCTATGTTCGACGGATTGCGACGCATACTCGAGCACGCAGCCTCGCTTCGAGCTCGAGGCGAGATCGAATTTCTTCCGATGAGTTGTTTTTCCGAGGTCGCTCCGGCAAATAACGGGAATTGAGTAGTAGAGCCGAATCCACTACGCATCTGTAAGGATCGACAAGGGTGATGCGCGAGAAAATGGTTCGATTAGTTCTGATCGTTTCAGTGTGCGCCGGGTCGTTGTTTCTGGGCCGCTTGTTGGTGAAGTCGCCTGATGTTGGCATGGCTGCGATAGCCGGTCTGGCGGCTGCCCTATTATGCGGCTGGTTAACGCTGCAGGTTAACGAGGACAAGCGATTCTTGCTGCGGTTGTTTACCGCGGCCGTGATTGTACGCTGGCTGCTTGCATCGATCATTTACTACAGCTCACTACAAGAATTCCTGGGTGGAGACTCAGTAACTTATGACTTTTTTGGCTACGCGTTATCGCAATCCTGGAGCGGACTCTTTGATCCAAACGATCACTTCCTGGTTAGTTTTACCAGCCTCAATCGCCCCGGTTGGGGCATGTACTATTTTGTGGCTTCGCTTTATTACATCATTGGCCACAATGAGTTTGCCCTTCAATTGATTAACGGGGTTCTCGGAGCATTCACTTGTGTGGCCGTGTATAGGATTTCGATGTTTGTGTACCCGGAACAAAGAGTAGCTCGCATGGCCGCCTTGATGACTGCTTTTGCCCCGTCGTTGATCTTGTGGTCGTCACAAGCACTAAAAGATGCGCCAATTGTGCTGTGTCTGTGTTTGTGCACTCTCTACACTCTCAAATTGCGCGCCCGCTGGAACCTTCAAAGTTTTCTGTTGCTGTTGATATACCTGTTCTGTTTGTATTCGCTTCGTCATTATGCGTTCTACATCATCTTTGTTGCGATTGCGGGAACCTTCGTGTTTGCCGCAGCGCGTTTCACGCCGCTGAGAATCTTGCAGGGAGCTATATTCATAATCGTTATCGGCGTTGCCTTCGTATATTTTGGAGGCGGGGACGTGGCCGAGCAGGCATTTGACCTTAAGCGCATTCAGTCAGGACGAGTTTGGTCCGCCAAAGTGGCCACCTCTGGTTTTGGCGGAGATGTCGATATCACTGATCCACAAGCCGCCCTCAGTTTTCTACCGATCGGGATTCTATACGTACTCTTCGCGCCCTTTCCATGGATGGTAACCAATGTGCGACAGCTCATAACACTCCCTGAGCTCCTCGCCTGGTGGCTTCTCTTTCCGATGATGATCAAGGGCTACTGGTATGTGCTGAAACATCGGCTGAAAGAATCATTTGCCATCTGCGTATTTATTGTCGGGTTGATCTTCGCGTATGCGCTTTATCAGTCAAACGCGGGAACCGCATATCGGCACCGGGCACAACTATACGGGTTTTTCTTTGTGTTCATGAGCGTGGGACTCGAGCTCAGGCGTATTGCGAAGTCACGGAGACTTGCCAGACCAGGCCCTCACGGGCCCACGGGCGCGCCGCTCGTGGTAGTCGCAGGTCAGAGCAAAGTTCCGGTGACCTCTCAGAGGGTGTAGGGTAGACTGGGTCATAGTGTGTTGGGCAAAGATTCAGCAACGCACATACGGCTCACCGTTACGCGGTTGCGCTCCTCAGAGTGCAAACCGGTGACGCGCTGGCGGACCCCTTGCCCAGTGTTTCGTATACTGCGAGACAGACAATGGTCCGCCAACACCCCCGCATTACGTATTCGCTTAAACATGAAAGACCCCCTGGCAGAGCCAATAGCAGCAGAGAAGATCGGGGATAGGAATAAGTCGCTTGTGTGGAATCGCAGGAATAGCTGATCAAACTGGGCGTCCCATAGATGATGCCGTGCTTCGCCGCATGTGCGACGCAATTGCTCATCGTGGACCTGATGACGACGGATTCTACGTGCACACGGCCCCCGAAACCGGCGCTCAGAGCCGCCTCCAGGCCGCTTCGGTGGGGCTCGGAATGCGTCGCCTTGCAATTATCGATCTGGTCACCGGCAAACAGCCGATACACAACGAAGATAAAACGGTTTGGGTTGTCCTCAACGGCGAGATCTACAATTTTTCGGAGCTTCGCTCCGAGCTTGAATCAAAAGGGCATCGCTTCTATACCAACAGCGACACCGAAGCCATAGCGCACGCGTATGAAGAGTACGGGACGGATGTACCAAAATACCTGCGCGGGATGTTCGCGTTTGCGCTCTGGGACGCGAACGAGCAGCGGCTGGTGTTGGCCCGGGATCGCGTCGGTAAAAAGCCGCTGTTGTACTCGCTCGTTGGCGATAAGCTGATCTTTGCGTCTGAGTTTCAGGCGATTCTGCAGCATCCGGAGGTGTCGCGCGAGATTGATTTCGACGCGCTGAACCAATATCTGTCGTTTATTTGCGTGCCTGCTCCTCAGACCGCATTTCAGGGTATTCATAAGCTCGAGCCCGGTCACGTCCTGGTCTGGCAAAACGGCTCGGTTGAGATCAGTCGCTACTGGGCGCTGGACTTCACC
This sequence comes from Blastocatellia bacterium, assembly GCA_035649735.1. Classification (GTDB taxonomy): domain Bacteria; phylum Acidobacteriota; class Blastocatellia; order UBA7656; family UBA7656; genus Onstottus_A. The sequence goes on along the minus strand of DASRIZ010000529.1, from coordinate 4,174 downwards.
AGGAAGATCAACATCGGCGAGCGCGAAGCGAGCGAACGAGTCCTCGAGCTTCTGCGAGACGCGGTGCGAGTCCGGCTTATGTCGGATGTGCCGCTCGGCGCGTTTCTTTCGGGTGGGATTGATTCAAGCGCTATCGTCGCGCTGATGAGCGAGCTGTCGTCCGAGCGGGTCAAGACCTTTTCGATAGGATTCGAAGAGCAGAGCTTTAGCGAGATCGAACACGCGCGACGCATAGCCCGGCGCTTTGGCACCGATCATCATGAGCTCGTCGTCAAACCCGACGCGCTGGAGGTCTTACCGGCTCTTGTGCGTCACTATGGCGAACCTTATGCGGACTCGTCCGCGATTCCGACTTACTATCTATCGAAGATGACCCGCGAGCACGTTACTGTCGCCCTAAGCGGCGACGGTGGCGACGAGTGCTTCGCTGGTTACGAACGTTACGCGGCAATGCGAATTGCCGAAGGATACTCGCGTTTGCCAAGTATTTTGAAGAAGGGGGTTTTGGAACCCGCAATAGCGGCGCTACCGGCGGCGAGCGCGACGCGTTCAAGGTACGGCCGGGTGCGAAGACTGCTTGGAGTGATGGGGCAAGGACGAACTGAACGATATCTGACTCTAACCTGCGGTTTCACCGAGGAGATAAAAGGTGAGCTTTACACCAGGGAGTTTCGAGCCCGGACTGCCGAAGCATCGCCGCTAGCATATATGCGACCCTGGTTTTCGGGGAACGGGGAGCTGGACATTGTCGATCGCCTGATGATGGCCGACACTTCGAACTACCTGCCAAACGATCTGCTCGTGAAAGTCGATATCGCCAGCATGGCGGTGTCGCTCGAGGCGCGCGCTCCGTTTCTCGACCATCATCTTATGGAGTTTGCCGCCAGTTTGCCTGCCGGCTACAGGCTTCGGGGACTGACCACGAAGTTTTTGTTAAAACGCGCACTAAAAGGTCTGCTCCCGGATGAGACATTAACGCGGAGGAAGATGGGATTCGGTGTTCCGGTCGGACATTGGTTCCGCGGCGAACTGAAGGGGTTTCTCTCCGATGCAATTCTTTCTGAGAAATCTCTTGGACGAGGCTATTTCAAACCGGGAGTGGTACGTCGGTTTGTCGATGAGCACACCACCGGTCGGCGCGATTACGGGCCACAGCTGTGGACGCTTCTGATGTTAGAACTTTGGCACCGCGAGTTTATCGACTGAGTACGGGTAAAGAATGAAACCTATCACCAATGCCCTGACCATTGATTTTGAAGATTGGTATCAGGGTCTCGAGATTCCACATACAGAATGGGCGGGTTACGAGGACCGTGTCATCCCGGCAGGCCGGAAATTGTTAAGCATTCTGGAAGAAGCGGGAACTCGCGCAACCTTTTTCATATTAGGGTACGTGGCTGAGAAGCATCCCGAAATTGTTCGCGAGATCGCGGCCGCGGGGCACGAGATCGGAACCCACGGGTACTCGCACACGCTTATCTACCAGCAGTCGCCTGATCTGTTTCGCAGTGAGATGGACCGAGGGATCAAACTGTTGGAGGACATTACCGGCCAACGCGTGCTTGGTCATCGAGCGCCTTTCTTCTCCATAACTCGCGAGTCACTTTGGGCGCTTGAGGTGCTGGGCGAGTTGGGTATCCGCTATGACTCGAGCATCTTTCCGGTACTCAACTACCGTTACGGTATTGCGGACGCGCCGCGCTGGCCTTATCAGGTCGAAGCGGGGCAGCAGCAACTCATGGAGTTTCCGATATCGACTTTGCAGGTACTTGGTCGGAACCTGCCGATTGCCGGCGGAGCTTATTTTCGCATATTTCCTTATGCCTTTACGCGAAGCGCCTTCAGATCGCTGAACAGCAAGGGACATCCGGCGGTGTTCTATCTGCACCCATGGGAGTTGGATCCGGAGCATCCGCGGATTCCATTGCCGCGAAGGATTTCGCTGACGCATTACTTCAACTTGCACCGGACTGAAGACCGGTTGCGACGGATGCTTCGAGATTTTAAGTTTGCTCCGATGCAGGAGGTGCTCGGTGTCAGTTGAACAGAAGGTGCGCAACCATTTTCACGCGGACGCTCGCCGTTTCGACGCGATCTACGAGGACGACAAGAGCGCGTTCACTCGGTGGGTGGACAATGTGTGGAGAGGTGTGGTGCGAAGGCGATTTGATTTGACGTTGGAGCTCCTTGAGCCACTGGCCGGCAAGAGCTTGCTCGACGTTGGATGCGGCTCCGGGCGTTACTGCATTGCGTATGCCGAGCGTGGCGCCGTTCGCGTAGTGGGCGTCGACTTCGCGGCAGCGATGATTGACCTCGCAAACGAGCACGCCAGGCGAGCAGGTGTGGCGAGCGCGTGCGAGTTCCGGGCAGGGATGTTTCCGGATGCGGCGCCCGAAGAGACCTTTGATTACAGCTCGGCAATGGGCTTCTTTGACTATGTCTCGGATCCGGTTCCGATCGTGAGTCGCATGCGCGAGATGACCAGATCGACGATGGTCATGAGTTTTCCGAAATCGCGAGAGTGGCGGGTCCCGATCCGCCGGCTGCGGTTCTGGTTTAGCGGCTGTCCCCTTTTTCTTTATTCGGAGACTGAGGTTAGGCAGATTCTGAGCAACGCCGGGGTGACAAGTTACGATTGGATTGAGCTGGATCGCGATTATATAGTGGCAGCGCGCCTCTAACGACTTGGGAGTCCCACCAACGCTGCCCAATCGTTTTTCACATAGTAAGTCATGAATCGCGATTCGCTATGACCACATCTCAGACTCCCTTTTGCATTGGCACCCGCTCTTAGCTATGCCTAACTCTCAACCCGTCAGGGTGCTTCACATAATCACCAGGCTTATCGTCGGCGGCGCTCAGGAGAATACATTGCTGTCGGTCGAAGGTCTCGATGGATTGCCGGAGTATGAAGTCACGTTAGCCACTGGCGTTGACGACGGACCGGAGGGGGACCTGCTGGAGCGGGCGCGACGAACCACTCGACTTGTCGTTGTCCCGGAGCTCGGGCGCAGCATAAATCCCCTGTCGGATATTGCGGCGTTTTATAAGCTATTTCGACTGATTCGCAAAGGGCGATATCACATAGTTCATACGCATTCATCAAAAGCGGGTGTGTTGGGCCGTCTTGCAGCGAAGCTTGCTGGAACGCCTATCATCGTGCACACCCTTCACAGTCTTGTTTTCCACGACTATCAACCCTGGGCTGTAAACCGACTGTGGTGGGTGGTGAAGAAACTCTGTGCACCTATGACCGATCATTTCATTAGCGTCTCCAGTATCATCTCCCAAAAGGCGATCGCCGCGGGAATCGGCCCTCCCGAGAAATTCACGACGATTTATAGCGGCATGGAGCTCGATTGGTTTCTGGATTCCAATGTTGACCCTGCCGCGGTTCGACGCGAATTTGGTATACCGGAAGATGCGCCAGTGGTGGGGAAGATTGCACGTCTATTCTCGCTCAAGGGCCACGATCAACTTCTGGACGCCGCGCCCGAAGTGGTGCGCCGCCACCCGGATGTGCGATTTTTCCTGATAGGCGATGGGTTGCTCTATGAACACCTGCGCCGCCGGGCTCGCGAGGCAGGGATCCTCGACAACTTTGTTTTTGCAGGGCTGATTCCCAGGGAACGCATCCCGGAAATGATCGCCCCAATGGATGTCGTTGTACATACTTCGCTTCGCGAGGGACTCGCGCGCGTCTTGCCGCAGGCTTTAGCAATGGGGAAACCGTGCGTTTCATTTGATATAGATGGTGCGCCTGAAGTTGTTATACCGGGTGAGACCGGATATCTGGTGAAACCGGGTGATGATCGAGAGCTCGCGAACGCGATCTCCGCTCTTCTCGATGATCCCCACCTTAGAGCTCGCATGGGGGAAGCCGGGCGACATCGAGTTGACCCGGCATTCCGCGCCGAGACGATGGTTGAACAGATTGCATCAGTTTATAAGATGCTTCTTTCGCGCTATGCGCGGAGGCTTTCGCGATTTGATCGGAGACAGTCGCCGAATATGGCGGAGGCAATGAAGCCCTCTTAGAATTGGTATCAATAAAACGACGACGCGAAAGCGAGGGGGAGACAGGGCGAGGGGGAGACAGGGCGAGAGGGCGACAGGGCGAGAGGGCGACAGGGCGAGGGGGCGACAGGGCGAGGGGGCGACAGGGCGAGGGGGC
>DASRIZ010000528.1:0-5900 GCA_035649735.1 Blastocatellia bacterium | reverse complement strand
ATGGAGCCGGCGAAGGGATTCGAACCCCCGACCCTCTGATTACAAATCCGCAGCGATTGTACAATGGTAAACGTCAACACACAAGAAGTGTCGATTTTCCTGGCTTTTTCGCAGTTTTTTGTTTCTTCCCGTTTGGTGATGTGTGTAGAATGCGCGATGGAGGTGTAGACGGAGGTGTAGACGATGGCCAACTACGTCGAGCGCAACGGAAAAATCTATGCGCGCAAAGTGTACCGGGATTCGAAGGGCAAGAAGAAGCAGATATGGCGTGTCGCGGAAAGCAGATCAGATGCAAAGCAGATCGTCCGTGAGATCGAAAACGAACTACAGAGAGGGACAGAGAGCTTTGAGAACCGCGACACCTTGAATGAGTTCTTGGATAAGTTCCTCGATACCGCAAAACAGACAGTATCTCCGCGGACCTATGAAGATTATGTGGGATTGTTTCGACTCTACGTGCGCCCCGCGCTTGGTACAAAAAAGCTGTCTGCAGTGCAGCCACTGGAGGTACAGAAGTTTGTGAATGGAATGGTAAATCGGGGCTTGTCTCCACGTACTGTGAGGTACACGCATGGTGTGTTGCAGCGTGCATTCAAGCGGGCGATTAGATGTAAGCTGCTGGTTAGTAATCCGGCTTCCGAGGTTGAGCTTCCCAAGAATGTCAGACGGGAGATGACAAGGCGAAGCGGGAATCAATTTGCGACAAGACCAGCAAGCTGGCTCGTTCTACGGTTAGGTGGAATTTATGACTCATACAGGCGTTGCTCTTATGATCGCTTCCTTGCTTCTTGTCAGCGCTGGCACCCAGGGTCGCAGCGCAGGAATTGAAAAGGAGACAATAGCCGGTACCGTCGTCGCTTATGATGTGGGTTTACAACTTTCGAATGGCTCGTGTCGTCAGACGATAATCGTCCGCACAAGGAAGGGTATCAACCAAACGCAGGAAAACGACTACATAATAGTTCGCTTCGAGGCCTCTTGTATGAAGCTGATTCCCGAGCGAATTCTCAAAACAGCGCCCCAATGGAAGTTCTCTCTGACACGTAACGTCAATTGTGATGAATTGCTAGACGAGCTTCTATATATGAAACAATTGAATCCGACAGGTGACGTTTACCGGTATCCACGCGTCACGTTCGTTCCCAGCGCAGAGGGAGAAAAGGTTCCTAGGGATAAAAAGCTGCGGTGCTATTTGCTCCAGCCAGGTGGACTCGAGCCGCCTCTGAAGGAACGCTGATTACTGGAGTGGTCGTAGGGCCGGATGGCCACTCTGACAACGGCGCGCCTATGTGCGGCTCCGGTATGCTTATCAACATCTTGTGGTAGAGGCTGACGATCAGGGCCGCTTCACAATTCCGATCTTTGCAGCTCCAGGTATGCAGTGCAGGCAAAGTTGAGGCTCGGGGATCGTACGGTATACGGAGAGCTTGTGCAGTTACCAGCAGCCGGAGAGGTTAAACCACTTAGGTTAGTCATCAAATGATGCTCGGATCACGCTTGGTATCACAGACTCGGTAGCCATATCTCGCTGAATCGCATTTCTAACCACGACGGAGGCTCCCATGACATTGAAACGACTGGTTACACTTTCATCAGTGCTCCTCGCTCTCTTGGCTCTGCCATTAGTAACGAAAAGAATTGAAGCTCAGGCTCCATCCATAATTTCTGGCAAGTTCTACAAGTTCGATGTCATTGCGGCAAGTAATGAGGCGCCTTTGACAAGCGTTCTACCTGCTCCTTCGATTAACGACAATGGTGTTGTGTCCTTTATAGGCCACACTGGGGGAAACAATGTCTTCATCAGCAATGCTCTTGGCACTTACACGAGTCTCAACGCGCCTGGGACGAATAATATTCTCGAGGGCAATTGCCAGATTAATAACTCAAAACAAATAGCAGTCGTTGAGAGAGTCGGGGCGGAGCGACAATTGAGAATATGGGATGGCAACACCATGCGACCAATCCGCACAGGTTTAAGTTTGCGGGAGTTGACCAACTTCCAGAGAGTCGTGCGTGAGATCTGAAGAGCCTTGCCGGTTTCGGATATCGTATAGGTGAGCTTAGGAGTGTCTGAAGTAGTACTCATTGGGAAAAGTTCCTTTCAAGATTTGGCCAGGAGCCGACGTTTCAGGAACCTCTCCACGGACGGAAGGACGCGCAGTTACTTAATTCTTTCTCTTAATTCTTTTCCGCTGTCTGCGCTGTTTGCCACCTTAGCACAGAAAAAACTATGTCATCAAGAAAAATCCGAAAGATAGTTCGTGGGTGTAGACGAAGGTGTAGACGGCAGAAAAAGCTATGTCGGTGAGTCTCTAAACTTTTGATTCTATGGAGCCGGCGAAGGGATTCGAACCCCCGACCCTCTGATTACAAATCAGATGCTCTACCAACTGAGCTACGCCGGCTTCGATAACTGAACAAGGCTGTCAGCATACAACTGAGACGAGGTTGAACCTATTTGCTGATTCCTTCGCGAGAACTATATCTAAAAACCATCTCACCGAAAACCCAAAAGTTCTACGAGGAGGCGTTCGTGTACTTCAGAGTGCAGAAAAGACCGCAATACAACTAACCAATGCGCGGAAAAACCTTGATGATTTTCAGGTTCCCATGTGTCGTCTGCCCAGTACCGCCAAAGTTAGGAGGGCCCGAGATTTTTTTCGATTAACCTCTACTTGTTCATTTCAGAATCCGTTACGTTGAACACTCAACCCAAAACAAACGGAATCCAAGAACTTTGAATCCCCGAGTTTGGCGCGCGCCCAACGCTTTGTTATCATTCGCGCGATATGCGAGGATTCGCGTTCGCCCTCGTGAGGCGGTTGCTCATTATCATCCCCGTGCTCTGGGCTGTAGTCACCCTCGTCTTCCTTCTTATTCACATCGTCCCGGGCGATCCCGCCCGCCAACTCGTCGGCGAAAACGCAACCGAAGAGCAATATCAAATTGCCCGCGCTGAACTTGGATTGGACAAACCTCTCGCTTCACAATACGTCGAGTACTGGCAGGGACTCGCTCGCGGCGATTGGGGCACTAACCCGGTGACCAGACAACCGGTGCTCGAGCGAATCGTGGCGCGCTACCCCTCGACGATCAAGCTCGCTCTGGCGGCGATGTTGATCGCCACTCTGATCTCGATCCCGCTGGGCGTAACCGCTGCCACCCATCGCGGGAGCTTTGTCGACACTCTATCAACGCTCGTCGCGCTGCTTGGAATCTCACTTCCCAGCTTCGCGCTCGGGCCGCTGTTGGTTCTCGTTTTTTCCGTGAACCTCGGCTTGACGCCGGTGTCCGGCGCCGGCGGTTTGGACAACCTGATCCTTCCGGCGGTAACGCTCGGAGCCGCGATGTCCGCGATTCTCACTCGCATAGTTCGATCGAGCGTGCTCGAAGAGTTGAACGAAGACTATGTGCGCACCGCGCGAGCCAAAGGGCTCCCGGAACGCACCGTGATCTACAAGCACGTTTTGAAGAACGGGCTGATACCGGTGGTCACCGTTCTTGGCCTCCAGTTTGGAGTGTTGTTGGCCGGAGCCATAATCACCGAACGAGTCTTTTCGTGGCCCGGTGTCGGGAGCTTGCTGGTGGACAGCATCAGCGAGCGCGATTACAAGTTGACGCAAGGCTGCATACTGGTGATCGCGGCGACCTATGTCTTGGTCAACTCCGCAACCGATATTGTGTATCGATTCTTGGATCCAAGGATCAAAGTGGATTAATAGGTCCGATCGGTCCTATTCCCTGATGAATAGAGTCGCCAAATTCGGAATCGCAGTGGCCTCGGTGCTGGTTCTCATGGCCGTGTTATCGCCGCTGCTCGCCTCCTGGGAGCGCGTACAGAGTCAGGATCTGGTATCCAGGCTCGATTCGCCCGATCGCAGTCATCTCATGGGCCGCGATCAACTCGGCCGAGACGAGCTGGCTCGCATCATCTATGGAGCGCGAGTCTCTATGCTTGTCGGGCTCTCGGTAGTCACCATCTCATCCATCATAGGAGTGCTGATCGGGGCCTTCTCAGGTTACGCCGGCGGATGGATTGATCGAATAGTCTCAGGATTCCTGTTCAACGTGTTCTTATCGTTCCCCGGAATATTGCTCGCGATCGCTATGGTTGCTTTTCTCGGTCCCAGTTTGAGGAACCTGATCGTTGCGCTTTCGGTGATCGGTTGGGTCGGTTACGCCCGGCTGATGCGAGCCCAGGTGTTAAAGGTTCGTGAGTATGATTTCGTAACGGCGGCTCGAGCGCTTGGGGCCAACAACACTCGAATCCTGCTCAAGCACATCCTGCCAAATTCGATTCAGCCGTTGATCGTCCAGGCCTCGCTGGGAATGGCCGGCGCAATTTTAGCCGAAGCAGGCATGAGTTTTTTGGGATTAGGCGTTCCGGAACCGATCCCTTCCTGGGGGAAAATGATCGACGACTCGCGAGAGTTCTGGTTCACCGCCCCGCACCTGTTTGTCTTTCCAGGGTTGATGATTGCACTGTCGGTGCTTGCATTCAATTTTATCGGGGACGGTTTGCGCGAGAAGCTCGATCCTCGACAACAGCCGCGATGATCAGGTTGCGTGTAATCAAACGCCGAATGCTTCTTTATTAACAACGTAGGGAATCTTTGAAGCGTCACCCTGGTGATGGCCTTCGATTACATCGATCACTGCTTGTACCGCGCGGCCCGCCATCCCGACATCAGGATCGGGTGAAAGCCGAGTCTCTCGAGTTCCCGAAGCAAAATGGTGAAAGAGTCGTAAGCGGTCCCTCAGTGCCGAATCGCGTAGCGGGCTCTCGGCCGGTAGCGGCTCAGTCTCGTAGACATCGAGCGCCGCCCCGGCGATCTGATCGTTCATCAGCGCGTGATACAACGCGTTCTCGTCAACCACCGGACCGCGCGAAGTGTTGATCAGGTAAGCGCTCTTTTTCATTCTCCGAAAAGCCTCAAAATTCATCAAATGATACGTTGGAATTACCGACTCTCCGCGCATCAACAGCGGCACGTGCAAACTCACATAGTCGGCACGCGCAAGCGCGTCTGAGAACGAAACGTAACTTACCTCGCGCAGCTTTTTCGAGAAACCAGCTTCGAATCTCAAAGCCATTTCCCGCGAAGCGTAATCGACAAACCTCTCATCGTTAACCTGGGAATCGTAGAGCAAAAGGTCCGCGTCCAACCCGATGCACTTTTTCGCGAATGATTTCCCAATTCGACCCGTTCCAATGACCGCGATCGTCTTCCCGGTAACTTCGTCGCCCAGAAACGGATGATAAGGATGCCAGGAACTCCATTGATTGTCTTCGACCAGCTTCTCCGACGAATAGAGCTTGCGCGATACCGCTCCCATCATGAAAAAAGCGAACTCTGCGGTCGCCTCTGTAAGCACGTCCGCGGTATTCGCAAAAGGTATCCGGTAACGATTAGCAGCTTCGCGATCGATATTATCGAAGCCGACCGCAATCTGAGCGACAATCCGAAGCGTACCCGCCCCGGACTCAAACACCTGTTCGTCGATCTGATCCCGTAGCGTGGTGATGAGCGCATCAATCCCCGATCGAACCTTATCAACGATGAGTGATTTCGGCGGTGGCTCGGTTTCCGCGTAGACCTCAACCTCGTAGCGCAGTTTGAGAAGTCGATCAAGCGCTTCGCGGCCGATATCCGCTGTCGCAAAGACTCTGACTCGTCCTTTCTTCATAGCAATCCTTCGCAGTCCCGCCGAATATTATGCCTCAAACCATGCCTAGGAGTCTTTTCAATAGTGGGATTGGCCATCCCGTAAGCGGCCAATCACCGGTCACTGTCACAAACAAGCATTGACTTGAAGCTTCGCCAATTCAATGATCTGCGTGCTGCGGGGCAAATGGCACGGCGTTTGGGTTCGACACCAACTGTGAGCACCTAGTAACA
>DASRIZ010000527.1:0-40087 GCA_035649735.1 Blastocatellia bacterium | reverse complement strand
TGCCGGAGTTTCTCCCGGGAGGGCGGATGGTGGTCTTCCGAGATGACTTAGTCAGTTATTGGCTGACCGGAAACCACACCGGCATGGTTTCGTCCGCGGTGTTTTCCCCCTTCACATTGAGTTTGGGATTGTTGCTGCCGTTGATTATTTTGTTTCGTAAACGATTTCCCCTCGTTGATCGGTTATCGGAGGGGCTTGCACTATTCCCTGAAATCTTACTGGCGTCGCTTGGGCTGTTCTTTGCTGCCAATGTGTTGCTGTTCAGGTTGTATCTGCCGAGCCGATTCACGGTAAACAGCTTTCGCATTCTGCTGGCGCTGGCCGCGGGGATTACCGCGATCGTTATACTCGATGCGATCTTCCGTTGGGCTGATCGTCGAGCTCTGGTCACAGTTGGGGCGGCTGGCTTGTTGGCGGCGGCGTTGATCCTGCCGTTTATTACCGGCACGGTTGTAGATACGCGGTATAAGACCGGCCAGACGACCGAGTTATACGAGTACCTCGCGAGTCAGCCGAAGGACATTCTCATTGCATCGCTGTCGAATGAAACGGAGAATCTGCCTATCTTTACAAAACGCGCGATTCTGGTAGGTCGAGAAACGGCTCTTCCGTTTCATAAGGGGTATTACTCACAGATTCGCCGACGGGCCGTCGATCTGATCAATGCTCATTACAGCTCGGACCTGGGAGAACTGCAGAACTTTATTCGGACGTACGGAGTTGATTACGTTCTGGTTGATCGTGACGCATTTGCGCCCGAATACATTGCAGATGACAAATGGATCAATCAGTATCAACCCGCGGCGAGAGATGCTGTAGCGAAAATGAAACAGGGAAGTGAGCCGGCACTTGCGAGACTGGTGGGACAGTGTTCGATCCTTGACGCGAACGGCACGAGTCTAATTCCGGCAGAATGTATCTTAAGGGCGACAGCGGAGAACATTAATCATATTGCGGTGGCGCCGGTGACTTCGCTCGGCAATTTCAGCAAGAAAACAAAGGATAACCGCGTAGCGGTGTCCTCTCGGTAGCTTGCGTGGAGTGTGCGACACCCCTGGGCCGCGTAGCGGTTACCTTTTTTGACTAGAAATCGATTTTGACGCCCAGAGGTAACCGCTACGCGGCCCAGGGTGTCGCACACTCCACGCAAGCTACCGAGAGGACACCGCTACGCGGTTACCGCCAACGCAGTTTGTCGACGACAGAGTAAAGTTTGTCCAACCCACAACTGAAGTTGTGGGGGTTGCATCACCGTGAAGACTGAACCCCGCGATGATGCTGATGCTCAATTGGTTTTGGCTTGCTCTTCGGCTACATAACCGCGCTGGCGGCGGAAGAATTGATATCGCTTCGGCGCCAGCTCGAGATACCGCGGATCTGATCCTGTGTAGTAGATATAGAAAGTACCGTAGGCCGTTTTATTCAATTCGCCAAGCAGATGATATTGTTCAAACCCGGCTCCAGTGAGCTTCCTCAGCCGATTCTCAAACTTCGGTTTCACAATCATCGCATAATCTTTTCCATTCAAATCCAAACGATGATCTGGGCGAGCTTCCATAGAGGCGAAGTAGCAGCGATCGTGTTCGGGAAAGGCAAGCCAAAGATACGCGGATCCAATTGAAACCGGACAGATGCCCTCGGGCACTATGCTCCTCAGCGCAGTTTTGATTTCTTCGAAGGCTGGCTGCTCCGGATTGCGCACCTGTGCCAGATATGTCCTGTTCTGCTGAAACAGTTCATAACCGAAGCCGGCAACAAGCAGCGCAACAATCACCATTGCTACCCTGTACACAACGCGGGCCCGGGCCCACCGCGCCTCGCGCAGTCTGCGAATCCCCGACACACAGTCGTTAAGAAAGACCGCGGCGCACAGCGCAAACCAGGGTGAAATGTGAACCACGTATTGAGTTATCTTGCGTTGAGTCACAAATGCAAAAAACAGCACCACAATAACCGTGGCCACCAGCAAACGCGCGCGCGGATTGCGCATCACGTTTCCGCCTTTGAGCGCAATGAACACGCGAACTATCAGGTAAATGATCGCGGCAACCGTGATCAATAAGAAAATCTGAAGAAGGACGATGTGTGTTTCGAATCTCGCCCCGTCCGCGACGAACCATTGTTTATAACGAACGGGTTCCGCCTGCAGGTTGCTCAGCCACCCTGCGGGCTTGAGCACGCTAAAATGAACGGCGTCCGCGCCGGTCTGCAACCTGAAGTTCTTGAAATCGGCGATGGCAAAAACAATTTCATAGGCCATCACTGCAAGTGCGCCTCCAAAAAAAAGGTAAGGCTTCGCCGTTTTGAGCACGCGCCAACCGTTCCTCATCAACATCAACACTGCGACAACGGCGAGCATATAGAGCAGATTGGTGTGACACATTACTCCGGCGCCCGCTGCCAGACCCGAACCAAGATAACGCCATCTGCTCTCGCGCTCTTCCGCTCTTTCGTACAGATAAAATGCCAGCAAGCCGAACGCGACTGAGATGAGATCGTGGCGCAGCAACCGGCTCCGGGCTAGAAATAGCGGATCCGAGATTATGAGCAGTATGGCAACCAGACCGACTTGCCAGGTGAAGAGCCTGCGGGCGATCAAGTAAACCATCAACAACACCAGCAGCGCGGTAATCAGGTTAAAGGCCCGCCCCTGACTCAAACCCCAGCCAAATACTTTGAAGAACCCGCTCAAGGTTGCGAAGACCAAAGGGGTGAGCGAGTGCCATGCATTTTCAATGTTGCCGCCATAAAAACTCTTCATTGGAAACGCCAACTTGCCGCGATACAGAATCTCGTAAGGGATTTGAAGCATCATCGCTTCGTCGCTGTCTGGAAGAGGCACGGTCGCAAGCCGCTGCCCGGCGACAAAGGCGAATCCCGTCAGGACCAACGCAAGCAGCAGAAAATCAAATTTGTGCTTCAAAGTGTTCACTGGTTTCTGTCGTAAATCCTGATATCGGTTACCGTGCCTACTTGATGATAGCGCGACGCAATCTGATCGAGGACTTCATTGTTGTGGAAACCTTCGGGAATTAGCACGAGCTTGGGAATACCCTGTGCGATTTTCTCTACTACCGCATCTCTGTCTGCTTTCTTGATTCCTGCTGACCTCCACCAAACCAGCCGAGTCGGGTTTCTGCGCGAACTCAGAAAATAGAAGGCTGTCACTCGGGGGGCAAATGAAAAGATGTAGTCGTCTTGCGAGCTGTTGGAGTCTATCGCGGCCGTCAGGTCTTCGATGAATGCAGCCTGCCGGCGGCTTACCAACATACCTCGCGCTCGCTCAATCGTAAGCGTGGTTTGATCGACAAATTGAAAACGAGAATCGAATCGAGGCTGCCACGTATCCTTGATACCAACGATGCACATAAACACAAGCGGCGCGGCGGCGCAAAGCAAGGCCGCGCGGCGCGCCGACGGCAAAAAGTTTTGAAAGTAACGAGTGAGCACAGGAACCATTTGTCCGGCGGCCAAAGACAAAAGGAGAAATATCGGCGGGAGCGTTCGAACCAAATGAGCATAGTCAGCACGGGGATAGACTTCACTGTAGGCGCCGAGCGCAAACAGCGCGACCATCAGGATTGGCCCCGATCTTAGCCACCAGGTGTTTCTTCGCTCCGCGCTATGGCGATCGTTCTTGAATCCCAGGCAAAACGTTGCGAAAACCAGAATCAGCAACAGAAAAGGTATGTAGGATATGGTTGCTGTAGCCGAGTCTTTGACGGCGGACAGTCTCCCGGGAATAAGGAGCAGCGTCGCTCCGACAGCGAGCACTGCGATAACAAACGGCTCGAAGAGTCTCGGCGCTTTGCGGAGCGCTAGAAAGGCAATGACGAAAACAGCCAAAACCCCGGCTGTCACTGGCGCCAGGAGTCTCAGCGGCGGAAGCGTTATTGCTCTCTTCGCGCCGTATTCACCTGCGAGCGAGAAGAAATGATCAGACATCGGTCCAAGCGCGCCTGCCCAGGCAATGAAGATAAACAGCGCGGCTACAATGAGGGCGAAACCAGCCCAGCAGATCGAAGCATTCTTCGCGGTGTCGATAATCCTGTCACGCAAATTGATGAACGGAGCTGGTCCGAGCAAACCTCTCAAGGATACAGCGGTTGTTGCCGACCCAAGAAGGAGGAGGCCCACATTCTGTTTGAAGACGAAGACCAGGCCAATGGCCGCGCCGCACAGCAAAAGCCAGCGCGTCTTCCCGCTCTTGTCAAAGTTCAAAATGCAGATCAGCCCGAGCAGCACAAAAAGCATGGAGTACTGTGTCGGATAGGGACGCAAAACAACTCTGTAGCCGACCCACGCGAGCGTCAGCGCGACAGGAATAAGCGCTGCTTTAGAGTTGGTCACTCGACTTGCGACAACGTACAGCGCAATCAACGCAGCGAGCTTGAAGGCGAAAAGACCAGCGTTGACTGCGATCAAGCTCGTGCCCATCAGCTTCATCAACCCGGCGTTGAGCCAGAGCACTCCCGGCGTGTAGTTGTAGAGGAAGTCGCGATAGGGGAACTCACCAAGCATCACTCTTTCGGCGGTTGAGATGTTGTAGCCCAGAATCGGAAGCCCTACACCGCGCTTAATGAACAAGCCGTAACAAATCGCCCCGGCGGTGAGTGTGACCAGCAACGGCACAACTTCTTTCGACGATAAGTGTCTGCGACCGGGCTTGGGCTCTGAGCTTTCACGGCTGGCTAGGGGGTTAGTCATCTAGTTCAATGCCGGGTCTCTTCTAAGGTAGTAAGTAAAGACGGACCCCGAGCGCTCCTCGTAGTCCGTGAGCATCCAGTCGGCAAACTCATTTCGGTGCTCGACGTTTTTAGTCCGATCGATCGCCACCAACTTAGGCCGTTCTGCTTTCAAACGGGCAAACCATCCTGCAAATCCCCCGGGCTCGACCTTATCGAGATAGCTGTCCTTTCCACGATCAAGAAAATAGTGTTTGCTCGAGTTAGGCAATCCCGATACAACCAATATCTGCGCCGCTCCCTGAACGAATACCCGATCACCCGGTTCAAGGTGCGAAGTCATCTGTGCGATATCCGCATCTTGATCCTTTAGTGTCGGGAAGCCGACTCTGTAAAGAAGCCCGTTGATCGAATTTACTATCAGAATTAGAACCAGCACCGCGGCGAACGCCCACGCCTCAGCGGTGGAGCGCGACGATTCTCCGCGTTGACGAGACAAAGTGCGAGCCGCGCGATCTACCGACCAGATCAGCGCAACCGCGGCGAAGATTGCAACGAAAGGCAAAAGCGGGATTAGATCCGCGGCGCCCTGAATGTTAATCATGCAAAACAAGAAGTAAACAGCCGGAGAAATCAGGATCGCGTGATAAACAGCGCGATCCAACAAGCGTGGGACGGACTGCTTGACTACGAGGCGCAGTTCCGCCCACAGCGCGCCGGCAACGGCTGCAGCTGCGAGATAGAAGTACAATTGCTCGCCCCTGAACGTTCCGATCATCATCCTGGCGATTCGATCGACGAACCCGGTGAAGCTGCGCGCCTGTTGAGGGCCGTAGACGTTGTAATTGAAATCAATGTTCCAGAGATAGAAATCCCTGAGCGCGCCGGTACTCCAAAAATATGCCACGGTGATTGCAAGCGGTAGCGCGGCGCCTGCTACCACCTTGACGGCGTTCAGATCGCGCCAGCGAGTCAGATAACGAGAAAATGCCAAGATAGCCACGCCGACAAACAAAAGCCCCGGCTGCCAGCTCAATGCCGACAACATCCCAAGCAGCCCAGCTAAAAACGCGCGGTCCCTTTGAATCGCGCATAGCGACATCAAACCGAAAAGCACCATCGGAGTCTTGGGTTGAACGCCGCCGCTATTGGTTTCGCCGAATATCTTGAACGCAACCATGATTGCCGCCGCCAACACCGCCACGCGCCGGCTTCCGAAATAATCAAGTGCGGCCAGAAGGGTGAAGCTCACCGTGAGTGCGGCCAACAGCAGATAGGCTATGCGAATCGCAAATATGTCGCGCAGTCCAAAGGGGCGCGCGGTCACGATAGCTGCGGCGCCAATGTATGCCGACAGCGGGGTCTTGATATTGACTACGTCGCGGTAGGGCACACCCCCGCGGGCGATTACCTGCGAAATGTAATCCCAGTTCGCGCGATCCGATTCGCTGGGCTGTTTCCAGAATTGAAACGACAAGAAGCACAACAGCGCGACAGCAAAGGTTATGAGGAAGAGTGATCGGCGGTCTAGAGTCTGGAGTCTTTCAATGGTGTAGGAGTGCCACGTCATTCGCCCACGCTGAGCGTTGAATATACTTGTCGATCGGCGGTTCTTCAAGGATGTGACTGGGAAGAGGTGCGCGTCAGGACTTCGTGCTGAGAAGCTCTGAGGATTTCATAATGATCTCCGGCTCGGAACGTGTTTTAGGGCGAACGTTAGACTGCTTCGCTTTGCTTCCCCCAGTTTCTTAAAAAAGTTCACCGACCCTGAGCGCGGCGATGCTTCCCCTTTGCTGGCTGAAGTTCCGTTTCGGGCGTGGAAATACCGGTCAAAACAACCGGCTCTCGATCGGGAAACTCAGCGATAAGCGACAGGTTGCCGCCCATCGCCTTAATTGTCTTCCTCAGTGTTGATAAAAGGAGATCACTTCGTTGTTCAAGTCGAGAAACACCATCTTGGCTTATGCCGAGGGCCTTCGCCATGTGGACCTGCGTAAGCTTACGTGCACGCCTGAGTTCCTGCAGGGTCATTTCTTCGGCAATCAACTGAGCCGCGCGGGCCTCAATCTTTTTGCGTCGTGCCGAGCTCATCTGTTTCCTTATTTGTTCGAGATTCGACATCGCAGTTTACTTCCTCTTCTTCTTATCTTTGATCTTTCGCAGATGGGTCTCAAAGCGGGTATCAGCTTTGGCTATCAACTGACGGTAGAACCGCTTCTCACTGATCCCTGATTTGTCGCCGCCACATAGGATGATCGCTTTGCGCTTTGGGTCGAACGCAAAGGCAAAGCGCCAAGTGCCATCTGCAGCATCAAGCCGTAACTCCTTCAAATTCGCGTGGCGGGAACCTTTGAGAGTATCCACATGAGGGCGTGCTAGCTGCGGACCAAACCGTTCAAGTAGTTCGATGTGCGCGAGCAATTCGTCCTGCACATCCGGATGAAGGCGATGAAACTCCGGAACGAAGTCATCGTGTAGATCGGCCGCCCACGCCACAGGCCTTAGTATGTATCGGAAGACATATGCTGTCAAGTGAATCATCAGTTGATTCACGCATTACGCGCCAAGGGCGTGTGATTTGCGATTTAGGTCGCAGGGTCAAAAGGCGATTGGCAAAAATCGCAAATCGCGCGTCTGACCCTGACCCTCTACTTTCGACAATTGCTGTTAATAGATGTGCCTCTTGTCGCGTTTCTCGGTCAAGAGGTCAGATGCCAAAGTACTTGATCGAGACCCATGGGTTGACTCGTCGGTTTGGAAAGCAGTTGGCTGTTGACGACGTGAGCCTGGTTGTGCCGGAGGCCGGAGTCTATGGGTTTCTGGGCCCGAACGGGGCAGGTAAGACCACCGCCATCCGTATGCTACTCGGGCTGTGCCGGCCCAATGCCGGCGAGGTGCATTTGTTCGGCTTGCCGCTGGCCGCCAATCGGCTGTCGCTGCTGCGGCGCGTGGGCGCCCTGGTCGAATCGCCGTCGCTTTATCCTCACTTGACCGGTCGCGAGAATCTCGAAGTCACGCGACGTGTGCTTGGCGCGCAGCGCGAACTCATCGATACTGCTCTTCGCAGCACCAAACTTACTCAGGACGCCAACCGTCGCGTGCGAGAATATTCGCTCGGAATGCGTCAGCGGCTGGGCTTGGCTTTGGCGCTGCTGACTAAGCCCGAGTTGTTGATCCTGGACGAACCGACCAACGGGCTGGACCCGGCAGGCATTCACGAGATGCGCGATATGATTCGCCGTCTGCCCGCTGAGTTTGGTGTCACTGTCTTCTTATCGAGTCACCTTCTTAGCGAGGTTGAGCAGATAGCCAGCCACATTGGCATCATTCACGAAGGCCGACTTTTGTTTCAGGGGACCCTCTCTGAATTGCAGGCGGACCAACAGGTGCAATTGACCCTCGGTGTGAATGAAGCGGACCAGGCTATGGACACACTGACAGCCGCCGGCTGGAGCGTTCAACGGCGCGCTGACGGACTTCTGTCAGTTTCGGCAAAGACCTCTGACGAGGCTGTGCGAATTAACAAACTTCTCGTCGAGCAAGGCATCGAAGTCTTCCATCTCTCGCTTGTTCGCGCCTCGCTTGAGGACATCTTCCTGACGCTGACGGGTGAAAGGAGGGCCGCGTAATGTCGTTGTTGCTCGTACTCCACGCGGAGCTTCTGAAGTTGAAACGCACTCTCGCCTTCCGAGTGATCTTCGTTGCACCGTTGCTGGTAGCAGTGCTGCAATTCTTTGTCCTCTTGAAGACGCGTCAATTCAGTACTGACTTCAAACTGTGGGAGACGGTATCAAGGGCGACGCTAAGCATCTGGGCGATTTTCATGATGCCGCTGCTGATTACGCTTGAGACGGCCCTGATCAACGGCATCGAGCATAGCGATAAACACTGGAAACATATCTTTGCGCTTCCGGTGCGCCGGCACATGGTCTATATCGCCAAGATCATAGTGGTTCAGGCGCTGATCGCCACGAGCACGCTGATTCTCTGTCTTCTGAGCATCCTGGTCGGTCTGGTATCTATGCGCTTGCGTCCGGAATTGGCGAACGCGGGACCGGTACCGTTCGGCTGGATTTCAAAACAGGCGCTGCTGGTTTGGTTGGCGGCGTGGTTAATCATCGTTATTCACACCTGGATCAGCATCCGCTGGTCGAGTTTTACGGTGGCGCTGGGTGCCGGCATAGGCGGAACTTTCTTTGCGCTCTTCGCGGCCAGCGCGTCGTTGGGCAAATACTATCCGTGGCTGTTGCCCCTGAACGTTTTTACCGACGAGAGACTTGTTGCGGCACTGGTGTTGGGAGCGGTAGGGGGAGTGGTTGCTGCGGTAGCGGGTTGCGTCGAGCTTGCACGCCGCGACGTTGCGTAGCTACAGAGGGCTATTGAGAAGGCGCGGCCCAGTCGGGTAATCCCCCAACCTCCCGGTTGGGGAATTAGCGACATCGTCGAGCGGTCCTTAATTGTAGCTGGCCCGTTTGCTTGACATCGCAACTCGCCACTGACTACCATTCGCCCT
Organism: Blastocatellia bacterium; assembly: GCA_035649735.1. Classification (GTDB taxonomy): domain Bacteria; phylum Acidobacteriota; class Blastocatellia; order UBA7656; family UBA7656; genus Onstottus_A. Next base: position 30,889 of record DASRIZ010000527.1, on the reverse strand, counting down.
TGGGTCGCTGCGAGGAGCGATACTCAGTGTCAAGGTCCACAACTCGAATCGCTTCTGCCGAATATTCCACTCCAGCCATCGATCAACAACCACCTCTAGAACAGTCTTCAAGTCTACGAGCTTCGCTGTTCAATTACGCACTGACGGGTTTAGCGGCCGCGTCGCTGCTCGGCTTGATCGAATGGATCGACCTCAACATTTTGCTAACCCCGTCTCTGGAATCTCTCGCCGAACGGGTTACGCTGACCGCATATTTCAGCCTGAATCTGCTGGTAGCCGCGGTCCTCGGCCTGTGCGTGGGTCTGTTTATTCACGGCGCCATCGTTTTCAAACGCCTGTTACTTGGAGTGCTCTCGGGCGAACGACAACCGAAGCGTGCGCACAAACTGGCTGCCGCTGTCGCGGTCGTCGCGCTCGGCGGCGGATTGCTTTATCTTCAACCCGGTGTGTTTGGCTTCACTCTTGGTGCAATCAGAGAAGCTGAAAAGATCGGGCTCGCGAGAATTCTCCTGAGAGCCGAGCATCTGTTCACATATTTCGTAATCACCGGACTGCTCGTCTCGTGCTGGGCTATCTGGGCTGTCGCCCGCGCGACTGAATCGATGCACAAGCTGCTTCGCCTGGCCTGGATCACCCTGATCGGCCTGCTAATAGCCGGTGCCTATTACGTTGATTCTCGCATCGAGGTGTTGCAGTACGAATTCTCGCTCCACCGCGCAATGTTCCTGCTCGAGTTCACCCTCGCGATAGCTCTTGCGGTATCGCTTCGTTTCTCGTTGCCTGAACGTCTTCAGGCTCCCATCGTACGTGGGTTTGGATCCAAGATCGTTCTCGCGCTTGCGTTGATTGTCGTTATCTCCGGCGTTGCGTTTACCTTTGTTCGCTTCGACAAGAACCAGAATCTCAAAGCGCTGTTGTTTTCCCGCTCGACTCATACCAAGCAGTTCTTCAAACTCGCGCAATGGGCGTTGGACTTTGACCGGGACGGATATTCGGCAGTCCTCGGAGGAGGAGACGCCGCCGACACTCAGCCAGGTATCAACCCCGGTCGTACTGAGATCGTCGGAGACGGAACCGACAATAACTGTATCGGCGGCGAACTGACGCAGGGCGACCTCGACGTCTGGATGCGAAGCCAGACCGACCTCAACACGGCCACCAATCCAGCAGCGAAACGATTCAACGTTATCTTTATTTTTATCGATGCGGTTAGAGCCGATCATTTGAGCGCCTACGGATACGGAAAAAGCACAAGCCCAAATTTGGAAAAACTCGCCGCGCGAGGTTGTATTTTCGACAACGCATTTACTCCGTCGCCGTCCACCTACCAGGCGGTGCCCAAATTCATGCAATCAACTTATTGGGACGCGCACCTTCAGACCTGGACCGAAGTCCTCGCGCACAACGGGTACGACACTGTTTTGTTTCCTGGACGCCGGGCGGCGACGCTCTACCGGCGGATCAAAGATCCGCGGATGATCAGCAGCGCAAGAACCGGCAACTTGAGAGAGTCGGTAGATGCAGTCATCGACAAGTTTTCCAAGTCCGCACCCGACAGACCTCTCTGCGCTTATCTATACGGATTCGAGCCGCATTTCCCCTATAAGCCAAGAAGCGATTTCAATTTCGGCCCGACACAGGCAGATCGCTACGACGGAGAACTGGCCTACGCCGACCATCAGCTAGGCAGGCTCTTTGATTGGCTCGATCAAAGCGGCGCGATCAACAATACAATCATCGTCGTTATGTCGGATCACGGAGAGTCTCTCGGCGAGCGCAACGTGTACAAGCACAATGCTCAGCTTTACAACGAGCAGATGAGAGTCCCGATCATCTTTTACGCCCCGAACCTGCCGCCGCGCCGGTTAACTGATTATGTGAGTACGATCGATCTTGGAAGCACGATCCTGAACGCTGTGGGGATCGCTTGTCCGAAAGACTACGCGGGCGTCAGCTTGCTACCGCTGATGCGTGGCGAGTCGTTCATCAGGCCACCGGTCTACGGCGAACACTGGCAGCGTAACGATTCTCCGTTCCTTGGGCCCGAGCACAACGTTGATCCGGAGATCAGGAAATTCATGGTGATTTCGCAGGATGGCTATAAGCTCATCTACAATCGCAATGCGTATAGCTTTGAACTGTTCAATCTCAAAGAGGATCAAAAAGAACTGCGCAACCTTTTCGATCATATGCCTGAGAAGGCCGCTGAGTTGAAGCGGTTGCTCGGCAGGTTCGTCGATGTTGTGCTCGCAAGCAGACCGCCGGACGCCGATGAACAGCGCTTCTTTCGCGGTTCGCAAAGCGACGAATTGGATGAGTAAAGGTAGATCATCACAATGAGCGGCATAGCTTTCAAAACCGAGCGAGAAGAATCTTCTCAAATTGAACCGCAGCGAAACGCGCCCGGTGCAAATTCCTTTGTTTCATTTGTCCGGTCGCTTGCCGACTATGCGAAACTGGGGGCCGCCAGCGCTCTATTTCTCAGTCTCGTCGAGCTGATTGACGTTCACTATCAACTCACGCCGGTACTTCGCGGCGTCTCAGAGAGACTAGTGTTCTCGGCTTATTTCAGTTTGAACTTGGCTGGCGGAGCTGCAATAGGAGTGATTGTCGGGCTCTGTATTCTAATCACGCGCTTTATTTATAAGTTGTTCTTAAAGTGGCCAAAACGCGGGGATCGAGTAGGACGCGCGCATCAGATATTGTCGGGTTTGATTGTTTCTGCGCTGGCTGCTGGACTCCTGAATCAGATCCTTCCCGTGCACCGCTACGTTTTGGGTTTGATGGTAGAAGCCCAGAAGCTTCCGTATATGTACGGCCATTTATTCGAGAACCGCCGAATCGTTTCGTATGCCATCGTGTTTGGATTGTTCGTCGCATGTTCGGGCCTCGTTGTTGTCAGCAGAAGGATTAGTCGCGGTCCGATGTTATGGCGGACTCTGTGGACCGCAGGCTTGCTGCTTCTAATAACTGCCGCTTACTACGTTGACTCACGCATCGAAGTAGAACTCTACGGATACTCTCTGCACCGTACGATGTTTATCCTCAACATCGCTCTGGTGATGTCGCTCCTGGCGACCCTCTATCTTTCTTCGCCGCGCATCCGGTCGATGGCACTGCTCGGATCGCGAGGGAAAAGACTCGCTGCGGCCGCAGCCGGTCTTCTATTGACCTGCCTGTTAGGTTTCACGTTCTACCATTTTGGCAGTAACCAGAATCTGAAGACCCAGGTGTTTACGCGCACGACACAAGCCAAACAGCATTTCATGCTCGCACAGTGGCTTCTCGATTTCGACGGGGACGGTTACTCGAGATACCTGGGCGGCGGCGATGCTGATGATCGCTCGGCGAGTATTAACCCGGCTCAAGCTGAAGTAGTCGAAGACAACGCGGATAACAACTGTATAGGCGGCGATTTGACCTGGCAGCAACTGGAAGATTGGAAGAGACAGCGGAGCGAGTTGAATATTGCTACGAGGCCGAACGGCAAACCTTACAACATAGTCTATTTCTTTATAGATGCGCTGAGGGCCGATCACCTTAGTGCCTACGGTTATGGCCGGCAAACCACTCCCAATATCGACAAACTGGCTGCTCGCTCGTCGGTGTTTGAGAATGCGTATAGCCCCTCGGCGAATACTTTTGAATCCGCGCCCAAGTTCATGCAGTCGTCGTATTGGGATGCGCATCTTGAAACCTGGACGGAAGTGTTAGCTCGCAGCGGCTACGTTTCCTATTTGTTTCCAGCTCACCGGCTGCCGATGCTGCGCCGTTATGTAAAAGGCGTTCCAGTTGTGGAGGACGCCCGGGGCAAGCGATTGGAAGATTCGATCGATCTGGTTATTTCATCGTTGAGCAATGCGCAGGCTGATCGACCCTTCCTCGCCTATGTTTACTGTCCCGATCCTCACAGCCCTTACAAAAAACATGCGGAATTCAATTACGGATCTTCTGACCGGGATCTCTACGACGGCGAGATTGCGCACACTGATAACCAGCTTGGAAGGCTCTTTGATTGGATGGAGAAAAATGGCCGTCTCGATGACACGATGATCGTCATAATGAGCGACCATGGCGAATCTCTCGGGGAACGCATGGTCTACAGGCACTCCTCACAACTGTACAATGAGCAGACGCACATCCCGATGATCGTGTATGTGCCCGGTCTTCAGCCCCGGCGCATCACCGACTATGTCAGCAGCATAGATCTCGGACCGACCATTCTGGGTGCTAGCGGAATCGAGATCCCTCGAGACTATGTCGGTATAAACTTAATTCCGATGATGCGAGGCGAGGCCTTGGAACACCCGCCGATCTACGCGGAAGAGTCATACAGACTGTCCGAGACTGCAAACATATCGCCCGAGGAAGAGCCCCAAACCGTGATAACGAAGTACATGATCATCGATCAGGAAGGTTTCAAGCTTATGTACAACAGGAGCTTTAATTTCTTCGAGCTCTTTGATCTGAGAAGAGACCGGTTGGAAGAGAACAATCTTTTTGATCAAGCGCCGGCAAAGGCGTTGGAACTAAAACGAGAGCTGGGTCGCTTTGTTGATATTGTGACGAAGAGCCGGCCTCCGGATGCTGATGAGAGCAGATACAAATCCGGGAGGGATGAAAATAGAGAGCCGTGGCTCAAGACAGACCTTTAGAATAGGCAGCTATTGGCGCGCGGAGTCCTTCTTTGGAGTGCGCCGCCCTTTTCCGAATGCGTAACTTGCGCATTTGCGGCGGCGCTTTCGTAATATGGTGCGAAGGCGGAAAAACCAATGGCGCGGCAAAGAGAGCCGGATTATCGCGGCATTTGCACCACACTACAAAAGCGCCGCCGCGCATGCTAGGAGTCGCGCAATTCGAATGAGGGCGGCGCACTCCAAATTGGTCGTGAAATTCGAAACGGCTGCTCGCTTGTGCGAACGTTGCGGCGGCTTGTACACTTCGTGGCTCCAGCAACTTTCCAACATGAACAAAGTTACGCGATAAATGAGTCAGGAAGAGATCAGGCTCGATCGCCATTTCATCGCGGTGTGGCGCGCGAAATGGCTCATCATCATTGTCGTTTTGTCAGCATCCGCCGTCGCGTGGTGGCTTGCGCAAAAGCAGCCCACTCTCCACAGCGCCACCAGTCTCGTTAAAATTGGCCGTGTATGGAAAGAACCTCTTGAAGACCCTTTCATAACCGAAACGGTAGTGAACAGCGCGGGATTTTTTCGCGAGCTTGCCCTCAAAACCGGCGACAATCCGTCTCGTCTCAAGCGCCGGGTCCGGGCGGAAGTCGTAATAGCCGGAACGCACAAGGCCCGTTATCCGATCCTGCTCAGCGTTACCTCGAGTGACGAGAGCGCAGAGGAAGCGGTAAGACTTGTGCAGGCAGTCACCGATGAGATCATCGAGCGTCACGAGAAACTTTTTGAACAGGCGCGCGCGCCTTATTTGCAACGAGAACTGTTGCTCGAATCTCAGTTGAAAGAGCTTAATTCTTCGCGCGAACTTAGCGCAAAGCTCGAACTCGAGCTTAACGAAGTGAAGTCCAACAACTCATCGGCAGTAGCGACTGAAAAAACTCATCTGATCGAGCCAATAGTCGCCGATGCGGCAACACGGCCGAGCGGGTTGCGAGGCGTCGCTGCCGTTGCGCTGGTGTCTGCGCTGATCTCGATTGGAGTTGCGGTGCTTATCGGGCATTTCAAACCCGGGCGGTAGCTGCGGCAATCCTCGACGATTCGGCGTTCTGTCCGCCGCCGGCTGATAACGAATGAACGTGCAGGAACCGACTAATGACGCATCGCCGATTGTATCAAGCTCACCTCCTGCGATCTTCAGTCGTGAATCTATCGAGTTGCTGATTCTTCTGTGGTTTGCCACAAGTCCTCTAGCTTCTTTTTATCTACGGTTCCCGCATGATCGATCCGTCATAACATTCGACCGCGCGGTGTTCGGTCTCATTGCGTTAATGCTATTGATACTTTGGTGGCGAGCCTCGATAAAGCATGACAACGCGCGAACGCGCCCTTTCCTAACTGCAACACGATTTGAAATTGCGTGGGTATTGCTGTCAATTCTCGCTCTCTTGAGCGCGGTTCTTGTATCGAATGATTTCGAATATGCGACAAAGATTGCGGTTGATTCGTTTTGTCTGCCGCTCCTCGCTTTCCACGTTGCGAGACACCATTTGAATGTGACGGACCGCGCTCGTGTGTTAACAGTCGCCTCAATGGGTTTGGCATTCTTTTTGGCGCTGACCGGCGCCTATGAGTTCTTCACCAGCTCGAATCTTTTCTTCTACAAAGGCTCCGATCTGCTTCGCGAAGGCGAGGTAAGGGTCAATGGGCCATTCGCATCAGATTCCTCCTACGCGATCATCTGTTTGCTGATCACATTGTTCCTGGCGGCGATACCCAGTCTGCTTCGCGTGAGATTTGATACAACCGGGCGCCTTGTGTACGCGGGGGCGCTGGTCGCGGGGATTGGGGCGGCTCTGTTGCCGCTGTTTCGCTCGGTGGCGCTTGCCATCGTCATCTGTTTAGCAATGATCGAGATTGGTTTGTTGAAACTGAGAAGCGCGAAACGATTACAGGGTGGTGAGAGCAAACGACGCCTTTCGGGAATTCCTGGATTCCTGCGGTTCGACACATTTACTCGCAGGCGGGTAATCCTGTTTGCCGCAGTTGTATTAGCGCTTGTTGTCGCCGAGAGTCTCCTGGGTGGGGTTAGTATTGACAGACGGCTTGCGAACCCGCGAACTGCTTTCGGAAGGCTGTCAACGTGGGCTGCCGCGGCTGAAGTGACGCTGGACAATCCAGTCTTTGGGGTTGGTCTCACAAACTACACCACTTACTTTGACCAGAAATACAGTTGGGCAGGTGATTCTGATCAGTCTTTTTTTGATGTGCGTGCCGCCGATAGCCCCCACTCGAACCCGCTTTGGATGATGTCGGAAATGGGCGCGATCGGATTTGTGCTGTACATCATAGCTAACGGATATATTTTTTTGATGGGCTATCGCGCGCTAAAAAGGGCCGACAGCGATGAGTTGCGCCTCGCCGCGATCAGCTATCTAGCGGTGACGTTAGCGTATTGGATTCCGGGACTTACTCTGGCAAGCGGCTACTACTCAGACTTGAACCTCTACTTCTTCTTTATGCTGGGAGTTCTGTCAAATGGAAAATACCATGCCGCTTCCTGGCAAACGCCCGGAGCGATGTTAGTGTCCAAGTCCACAATTCGAACCGCTTCTGCCCAGGATACCCACTCAGAACCCGACAAGAACTCGCCGTCAGTCACGCCGCTCGGGACTTCTCTCGGCGCGTACGCGCTCCTTGGATCGGCTGCTGTGTTTCTGCTCAGCTTGATTGAGTGGATCGATCTGAGCGTCCAGCTTACTCCGGTCTTCGAGTCGTTCGGCGAGAGAGCGGCGTTCACAGCATACTTCAGCTTGAACCTGCTGGCCGGCCTAATCATAGGTCTCTCTGTCGGACTAGTTGCCAAACTTGGGTCCTTTTTCAAGAGTAAGCTGCAACGGTTGCTTTCACGCAAAAGCGAGGTCAGGTTACAGCACAAGCTTGTCGCCGGCTTCGCTATTTCGTCACTTGCTGCGGCGCTGTTCTATTACGTACCCGCTGTCTTTCGATTTGTGCTTGGCGTGATCCGAGAGGCGGAAAAGGTTCCTCAGCTCACTAACGGATTGCTTAATCGCGAGAGACCGATCGTTTACTTGAGCATTCTTGGGCTGCTGGTTTCGTGCTGGATGATCTGGTCGATTGCTCGCAACGCCCGGCGCCTACCTGCTCCCGTGCTCTACGGCTGGTTGGTGCTGTGCGGGTCGCTGATCGCGTTAACTTATTACGTTGACTCGCGAATTGAAGTGCAGTTGTACGAGCCGTCACTGCATCGATCGTTGTTCTTGCTCGAGCTGACACTCTCGACGGGGTTTATCGGTTCGCTTTATTTCTGGCGAGTCAAAAAATCGCCCGTCGTTTCTTCTTCTCGCGCTCTACGAGTGACCCTGGTCATCCTGGCTGCTGGAATCATCGCCGGCCTGATTTTCACGTTCTCTCAATTCGATAAGAACCAGAACCTCAAGACCCAGGTCTTTTTCCGCACGACTCAGACCAAGCAATATTTCAAACTCGCTCAATGGGTATTGGACTTCGATAGGGATGGTTACTCAGCGCTGCTCGGTGGCGGCGATGCCGACGACAATCGAGCGGCCATAAACCCATCGCAGCCTGAGATCGTCGCGGACGGTGAGGATAATAACTGCATTGGTGGCGATCTGTCGCAACAGGAGTTGGACGGCTGGCTGCAGGAACACAACAAGCTAAACAAGGTTTTGAATCCTGAAGCCAAACGATTCAATGTAATATTCATTTTTGTTGATGCCTTTCGAGCAGATCACCTTAGCGTCTATGGTTATGGTCGTGACACGACGCCAAACCTGAGAGCCTTCGCCGAGCGCGCAAGTGTCTTTGAGAATGCCTTCACTCCATCCCCGTACACCTTTGAGGCGTTTCCAAAGTTTATGAAGTCGAGCTACTGGGATGCGAACGTTGCTACTTGGACGGAGGTGTTCGCGAGCAACGGGTATAACACCATTCTGTTTCCGCGTCGCACATCGACAATGTTGCGCTACGTGAAAGGAATCTCGCAGGTAGTCCGGGACGGCACCAGCGGTCTTCAAGAGACGATTGATACTACGATCGAGGTGCTCGGCAAGCAGCCGACGGACCGATCAACCTGTGCCTTCGTATATATTCCCGACCCCCACATGCCTTACATCAGGCACGACGAACACGACTTTGGTTCATCTATTGTGGACTTATATGACGGAGAGGTGGCGCACACGGATCGTCATCTGGGGAGACTGTTTGACTGGCTTCAGCAGAGCGGCAAGTTGGACAACACCGTGGTTGTGGTTATGTCGGATCACGGCGAATCGCTCGGCGAACGAGCCGTATTCAAGCACACTACTCAGCTCTATAACGAACAGGCGCATGTGCCGATGATCGTCCACGTGCCCGCTTTGGCGCCGCGGCGCATTGCAGACTATGTCAGCACGGTCGATCTGGGCAGCACGATTCTGAACGCTGTCGGGATCGACTGCCCGCAGGAATACACAGGCATAAGCTTGCTTCCGCTGCTTCGAGGAGAGACGTTCACTCGCCCACCTGTCTATGGCGAACAAACTATGACAGAAGACTCGCGATATGTTCCGCTGGACCAATACGTGTATCCAAGCACAAAGAAATACATGATCATCACTCAGGACGGGTACAAGCTGATCTACAATCGGGATGTCAATTCGTTTGAGCTGTTCAACCTGAAGGACGACACTAAAGAACAACACAATCTATTCGATCGAATGCCGGAGCGAGCAGGGAAAATGCGAACTATGCTTTACCGCTTCGTCGATGTAGTTAGCGCAAGCAGGCCACAGGAGGCTGATGAGAAGAAGTACAACCTTGGTCTTAAGAAAAGTAGGTCACCGAATTAGACACCCATTTGGAGTGCGCCGCCCTTTCCCGCATTCAGCGACATTCGCATGCGTGGCGGCGCTTTCGCAGTGTGGTGTAACGGCCACGAAAACTCGAGATTGGTTCGCCGCGGGCCGCGCCGTTTCTAGTCGCCTTCGAGCCAGAGCTTTATCCTCTGCTAATGCAACGCGAGGTTCTTAAGACTTCACACCACGCTACGAAAGCGCCGCCGCGCATGCGAACGTCGCTGAATGCGGAAGAGGGCGGCGCACTCCAAAGAAGGTGTCGAACTCGTCTCTCGATCAGTAATTCCGTTCGAGAAGAACTAATCGTCCAATTGTCCCCGATTCGCGAAAAGCGTTTTTGAGAAACATGAGCAGCGGGTCATAGCGTTCGGCCTCGAGCGCACGATTGCTGGTCAAAACAAGACGGACGTCTTTCTCCCGCAGTAATTGAAGGATTCGCGCGCGCTCGGCGTCATCAGTGCCGGCGTCGTTCCACAATGTCGCACCGGTGGGGCTGTTACGTTCCGCGAGAAAATAGTAAGGAGTTGCCTCGATTGCGTGCGCAAAGAAGTACCCGCCGGCCTCGACTCGCGTTTGAATCCACTCGACCGTTTGGTTTACTTCCAACGTACGTGCGCTCGGCATATAGATTCCGAGGCCTCGGGAGAAACCTAATTCGGTGTCTGCTTTAAGCCGTATCCTGCCCGCTTCGAATTCAAAATAATTCGGCACAATAATCCGCGCTCCAAACACAAAAGCAACGACAGAAATTACTGCCAATTGAAATAGCCGAACGGAAGGGAACGAATGGTCGGCGCGCGGCCGCTCAGCTTCACTCGCGAGGCTCATCCCATAGCGCCGCGCAAATAAAACTGTGAGCAATATGAACGCAGGCGGAAGGGTGCCGATGACTAATCCTCGTACCGAGCGAGGAAAGACTTCCAGGTAGGACGCGATTGAGAACATCAACAGCACCACAAGCATCGCTCGCTGACTCAAGGCGCTCTCATAACCGTGGCGTTGCCCGCGAACGTATGTCCACGCGGCGCAGAAAAAAACCGCCGGTGAAAACCAGAAGATTGAGTTATCAACAAACGACTGAGGCGCCACAACCGCGCATATCACTGCTCCTGCCAGCGCGGTCAGAGCAAGCGCCAGCCTCGATCTCGGAACTCTCTTTCCAATTGCCGCCACAACGCTCACCGCTATCGCTCCGACGATCAGAACAAGAGCGAACCGCCAGGGAAGCGGATAACCGGTGAGCTTCATTTGAATATGTTCACCCGGGCCCTTGACGAACACTCGAATCGCCGCGCCAAGCGCGCTGTTGGCGACAAGGTAAATCAACAGACCCAGCAGCGGCAGCGCGATACCCGTACCGGCCGACAGGTGAGATTGAAATAGCCTTCTGGTCTTCCCCGGGGGTGCTTCCACCGATGTCCATCCGGCCGTCAATATCGAAAGCTCGAGCGCGATCGCTGAGTAGACACCAACATTCTGTTTAAACAATGCGATGAATCCTACTGCGACCCCCGCAGCGAACAATAGAATCGGCCGACGCGAATTCACCCATCGAAGCGTGAAGTAGGTTGCCGTCAAGATCAGCGGCATTTCGTACTGAATTGGCGCCGGGCTAAACGGTCCTCCGGGTGGAAGCCACAGCAGCGAAAGCGCCGCAGGAAGTAATGCGAACCACTGCGAAACGAAAAGCCTGGCGACCAGGAAGACCAAAACGATAGTCAGTATTTTGAAGACCAGCACACCTTGAAGCGCCGTCAGTAGCGATGTGCCAAACAGCTTGAACAGCGCCGCGTTTAGAAGGAGGATTCCCGGCGTTTGAATCTTATAGAAATCGCGATAGGGAACTTCGCCGTTGAGAACGCGCTCGGCCGGGACAAGGTTAGCGCCTACACCTGTCGGCATCGAGTCTTCGCGGAAATAGACCGGCCCATAGATCGCGGCAGCCACCAGCATCACCGCCAGCGGCGCGATCAGCCTGAATCTCCTGTTCACAAACGATTCTGCTTGAGTACCCGGATCATCGGGCCGAAGCCTGGTGGCTTCTCGTCGATCACTGGGTTCAACCGTTGAGCTGGTTTCCGAGACCAATTTCCAGCAGCTTCCTTTGGTTTCCGCGAATACCCCGACTCGATTGCCGGTGCCTTAACTTGTTCGGTTCGGCGCTCGCGGTTGACGTTGTTTTGATGAAGCGAGCACTGACTAGATATCCTTTTGTAGAGTGAATTGTCCAGCCGTCGAGAGCATTCGACGCCTTATTTGGAGTGCGCCGCCCACGTCCGCATTGCGCGACTTTTGCATGCGTGGCGGCGCTTTTGTAGTGTGCTGCTAAGGCCGTAGAAACGCTTTGAGTAAAACTCGGAGCGAGATGCGTCAAATGCGGAGGTTTGTATAAACTGGGACCACACTCAAGGGTGTCGTGGGTGTTTTTAGCACCACACTGTCTTTAGCACCACACTACAAAAGCGCCGCCACGCATGCGAAAGTCGCACAACGCGGAAAAGGGCGGCGCACTCCAAATAGGGCGTCGAATGCTAGCTACCCGAGCAATCGATTCACTTCACGAGAGCCAGCGGACCCGACTTTACGTTTTGCTTGGATGATACAAAGAGGATCGGGCTTTCTTCTGTTGTGAGTCTATTCTGGCGAGTTGCGATCGACGCCGCATGAAGGAGTTCGTCAGTTGACCGCCCGTCGGCTGGAAATTCCGCCGCGCCGTAGTTGAGTCCAACCGACGCATACTGATCCGGTCTCACTTCGAATCGGAACGAGTTGATCCTCGCTTGCGCCAGTTCCCCAAGCTGCGACGCTTCAAGCCCGGCGCGATTCTTGAGGAGGCAAATAAACTCGTCCCCCGCAATGCGGCTAAGAAGTCCTGCTTCACCTACTTCGTGACGCAGCTGTGCCGCTACTTCAGCCAGCATTCGATCACCTGCCTGATACCCGAAGAACTCGTTGACCGATCGTAGTCCGTTGAGATTGAAGCAGAGGATTCTCACCGATGCGCCCTCATCGGTTGCACGGGCCAGCTCCTCGTCGAGCCGCGCGTACAACGTTCGGCCGTTTGGCAAGCCTGTGATCGCGTCGGTCTGCGCGCTCGCTATCGTCTGTTCATGAAGCATTGCGTGCTGCAGAGCGGTCGAAGCCAGCCGCGACACCGATTCGAGCAGATGCAGATGATCGCTGCTGTAAGATTCCAGCTCGTTACTGTAGAGCGCGAGGGCGCCTATTGTATCCTCGCCATTCGTTAAGGGGAACACGGCAGCTGTGCGATAGCCCGTTTCGTTATCGCCAAGAAACTGGTTTAGGTCGAGCATAGGATCGGTGTTGCTCATCGGCCTTCCGTTGATGACCACCCATCCCGCGATGCCGTGACCAGCCGCGAGACTGCGCCCGCGAATTTGCTCGGCATTTCGACCAAAGGTATATGCCGCAAGCGACGAATCATCCTGTTGACGCATAAACACCGCACAAGTCGTAAACGGAATCATTCGCTCTAGGCGGTTGATGGTCAGCGTAACGACGTCCTGAACATCGAGGCTCGCGCTAAAGGTCTGCGCCATCTCGTAGAGCGCTGCAACCTCCGAGTGGGCCGCGTGGATTTGCTTAACGTAATCCAGAGTCTGCGACGTAGTCTGCGCCAATCCCGCGGCCGGGACAGCGCTCAGTGCGCTTTCGGAGAGACCCGCCTGGGTAGTCGGCGTGAGCAACGGTTGCTGGCTCGCTTTATGCTCCGCGATCTCCTTCTCATAGGTCACCAGGTTGGCCAGAAAGGCTTCGACCACCCTTGGATCAAATTGGGTTGCAGCATTGCCGCTTAAAAACTGGCAGGCCTCGTCACGGCCCATACCTTTGCGGTATTGCCGGTCCTCTCGAACTGCATCAAAACAGTCAACAACGGTGAGGATTCGGGCGGTCAGCGGAATCTGCTCAGCCTTGAGCCCGTCGGGATATCCTCGACCATCCCATCTTTCGTGATGATGACGAACGATAGGAACTACCGGATACGGGAAGTTGACGCGTTCAAGGATCTGCGCGCCGACAACCGTATGAATCTTCATCTTCTCGAACTCCGCGGCGGTAAGCTTGCCGGGCTTGTTCAGAATGTAGTCCGGAACAGCTATCTTGCCGACATCGTGAAGCAGCGCGCCGGCCTTGAGAGCTTCAACCTCGAGTTCTCCCAGACCAAAATGACGCGCGAGCCCCGTCGCGTAGACCTGGACCCTGTAGACATGATCGTGGGTGATTTCATCTTTAGCGTCGATAGCGGTCGCCAGGGCTTCGACAGTCGCAAGATGAAGACGACTGATGCGCTCGGTAGCTTTTGTCCGTTCGTCGGATTGCTTGAAATAGAAATGACACGTCGCGAATATGACTGCGACCAGCGGCCCGGCCGCAAGCAGCGAACTGACCCCGTATTGAATTACGGCCAGATAGATCAACCCTGCTGCCGAAGCACTCGCCGCATAAGTGAGGCACGTCCAGGAATAGTTGGCCCGCCAGAGAGCGTACAAACCGGTTCGCTTTTTGATGGCATGGTGCGCCGCGGTAAGCAGCGAATTAAGACCAAAATGAACCGCCGAAAACAACAGTAGTGCCGTAAGCAAAGCGGGCGTGGGCGGTACCGCGACCAGGCTCAAGAAGTCGTGGGTCCACTGGAACACACTGGCCGATGTCAATGCTGCGACTGACATTAACGCGGGTCCGCCCAACCGGCTTGTCCACCGCCGCGATGTGCGGCACGAACCCGCGAATGCGTCGGTTGCGGCTACCAGCGTAGCCGCCGGCGCTCCCCAAAAAAGCGCAGTCAAAAAAACAAAAATGTCTCCCGGTGTGATCGAGGTCTTAGTGCCCGGGATCGTTATTGGCCGAAGGGCGGCTACAAAGGCAATCGCCATCAGCGCGACAACGCCGAGCCGTCCACTTTGACTGAGTTGCAGCACGCGGACCAGGGCATAACCAAACGCGAGCGCGCCTACCGGGGTTGTCACCCACCAGTAAGCGCGCGCGTTCCGGTTGTAATCCGACATGTCAATGAATTGCATTTGGGTCTCGCGTCTGCGCTTTGAACCGCGGCAGCTCTAGCGCATTCACCGGTTGTTCTCTCAAGGTTCGCCCACGTTGACCGACTCGCTTAGCGTAATGCCCTCGCTCAGCGTGATCCCCTCACTCAACGTTATCCCTTCGGCGACTGAAATTCCTTCACTCAGCGTTATGCCCTCGCTCAAGGTGATGCCATCGCCGAGGACGACGCCTTCGCTCAATGTAATTCCCTCACTGAGAGTTATGCCCTGACCGCCGCCTATCCCGTTACTCAGCGCTACGCCGTTGATAAACACCGAGGACGAGCCGGTAACGACATCGGCGGCAATAACTCCTGCCGATATGAGCCGAGTACTGGAAGACGCCGGTACGTCATTTATCGTTAGCTGATCGCGCACCCAAACCAGAGCCGGGTTGTAGATGGCTTGATAGCGTCTAAAAAGTTCCTGCCCTGCGAGAATGTGTGAGCCACCCGCAAACACATAGCCGCCCCAGTTGAAAGTCTGACCGGCAATCGTCGAGCGAGGCGCCGGCATAGTAGCGCCGGAGCGCAGCAGGTTGTCCCCTACCCGAATCGTATCTCGACTTATCGCGGTGGAAATATCGGTTCGGAGCGCTCCCGCCAGCTGCACAGCGCCATCGATGTTCAAAATCCCAGCGCCTTGCTGGACAATGTTCGATGTCGTTGCTTGTCCGGCGGTATATTGCAGGATTGCTTTTACGAGCGGCGGGGTGAGACCAGGGTTTTTCTGGAGCAGCAGCGCGGCGGCTCCGGCTACGGTCGGAGAGGCTATTGACGTCCCGCTCAGTTGCATGAAGGCATTGTTACCCGAGCCGGTGTTGTGTAACTGCGGGTATTCCGTTCTCAGCCAGGAGTCCCTGGATTCGGCGGCGACAATTCGGTTTCCGGGGGCGATGAGATCGGGCTTGAGCAGGTTGTCGTAATGGGTCACGTTGGATGAATCAACCCACTTGGAGCGTGTCGGTCCTCGCGAGCTGAAGTAGGTAACGCTGTCGTCTCCGCGTGCATCAGTCTGATGGGTGTTCGCGGCGCCGACGGTTATCACCGAAGGGTCGTTGCCCGGTGCGGTTATGCTTCCGTACTGTTCAAGACCATCGATCGTCTGGCCGAAGTTGCCTCCGGCTGCTACGACGGTAATGCCTGCGGCGACTGCTCTGCGCACTGCACGACACAATGGATCGGTCCTGTAGGATTCTGTCGACGCCGCCCCGAGACTAAGGTTCATCACTTTGATGTTTCGCGACACGCGGTTTTCGATCACCCAATCGATTCCCGCTATTACATCGCTGGTTTGGCCGATGCCCCGGGAGTTGAGCACTCGGACGTCAATAAGATTCGCGTTGTAAGCGATTCCGTTGAAGCCGCGCGATGAACCGCTGGAGCTCGAACGGCCGGCAGCGGTGCCTGCAACATGCGAACCGTGGCCGTATCCGTCACCGTTGCCCAGACCGAGCAGATCCAACACCGAAGGAACAATCCCGAGGCTAACCAGATACTGAGCGAGGTTCATATTTGTTGAAGCAATGTCGACCTTAGCGGTGACACGGGAAAGGCCGAGTAGATTTCCCAGAATGCCAAACTCGCTATGACTAGCCATTATTCCTGAATCAAGGACGGCGACTCCGATGCCGCTGCCATCGAGTCCGCCTGATACTGATGTTCTCACGCGATCGGCTCCGGTTGCGGCTTCCAGATGGCTGGCGCTTTTCTGCGATAGGTGATCCGCCGACATCCGTTCTACATCGGAGCGCTCGGCAATTCTGAGGATCTTATTTATCCGCAAGTCAGCAAGAACGCAATCAATTGAGGTGAACTGTCGGACAACCGATCCCCCGTATCCTCTTATAGCCGCAATCAGCGCCGCCGAGACCGGGCCATTTGTCTGAATGAGTGTGCGGACGGTTTCTCGCTCGGCGTCCAACCAGACACAGGACGAATCGTAGTCGTCAAGAGCGCCCTGCAGGGCCACTGACAGCTTTCTGGTCGCGAGGTCCTCTTCGGCGTTTGTGCGACTGTGCGGCGCAAGCGAGAACACAAGCGTGAGGGTGAGGATCAATACGAGCACGCTGCGCGGTCTTTCGTTGCTCTTGCGAAAAATGTCGAGAGGCTTAGACATGTTGTTCATCGATAGATGATCCTGCAACCGCTATCCCCCTCCGACCAAAGCAATCGCAACCCCGATGCCACTTTGGAGAAAACCCAAACTGGACCTCGCCCTCGCCCCGGATTAGCCTTGTTTTCAATCAGTTTGCGCTGAAATGGACCGATTCAAGATTCATCAGCAGATTCGTGAACATTCCAATTGCGGGTAAGCGATCGAATCAGATTGATTGAAACGACCCGGTCAGCTTGACGGAGCATTTGAAGATCAATCGGGCGGAATGCTCATCCGCACACTTCGGTCTGTTTGTGCTTGCTGCGCCTATTGACGAGTATTACTATCTGGCGGGTGGAATCATGGGAAATCCAATTCAGAAGCTACTGCTTCTCCTGCTTCTCGCCTCGGTAGCGGCGGGCCAAAGCAATGATTTCTGGCAGAAGAAAGACTACCGGCAATGGACCGATACAGAGTGTAAAAAGCTACTCGAGGATTCTCCGTGGGCCAATCTACATACCGTGAGCCAGGTGTTCATCGATCCTGCTCATGCCAACGCCACATCTCGCGAGCGGCAGACGAACCCCAAAATCGTTTACAGAGTTCAGATTCGGTCGGCTGCTACAGTTATACAAGCTCTGGTCCGGTTGGCGCAGATCAACGTCAAATATGACGAGATGACCGCGGACGGACGCAGGGCCTTCGATCAAAACGCGGAGAGGATCTTGTCCGCCAACAACGCTCAGCTTGTTGTCATGCACGTCAGTTACACCGCAAACGTGCAAAACGATGACCGCGAGCTGGCGCGTCACTGGCAAGGGCAGACCACCGAGAGGCTTAAGAACTTTGTCTTCCTCATCGGCGGCGGGGGCGTGAAGGTCCCGCTTTCGATCTACAGACCGGGCGAAGGCGCGTCCCGTGAGTTTCAATTCATCTTTCCCCGGGAACACGATGGCCGGCCCCTCATCGGGCCTGGCGACAAAACTCTTAAGCTCGAGTTCAATCACCCGAGCATCCGCGGCGCTGGGGAGAGAGTCCTGGTCGAGTTCAGGATTGAGAAGATGATGATACATGGCGCACCGGTCTATTAACGCCCCGCGAGGTCTACAGAGCATATGGCTTTGGTGAACACAGTTCGAGCGCCGATTGATACGTCTGGATTAGGCCTGACGTTGATGCACGAGCATGTCTTCGTGTTGTCGACAGAGATCATGCAGAACTTCCCTGAGTCGTGGGGAGATGAAGAGAAGCGGGTCGACAATGCGGTTGCGCGGTTGAACGAGCTGAAGGCAGCAGGTGTTGATTCGATCGTGGATCTGACGGTGATCGGACTCGGACGTTACATCCCGCGCATACAACGAATCGCAGCTCAAACCGAACTCAACATCATAGTCGCGACCGGAGTTTACACCTACAACGACGTGCCTATGTACTTTCATTATCAAGGTCCGGGAACAGAGCTCGGCGGACCCGAGTTCATGACTGATATGTTTGTGAGGGACATCGAAGAGGGCATCGCGGACACCGGCGTGAAAGCTGCCATCCTGAAATGCGCGACCGACGTTCAAAGCGTGACCCCGGGCGTCGAACGAGTTCTTCGCGCGGTTGCGCATGCGCATCGGCAAACCGGTGTTCCTATCTCGACCCATACACACGCGCGAACTGAACGCGGACTCGAACAGCAGCGCATCTTCCAGGAAGAGGGTGTCGACTTATCGCGCGTGATTATCGGCCATTCCGGCGACACCACTGACATCCAGTATCTGGAAAAGTTGATTTCGAACGGTTCCTATCTTGGCATGGATCGTTTCGGTATTGATGTGCTTCTTTCGTTTGAGGACCGAGTAAACACGGTAGCCAGGATGTGCGAGCGCGGCCACGCGGAAAAGATGGTGTTGTCGCAAGACGCGTCGTGTTTCATTGACGCGCTGCCCGAAGCCGCTTTGCCGGCCATCCTTCCAAACTGGCACTACCTGCATATTCAAAACGATGTCGTCCCGGCGTTGAAGAAGCGCGGCATCAGCGATGAGCAGATTACTACAATGCTGGTCGATAACCCGCGAGATATTTTTGAGAGGCAAGGTTCCTACTGATGATTCGACCCTTTGATCACTCAGGCATTACCCGCGACGCTCAGGGCATCGCTCAATACCCCAATTTACCCGAGTCGCTGGTCGAGATGTTGCGCAAGACTGTCGACAGATCTCCGGATCACGAAGCAATCGTCGAGCTGGGGGGCGAACGAGTCACCTACCGTCAGTTATGGGATCGATCGGCCCGAGTCGCGGGAGGACTGAAAGAATTGGGCATCGCTCGAGGGGATCGAGTTGCTATTCAATTGGGGAACGGGCTCGATTGGTGTCTCGCCTTTTTTGGCACCCAGTTGGCAGGCGCGGTCGCCGTTCCGGTCAACACACGGTTCAGCGAATCAGAAGTCGAGTATGTCATAAACGATTCGGGGTCACGATTCTCGTTTTTGCCCGGCGAACGACTGCCGGACGGCAGCGCGGTCGCCGCTGAGGGACTGACAAAAGACGATCTCTCGGCGATCTTTTACACAAGCGGGACGACCGGGTTTCCGAAGGGCGCGATGACTACTCATCGAAACTTTCTCTCCAATACCGAGACGTGCCGGCGCGTAGTGAAACTGCCCGACGACGGGAGCGTTCGCAATCTGGTATCGGTTCCGTTGTTTCACGTCACCGGTTGCAACAGCCAGTTGCTGCCGACCTGCGAGAACGGCGACGCGGTCGTGATAATGCGGGCATTCGAGGTCCAGGCATTTTTAGGGGCGATCCGCGATGAACGGCTTAACCTGCTGACATCGGTTCCCGCTGTCTACTGGCTTGCGATCAATCAGCCCAACTTCAATGAGATCGACGTAACAAACATCCGCTGGCTTACTTACGGCGGAGCGCCGATCGCTCCTGAGCTGGTGGCCCGGATAATGGAATCGTTTCCAAACGCCCGTGTCGGCAACGGGTTTGGTTTGACCGAGACCTGTTCGGTAGCAACTTTTCTCCCTCACGAATATGCTCACTCGCGGCCCGAGTCTGTTGGGTTCGCGGCGCCCGTCGTTGATCTGGATCTCTTTGAGCTCGATCGCGAAACCGGGGCCGGCGAGTTGCTGGTGCGTGGACCAAATGTTGTGAAGGGTTATTGGAACAAACCGGAAGCGACCGCCGAAGCATTTGTTGACGGCTGGCTGCACACCGGCGATATGGCCCGGGTGGATGAGGACGGTTTCGTACAAATAGTCGACCGCAAAAAAGACATGATTTGCCGCGGCGGAGAGAACGTCTACTGCGTCGAAGTTGAGAACGCGCTTGCGGCTCACCCTTCGGTATTTGAGGTCGCCGTTATTGGAGTGCCGGATACGATGATGGGTGAGAAGGTCGGTGCGGTGATCGTTGCTCGTCCCGGTAAAAACCTGGATGTGGATGATCTGATCTCGTACGCCCGGAAACACCTTGCCGATTTTAAGGTTCCTCAATACGTCGCGATTCGAACCGAGCCGATCCCCAGGAATCCCGGCGGCAAAATGCTAAAGCCGGTCTTGAGACGAGAGACTGAATGGGGCAAGCCGCTGCGGTGATCGCCAGACGCCATCAAACAATCCAGCCTTTGCTTTGATACTCCATGTAGGCGGCGGTCTGTTCCGCGATCTTTCTGCCGAAATACCGCTCAACTACGCGTAGCGCCAAATCGATCCCTGAAGTCAGCCCTCCCGCGGTGGAAATCCTGGGCCCCTCGACAAAACGCAGACCTCTTCTCAACTTCACATCGGGGAATCGCTTTTCAAATTGATCGAAATAGTCGTGATGGGTAGTGGCCTCTTTGCCCGCGAGCAGACCGGCGCGTCCGAGATGAAATGCGCCCGTGCACACTGACATTGTGACGTCCGTCTGTTCGTGGGTCCTTTGCAGATACTTGTGCAGCGCCGAGTTTCCGAGCTGTGCCGGGACAACCACGATCTTTGGGGCCGGGGCCGTCTCGAACGTGTACTCAGGTACAATCTTCATTCCGGAGGAAGCACGTATTGGTTCGGTCTTTTCGGCCACGGTGAACAGTCTGAACGGATGATCCATACGTCCGCCCGCCGTCAGCATAACGTCTTGAAAGACCTCCCACGGCCCGGCGAAGTCAATCATCGTCGCTCCATCCGAGATCGCGAAGGCCACCGGGATTATGCCGTCTTTGGGGATCATAAGGTTGTTAGTTGCCGCGCCTTGCGGCTGACCTGCCTGGGCACAGTTGGTCAGTCCTGCGGCGATCAGGGCCGCTCCGGTTGACGAGGTATTTTTTAAAAACTCTCTTCGTTTCATATGACTCCTAAATCCGCGGTTGTCATTTCGGTGCGGGTCAGAAGTAGCATAGACTTTAGTCTCTGTGTCTGAGAGTTGTTAGACAGAGAACTTTATCAGACACAGACTAAAGTCTATGCTACCTCCGCTTATTACTCGCTGCGCAACGCGAGCATTGGGTCGATTGAAGTGACCCGGCGCGCCGGAACAAAGCAGGCGGCGGCGGCCACTACCATCAGAACAAGCGCGACCGCGAGAAACGTGATCGGATCAGTGGGCTCAACCGCGAACAGCAATGACGACATAAGTCGTCCAAGCATCAACGCTCCGGCGACACCGACCGTTAGGCCCACCAGCACAAACGACATTCCCTGCCTCATTACCATCCCGAGCACCTTACCGGGGGTTGCGCCGAGGGCAAGACGAACGCCGAGCTCGTGTGTTCGCTGGTTCACCGACAGGGCCATCACACCGGCGATACCAGCGGCGGTGATCACCAGCGCAAGTCCAGCAAACATCGCCAGAAGAATCGCTGTTAACCGAGGCGAGGCTACCGCATCACTGCGAACCTGCTCGAGGGTTTGAACCCGGTCGACCGCCGTGTCCGGATCAACTTCGTAAACGGATTCACGCGTGAGTTTAGCGACGCTCATCGGATCCGCAGCCGTGCGGACCAGAAGGTTTCCGCCAAAGCCGCCCTGCGCGAGCGGAACATAGATCTCGTCCGCCGGCTCCCGGTCGAGACCGTACGTTCTCACGTCACCTACAATGCCGACGACAGTCAGCCAGGTTTGGCCGCGGTCGAGTGTGATTCGCCTGCCGGTTGGGTCTTCATCTCCCCATCGATGCTTGGCGGTCGCCTGATTTATGACCGCAACCTGAACCGCCTTTTCATTGTCGGCGTCGGTGAACGTTCTCCCATGGACAAGCGGCTGGCGAACCGTCTCGAAATAATCGGTGCTTGCCGTGCGGAAATCCGCTTGAGGCGCCAGCTCGCCTTCCGGGATCGGCTTGCCTTCGATTTGAAAACCTCGGTTGAACGGACCGCTGGTAATACCAAGTTGATTAAGCGGATAAGTCGAGCTGATAGCGGCCGACAAGACGCCCGGTTCGGATCGAGCTTTGTCGAGTATTCGGGTAAACAGAGATCGGGTCTGTTCGGGGGTGTTGACCTTGGACCAGTTTGGACTGATCCTCATCGCCAATACCCTCTCGGGATCGAACCCGGGATTGACCTGTTGTAGCTTTATCAAGCTTCTCAGCATTAGCCCGGCCCAAATAAGCAAAATGAATGACACGCTGACCTGGGCGACGATCAACATGTTTCTGACGCGTTGTCTTCTGACCCCGGCGCTCGAGCGGCCTCCGCTTTCCTTAAGCGCGCCGCTCAAGTGTTGGTCGGACGAGAAAGCAGGCATCAATCCGAAGATGAGCCCGGTCGCGATCGAGATGAGCAATGTGAACACCAGCACAGAACCATCAATTTTGATTTCGCTTGCGCGAGTTGTGAACCTGGCAGCGAAACCTACGAGAAGCTGCAATCCGCCGGCAGCCAACAACAAGCCCAGGACTCCGCCGGCGACTGACAGCAACGTGCTCTCCGTCAGCAACTGACGAATCAGACGGCCTCTTCCGGCGCCCATTGCGGCGCGAATAGCCATCTCGCGTTCGCGGCGCATCAACCTGGCGAGAGTGAGGTTTGCTACGTTGGCGCAGGCGATCAGCAGGACCAGCCCCGCCGTACCCAGCAATATCAAGAAGGTCGGCCTTGCGCGCCGGGTTAACTCCTCCTGCAGCGAAACGACGCTTGCGGCATATCCTCTGTTTGCCGGGTAAGAATCCGGATATTGGTTCTGCAAATTGCTCGCGAGGGTGCTCAGATCTGCCTGGGCCTGGGCAACTGGGACGTCCGGTTTTAGCCGGCCGAACACGCTCATCATTCGAGCATTACGATTCGCTTTGAACTGCTCGGACGAACGCGCCGGGCAATTCACCGTGGGCATGTAAACGTCTTGTTCGTTGGGATACTGCGGTATCGGTGGCAGGACACCGACCACGGTGTGCGGCCGGTTGTTCATCTGGAAAACCTTGCCCACGATCTCCGGATCGCCGCCGTGGCTGCCCTTCCAGTATTGATAACTGAGCACCAGGACCGCATCGGATCCGTGGGCCTCATCGCTTTCTACAAATGTTCTGCCAAGAAGCGGCTTTACTCCAAGCACGTCAAAGAAGTTTGCTGATACGACGCCGGTCTGGACACGCTGCGGCTCCTGACCGCCGAGCAGAGTAAAGCTCATTGTGTGATGCTCGACTACATCCTGCAGCGTTTGATTCTGTTCGCGGTAGTCCACCACTTCCTTATAAGAAAACGGAACATTGTCGATGCGCGCCAGAGGCGCCTGCTGTTGAACGATGACCAGCTGGTTCCCGTCCCTGTACGGCAGCGGCTTCATCAATACGCCGTAAATCACGCTGAAGATAGCAGTGTTGGCTCCGATGCCCAGGGCGAGGGTGAACACCGCGACCAGGGTAAACCCAGGATTACGGAGAAGGATCCGAGCGCCGTAACGAACGTCCTGCAGCAGCGATTCGACAAGAGGGGCGCCCCGAACGTCGCGGCATTCCTCCTTGAACTTCTCGACACCGCCGAACTTGATCAGCGCTTCCCGGCGGGCTTCCTGGAAGCTCATCCCGCGTTTGACGTTTGCTTCGATCTCCATCTCCAGGTGAAACTGGAGTTCCTGATCCATGTCCCGCTCGGCCTTGTCTTTGTGAAGAAGAGCGCGCACGTAGCTTGAAAATCTTCTGAACATCACCGCATCCTCCGGCAATCAGTTTGACAAGGTGAAAGAGAAGCGAAGTTGCGGCCGCCCCGTCACAAGCTTCTCTCTATTTCGACCTACGTTGTTTGCAAGATACGATCAACCGCAGCCGAGAGCCGTTCCCAGTTTTCGGTCTCTTCGGTCAGCTGCTTTTTTCCGGTTCGAGTGAGCTCGTAGAACTTCGCCTGCCGGTTGTTATCCGAGCTTCCCCATTCAGATTTGATAAGGCCCTGCTGCTCGAGCCTGTACAGCGCCGGGTACAGCGAGCCCTGATTGATTACCAGGACATCCTCGGAGACCTGCTGAATTCGCTGAGATATACCCCATCCGTGCATCGACCCCAATGCCAGGGTCTTGAGTATGAGCATATCGAGTGTCCCTTGTATCAGATCGGTTGGTTTAGCCATCGCAAGCCTCCTAGATAATCTAGAGGAGAGGATGATATGACCCGTCCTGTAGATTGTCAAGGGGAAGGTTTGGGGAGAAGGAGAAGGGGAGAAGGAAATTGCAAAGTGAAAATTGCAAATTGAAAATTGCAAATTTGCTAATGCCCTCGCCAATTTTCAATTTTCAATTTTCAATTCTCTCTCTCCTTCACCCACTCTCCCCCTCTCCCCCTCGCCCTTTCTCCCCGGCTCCCACCGGCTGGACTACGGGAATCAACTGCATTATTGTCTCCCATTCCAGTGGAGTAAGCCCACACACACAGACTCTCTCGATCAAACACAAGGAGTGAATCCCATGAACACAATCCTGTGGCGCCGCGCAGAGACCTGGAGGAAGCTGACCGTCGTTTTCTTGCTCGCCCTTCTGGTTTCGACTTCGAGCTTTGCCCAGCAGTCCGGGCCGAAGCGTCCGCTGACCCACGCCGACTACGATAGTTGGCGGGCGATTCAGGGCCAGTCGCTTTCGCGCGAAGGAAAGTTTGTCGCATACGCGCTCGTGCCTCAGGACGGCGACGGAGAGATTGTCGTGCGCAATCTGGCCACCGGAGCCGAGTGGCGCCATTCGAGAGGGGCCGCGCAGGTGAACCCGCCGCAGCGATCCCCGGAAGCCGAACCTGGTCCCGGGCCCGGAGGCGGTTTTGGTCAGGGACCCTTTGCCGGGAGACCCCAATTCACCGCCGATAGCCGCTTTGTGGTGTTCCAGATCCTCCCAACAAAGGCTGAAACTGAGAAAGCGAAAAAAGAGAAAAAGCGCCCCGACGAGATGCCGAAGAACGCGATGGGAATCATGGACCTCGGCACCGGTAACGTGACTCGCGTGGATAGGGTCAAGAGCTTCCAGGTGCCCGAGGAAGGCGCGGGGTTTATTGCCTATTCACTCGAAGCCAAAGCAGAGGAACGCAGGCCTGAAGACCGCAGGCCCGACGCGGGAGCCGCACCGGCTACCAGGGGTCGCCGAGATCCCAGGCGTAAGGAGTACGGCACCGACCTGGTGCTTCGCAACTTGTCCGATAAGAGTGAACGAACTTTTCCGGACGCGCTGGAGTTTTCGCTCAGCAAGGACGCAAAGAGCATGGTGTTCACGGTGTCCTCCAGGAAGGAAGAGACCAACGGTGCGTTTGCGGTGATGACTGCGTCCGCCGACGCGCCGGTAGCTTTGCTGACCGGCAAAGGCAAATACACAAAGCTCACCTGGGATGAAAAACAGACTCAGCTCGTTCTACTCAGTGATCGTGATGATGCGGCGGCGGCTCAGCCGCGACTCAAGCTGTATCGCTGGGATCGCAAGTCACCCGCGGCGACCGAGCTGGTTTCGACCGCCTCGCCTAACTTCAAAGCGGGTTACGTGATCAGCGAACGCGGCGCGATTAACTTCTCACAAGACGGTAGTAAGGTTTTCCTCGGCGTGGCGCCGCCTGCTGAACCGGAAAAAGAGGAAGCAGAAGACGCAGCGTCAGCCGATGATAAGGTTTCGCTGGATCTGTGGCATTGGAAAGATGACTTTATCCAACCGATGCAAAAGGTGCGCGCTGAACAGGAAAGAAACCGCTCGTATCGCGCGGTGTTTCATATCGCCGAAAACAAATATGCACAGCTGGGCGATGAGACAATGCAAGGGGTTAATCAATCCAGCGACGGGCGCTGGGCGCTGGGTTCGGACGATCGCTCCTACCGCATCCTGGTGGGCTACGATGATGAATCGAACGCTGCCGATATTTCTCTGATCAACACCGCCGATGGCAGCCGCAAGGCCATCATGAAGAAGCACGCGCGAGGGTTTACGTGGTCGCCCGGTGGGCGCTATGCGTTGTTCTATGATGGCAAGGATTGGAACACTCTTTCAATTCCCGAATGCAAGGTTGTAAACCTCACCCGCAATCTCGGCGTGAAGTTCTGGCGGGAAGATCATGACTCGCCAAGCATCCCGCCTCCATACGGCAGCGCCGGCTGGACCTCGGATGACAGATACGTGCTGCTCTATGACCAGTACGACATCTGGCAGATCGCACCCGATGGATCGGGCGCGAAGAATCTTACTGACGGAGTCGGCCGAAAAGAAAAGATCGAGTTCCGCTACGCGAGACTCGATTCGCAGGAAAAGGGGATCGATCCCGCTAAGCCAATGCTGTTAAGGGCTGAAAATGAATGGACTCGAGACTCGGGTTTTTATCGCGACAAGGTCGACGGAGGAGCGCCCGAGAAACTAATGATGGCGGCGAAGAACTTCAACGCGCCAACAAAGGCCAAGGACGCCGATGTGTATTTACTGACGGCGTCAACTTTCAATGAGTTCCCGGATTTGCTTGTCACCTCGCCGAGTTTCAAGGAACTAAAGAAGGTAAGCGATGCGAATCCTCAAAAAGCCAAGTTGCTGTGGGGTAGTTCGGAGCTGGTCAGGTTCAAAAATATCGATGGCGTGCCGCTGTCGGCGATGTTGATCAAGCCTCCGAACTTCGACCCGAACAAGAAGTATCCGATGATCGTGTACATCTACGAGACGTTGTCGGAGAACGTACACCGGTTTGTCGACCCGAGGCCCGGTCACAGCATCAATCCATCGTACTACGCGAGCAACGGTTATCTGGTGCTTCAACCGGACATCGTCTATACCATTGGGCATCCAGGACAGAGCGCGATGAAGTGTGTTCTACCTGCAATTCAATCTGTGGTCGACAAGGGCTTCGTCGACGAGAAGGCGATTGGCATTCAGGGTCACAGCTGGGGCGGATACCAAATCGCTTACATGATCACCCAGACCACGCGGTTCAAAGCTGCCTCGGCTGGAGCGCCTGTTGCGAATATGACCAGCGCGTATAGCGGAATCCGCTGGGGCACGGGGCTGCCGCGACAATTCCAATACGAACACACCCAGAGCCGCATCGGCGGGAATCTGTGGGAATCGACAATGCTGTACCTGGAGAATTCCCCGGTATTCAAGGCGGATCGCGTGCAGACTCCGCTGATGATGATTCACAATGATGCGGACGATGCGGTGCCGTGGTATCAGGGAATCGAGTATTACCTGGCGTTGCGGCGACTGGGCAAGGAAGCGTACTTGTTCACCTATAACGGCGAGCCTCACGGGTTACGCAAGCGGCAGAATCAGAAGGACTACACGATGCGAATGCAGCAGTTCTTTGATCATTTCTTAAAGGGTGCGCCGGCGCCTGAATGGATGGTCAAAGGAATACCCTACCTGCAGAAGGATAAAGAGAAGGAGAAGTACCGGGTGACTGCGGATATGAAGGAGAAGGCCGGTAAGTGAGGTCGGGCAGCCGCCTTTGAATAAAGAGGGAGCAGTGTGTAGCGAGTAACCGCATAGCGGTGTCCTATCGATAGTTACGGCGTTGGCGGTGCTCCTAGGCCACGTAGCGGTCACCTATGTGCCACAGAATTTACAGGGCGAGGAAACCGCTACGCGGCCCACAGCCATCACCAGTCGCGCAAACTATCGAGAGGACACCGCTACGCGGTTACCTCGTTTATGGTGTTGAAACTTTGCGCAAGACTATGATTCCGCCTGCGCATATTGAATCTGAGGTGTAAGCTATGGAAAGTTTCATGGACGAAGCCGTCGAGCAATTCGCTCACGACCACACAAAGCCCGAATCTGAATTGTATGTTCGTTTACGCGAAGAAACCTATCGCGACATGAACTGTCCGCAGATGCAGGTTGGCCGCATCGAAGGCCGTTTCCTAAAGATGCTCGTGCGACTGACCGGAGCCCGTCGAATTCTGGAGATCGGGATGTTTACCGGTTATAGCGCGCTGATGATGGCCGAAGGACTTCCCGATGATGGGCGCCTGATTACTTGTGATGTTGATCCGAAGGCCGAAGCCATCGCCCGGCGATATTTCAATGAGAGCCCTCACGGCCACAAGATCGAGATTCGAATTGGGCCTGCGCTCGAGACTATCAAGACTCTCTCGGATCCGCTCGACATGGTTTTCATCGATGCCGACAAGAGTAACTACTCAAATTACTATGAGGCGTGTTTTCCGCTGGTGAAACCGGGCGGGTTGATCGTTGCCGATAACGTTTTGTGGAGCGGACGAGTGCTAAAACCGGAGAGCGTTGACGACCATGCGATCGTAGCCTTCGATAAACTCGTGCAAGCGGATTCTCGGGTAGAAAACGTGTGTTTGACGGTGCGCGACGGGATGATGCTGGCGTGGAAACGCCCATAGCCATTGACTTTAGTGATTTAGTCGTAACCAAACGACACCGGCCGTCGTTTTGGCCCACAGCGGAAATCTTAATCAGGTTCTATCAGCATCCGGTTCTAAGTCTCCGCGAAAGATTCTCAGTAAAACCCTAAGGAGTAAGTGAAAATGAAGAGATCTCTAGTTTTGCTCAGCTTGTTTTCTGTTTTGATGGTTGGCTTCTGGTCAGTAGGAGCCGCCGCCACTGATTTCTCAGGTACCTGGATGCTCGACAAGGCCAAGAGCGAAGGATTGCAGGGACCCATGGCAACCATTGACCAGACATGGACGGTCACACAGGATGCCAAGACATTCACGGTTGAAACAGCTTTCTCAGGCGGCGAACAGCCGAGGCCACCTTCAAAGCGGACCTTTAACCTGGATGGCAGCGAGACGACCATGGAAGTGACCGGCCGGATGCCCGGTAAGGCCACGATGAAAGCGAAGTGGCAGGGTGATGGCAAAATTCTCGAGCTGAGCCAGGTGACAAAGGCGAACTTTCAAGGCAACGACGTCACGATTACAACCACCGAGCATTGGGAACTTGCTGACGGCGGCAAGACTCTGAAAGTGCATCGCACTTCGGAGAGCCCGCGCGGTACGCAGGAAACCAAGCTGACATTAGCCAAGAAGTAGTATCGGCTGTAAGTTTTGTTATTGCGTTTTTGATGTAGGGGTTGTGAAACTCGCCTGCAATCTTCTCATGCCGCGAAGCCATCGATCATAGTCGGTGGCTTTGCGGCTGAAGTATTCCGCTACTTCGGGATGGGGTAGGACAAGAAAACGCTCTTCGTCCAACGTCTTCACAACGGCGTCGGCCACATCCGAAGGCTCCAACGCGTTAGCACGCAGAAACTCACCCGGGCTGCCCGCCGAGCTTCTCAGTAAATCGGTGTTTACTCCTTGCGGGCACAAACACGACACCTTTATCCCCGCGTCACCGTGTGTGATAGACAACCATTCGGCAAAGGCAACCGCCGCGTGCTTGGTGACCGAGTAAGGCGCCGAACCGATCTGGGTCAACAATCCGGCCGCGGATGCCGTGGCCAGGATGTAGCCGTCGCCTCGCGCGAGCATCCCCGGCAAGACGTGACGCGCTGCATAAATATGCGCCATCACGTTCACGTCCCAGATGCGTTGCCAGATTTCGTTTGGCTCATCGGCGCCACCTGGCGTGCCGATGCCGGCGTTTGAACAGAACAGATCGATCTGACCGTAAGTTTCAATCGTTCGGTTAACAAGATTCACTATATCGGATTCAACCGCAACATTTGTTTTGATGGCCAGCCCGCCGATCTCTTTAGCGAGCGTCTCGGCTCGGTCGGTATCAAGATCCGCGACCACAACGGCTCGAGCCCCTTCGGCTGCGAAACGTTGGCACAGTGCTCGCCCGATGCCGTTAGCCCCACCGGTCACAACGGCGACTCTGTCTTTGAGTTTCATCTTTCCTCGAAATAGGACCTATTCATATTTTTTCAGTTCCAGTTTCGCAATTGCCTCGCGATGAACCTCATCTGGACCATCGGCGAGCCTCAATGTGCGGGCACCCGCCCAAGCCGCCGCGAGCTCGAAGTCCTGGCTTACGCCGCCTCCCCCGCACGCTTGAATCGCCCGGTCGAGGACCCGCAAAGCCATGCTAGGCGCGATAACTTTTATCATCGCTATTTCGGCGCGCGCAGCTTTGTTGCCGACAGTGTCCATCATATACGCCGCTTTTAGCGTCAACAGCCGGGACTGCTCGATTTCCATTCGCGATGCCGCGATGTCCGCGCGAATTGTGCCTTGCGCCGCGATTGGTTTCCCAAACGCAACGCGCGAGCGGACTCGCTTGCACATCGTTTCAAGAGCGCGCTCGGCCAGCCCGACCAGCCTCATGCAATGATGGATGCGGCCCGGCCCGAGCCGCCCTTGAGCGATCTCGAATCCGCGTCCTTCTCCCAGCAGAATGTTCGATGCCGGCACCCGCACATTCTTGAACTCAACTTCCGCGTGGCCATGCGGAGCGTGATCGTAACCGAACACCGTCAGCATTCGTGTAATCTTCACTCCGGGCGTGTCCATGGGTACTAGAATCATGGATTGCTGTTTGTGCAGCGACGCCGCGGGATCGGTCTTGCCCATAAAGATCACGATCTTGCAGCGCGGATCGCCGGCGCCCGAGCTCCACCATTTCAGTCCGTTGATGACGTAATCATCCCCGTCACGCAAGATGCTCGATTGAATGTTGGTTGCGTCCGATGATGCGACCGCCGGCTCGGTCATCGCGAAGCAGGAACGAATCTCGCCGTTGAGAAGCGGCTTTAACCATCGCTCTTTTTGCTCCTCACTGCCGTACCGAGCGAGCACTTCCATGTTGCCGGTATCGGGCGCTGAGCAGTTGAACACTTCTGGAGCCATCGTCGAGCGGCCCATAATCTCGCATAACGGAGCGTACTCGAGGTTCGATAATCCCTCA
>DASRIZ010000526.1:0-16565 GCA_035649735.1 Blastocatellia bacterium | reverse complement strand
CTCTCGATAGAACGCGTGGCAACCGGAAGGGACGGGCCACGTAGCGGTCACCTCTCGATAGAACGCGTGGCAACCGAAAGGGGACCGGGCCGCGTAGCGGTCACCTCTCGATAGAACGCGTGGCAACCGGAAGGGGACCGGGCTGCGTAGCGGTCACCTCCCGATAGAACGCGTGGCAACCGGAAGGGACCGGGCTGCGTAGCGGTCACCTCTCGATAGAACGCGTGGCAACCAAGGAGACCGGGCTGCGTAGCGGTCACCTCTCGATAGAACGCGTGGCAACCGGAAGGGACCGGGCCGCGTAGCGGTCACCTCTCGATAGAACGCGCCCGGCTGGAATGGCTGCGGCCGCTTCTTTCGCGAAAGGTCCTAAAAGCTTCCGCCAGCTTGCGCCCGCACTCCGGGCACGGTAGAAACATGCGCTGTGCCCCAAACTCCAAAAGGGAGCAAGCAGCCATGAGTCTGGATCTTGAAAACCAAATCGTCGACACCTGGAACATAAACAATCGAATCAACCTGTACCTGCTCGAAGCCATCCCGCCCGATGCCTTGAACGATTTCTCGGCTTCTAAAGGGAGATCAGTAGCCGAGCAAATAGCTCACCTACACAACGTTCGACTGATGTGGTTGAAAAGCGCCGGGCCTGAATTGATGGAAGGTCTCGACAAGATCGAAAAGGAGGCGGCCGCTGATAAGAAACTCCTCTCGCGACGACTTAAGGAGTCAGGGAAGGCGATGGAGACGTTGTTGAAAAAGTCGCTTGAGAATGGAGGCAGAATCAAAGGATTCAAGCCCCACGTTACCGCGTTTCTTGGTTATGTCATCGCTCACGAATCGCATCATCGCGGACAGATCGCTCTCTCGCTAAAGCAGTCCGGTCACACCCTCGACAAAAAAGTCGCGTATGGAATCTGGGAGTGGGGAGTACGGTAGGCATGCGGTCCGGCGACTCGATAAACAATGTTGCGATTGCTGCCCAGGAGATATCGTCGCGTTTATTCGCCCTCAAAAGCCTTACCACCGAAAGCATCAGATCAATGCGCCGCGAATTCTCAAAGCGGTTCGCAAAATCGCCGCCGCGATTTGTCGTCGATGTAGCGCTGGTGCTTCTGGAGAAACACACGATCGAGCATCGGTTTGTGGCCTATGAGCTTGTATGTCATCACCGCGCGGCGCTTGCGAGTCTTACCGAAAAGGATCTTAAACAGTTTGGGAAGGGGATCAGCAGTTGGAGCTCGGTCGATATGTTTGCCTGTTATCTGGCGGGACCCGCGTGGCGCGAACGACAGGTTCCCGACAGGCTAATTCATAACTGGGCAGGCTCCCGGGATCGATGGTACCGCCGCACCGCGCTGGTTAGTACTGTGCCGTTGAACAACAAGGCTCGCGGGGGCAGAGTCGATACCGCGCGCACTCTTGAAGTTTGCCGCCGTTTGGTTGACGATCGCGATGACATGGTTGTGAAGGCTCTCTCCTGGGCGCTTCGGGAGCTGTCGAAACACGATCCGCAAGCCGTCGATCAGTTTCTGGATGACCACAAAAGCGAACTAGCCGCTCGTGTTGTTCGAGAAGTGACAAACAAACTTTCAACCGGACTAAAGAACCCGCGGATCAATCAGTTGAAGTAGCACCTCGGCTGAAAATCCGAAGAGTTTGATATGGAGGAACAAAATGGCGCGAAGGTATTGGCTGATCAAATCCGAGCCATCGGCATATTCGATCGACGATTTGAAACGGGATAAGTCGACTTTATGGGAGGGCATTAGAAACTATCAGGCGCGAAACTTCATGATGAAGGAGATGAAGGTTGGAGACGAAGCATTGTTTTACCATTCGAGCGCCGAGCCGCCGGGCGCTGTTGGCATCGCCGAAGTGAGCGGCGCCGCAGAGCCCGATCCGACTCAGTTTGATTCCGGTGATAGCCACTATGATCCAAAGGCTACACCCGCAAAGCCAATCTGGTTTTGTGTGCGAGTAAAGTTCAAACAGAAGTTCGCCCGCCAGGTTGCGCTTTCGGAGTTGAGAGAGCGGAAGGAGCTGAAGGATATGGTGTTGCTGCAGAAGGGGAGTCGCCTATCGATCCAGCCGGTCACCGAAAAAGAGTTCAAGCTTGTGAGCGAGCTCGGATCGAGCAAGGCGGTCGTTAAGGGAAGGGCCAGGGGATAACACGGGGGCTTTACGTTATCCCCTGGAGTTGAAGATTGGGAGCTAATCCTGCACTGCAAAGCGGCGCGCGCTTGTAATAACGAATCGATTCGTTCGCTCTGCCTGCCCATAGTAACGAACTTATTCGTGCCGCTCGATCACGAATGCGGGAAACAGAACGAATGAATTCGTTACTACGTGAACGCCCTGCGTCCTAGTGGAGAACACCACAGTAGAGAAAGAGATCTCATCAACTTAAGCTCGCCGTTCCAGCTCACGAAGTTCTCGCAGGGCTTTCATCATTATCTGCTCGGTTACATATCTCGGATCCGCTAGCCAGCGCTCAACTGCCGCGGCGACAGCTTCCAGCCTGGCAATGCGCACATCTGTCTCTTGATTGCTTGTTCGCACGGAGCTCTATCCGGCTGAAAGCTCATCCTGTTTCGCCTCAGCCTGCGTTTCGCCGCAAAACCGCAACACGTCGATCCATCAGCGAACGCGATCTGTCGATCCTGCTCACGGCCGATCCGCGCGGAAGCTCACGCGCTTGCACAACCAGCCAGTCAATATTGTGCCCAGGAACAAACCCGCCAGCGGCGATCGTGACAATCTCAGTCCGGCTCGGCGCGCGCCGCGTCTGAATCTTTCCAATCTCGTATCCGTCCAACAACACCCTGTCCCGCCGGCACCAGCCTCCAAACGTCCTCACCTTGCGGCCCGGTTCAATCCTCAATCTGGCCCTGATAGCTTGCTGTATCGTCATAACGACATCACCTTTGAGTTCAATTCCTGCTTAGAGGGTGTCCGAAAATATACGAAAACTCTTGAACGATGTCAAGAACTATTTTCGAAAGAGTTTTCAAATACACCTCTAAGATATTGCTTGACAATGTAATTCGCTTGATAGAGAATGTTCGAGAGATTTTCAAAGATGAGCGAAAGTGGATCTTTGGGAGGATAAATGGTCACACCTAGACAGCGACAGATCTTCGATTACCTTTGCCGGTACGCTGATGCACACGGGTACGCCCCCACGATGGCCGAGATCGGCAAACAGTTCAAGCTCAGCTCGCCTGCGAGTGTTCACCACATTCTCTCGGGTCTGGAACGCGAGGGGCTTATCCGTCGGATACCGAACGTCAGCCGCGGAATCGAAGTCGTGAGAGATGAAGCTTCAGAAGAAGGGAACGAGATTCCGCTTCTCGGGGTAGTCGCTGCCGGTCAGCCGATAGAGGCTATCCTGAGTCACGAAACGATCTCGGTGCCCCGAGACTTTATGGGACGCGAACGGTTGTTTGCACTAAGGGTGCGAGGAGACTCGATGATCGGCGAACAGATTCGGGACGGGGATTGCATTATCGTCGAATCGCGCCAGACGGCGAACAACGGCGATATGGTTGTAGCCCTGGTAGACGGCAGCGATGCAACGGTGAAGACGTTTTTTAAGGATCGCGATCAGATCAGACTCGAGCCGGCGAACCCGCGATACAAACCGATCATCGTGAATCCGCCGGATCGAGTGACAATTCAGGGCGTCGTCAAAGGGCTCATCCGAAAATATAAACCCTGAGGTGTAGACGCCGTCACCGCAGTGACTTGATCGCCTCGATCACCTCGGCGCTGTGCCCGGCAGGTTTCACCTTGTCGTACACCTTTGCTATCTTGCCGTTCTCATCGATGAGGTAAGTAATGCGGGCGATTCCCCAGTACTTCCTTCCGTACATGCTCTTCTCTTGCCACGCGCCGAATTTCTCGGATACCTCGTGGTTCACGTCTGCAAGCAACGGAAAGTTCAGATCGTGTTTGGCGGTGAACTTCTGATGGGTCTTCTCGCTATCGGCCGAGACGCCGAGCACCACCGCCCCGAGTTTCTTTATTGCGCTGATATCGTCGCGGAACGCACAGGCCTCAACGGTGCAGCCGGGCGTCAGGTCCTTCGGGTAAAAGTACAGAACTACCTTTTTGCCTTTAAAGTCCGACAGCTTGACCTTTTTGCCGTCGCCGTCGTTAAGCGTGAACTGTGGAGCCTTGTCTCCAACTGATAGCATCGTCGTTCCTCCCGCACGGTACCGTAGACTGTCCAGTCTGCGGTTTTCGCAATCGAACAATTAATGAATTCTTTGAGGCACTGTTAGCGCAGACTGGACAGTCTACGCTACATTGTAGTCAGCATCTTTTTCAACAGCGGAATTGCGGCGATCTTGTCTTCATCAAGATAGTCCCAGTAAACGCCTTCCGGACGGCTGAGTTTCGTCTTTGTTGCGATCGACTCTTCGGGGGTGATAATGAAGTCCACTGGAATATCGTGAGGTGCAAGCGCGATGCGTCGAGTCACTATCTGAAGCGGATGCACAGTGGTGATAATTGGCGTCTGGGGAGTAATAACTCCGAGCCCAACGGCGATCGCGTATTCCAGATCTGAGTAGCCTCCGCCTTTCCCGACCCTCGCTCCGTCGCGGCGAACCGCTACCGAGCCGCACAGGATCAGATCAACCGGTTTCATCTCACGAGCCGAAACCTGGCGGCCAAATTCGAACGCGCCTTTGATGCTGGAAGCAGCGTAGACGTTCTTGCCGATCCTCGCCGGGTCAAGCTCAACAAAGCATTTCTCGTCACGCAACCGCGGCACTGCCATGTAAATGGTCTTGCCTTGTTTCAATGCCATGTGACGAATTGCACGTTGTGGCGAGTCGGGATTTGATTTTATGAAGCGCGCTACTTGCCAGACTTTGAGTTCGGATACCTGCGACGCGCATCGCTCGGCCCCGGTGAAGTTTGGAATGCGGCCGCGCGCTCCGGGGAACCGAGCAACGTGTTCCGACTGCAGTAGGCTCCAGACTGCCTCCCTGATTTCTTGCTTGGTCACGGACCACAACTATCTCACGGGAGGAGAGAGCCGGGAAGAAGTTTCGCGCAAAGCCGCCAAGACGCTAAGAACAAATCAAAGGCCTCAAGCCTCGAGCAATGTCTTCAATCGGTCGAGCGCCCGGGCCCAACCCTCCCTCAACCCGTCGGCTTCCTCGCGATTCTGGATTCGGTCGTGGGTTATCATCACGCCCGTTTTGCCTTTTCCTTTGTCCTGGAACACAACATCAACCAGCGTCGGCGAGTTGTGCGCCGGATTTTCCCAGGTGAATCGAAGATACTTGTTCTTGCGTACTCGTTTGAAGACGCCGGTATCGCCGTCCGCACTCGAGTAACGCCCCCCGTCTGACACTTGCATTGTTCCACCTGGTTGTTGCAGAGCCTACGCCGTATTGCAGGCTGACCTTCGACGGCACTAAACCGAGAAAGACCTATCGGAGTGTTCGTGCGACTAACGGGTTGCGTTTGCCGTCTGACCGGATGGTCTGCCGTATTTCTGAGTGGCGAATCCAACGACCATTCCGAGGATGCTGCCGGGCAACATGATTTGAAAGTAGTAGTGCTCCCCGTTTTCACCCGGTATGGCCGCCACTGCAAAGGCAAGTACTAGCCCTATCGCCAGACCAACTACAATACCCAACGGCAGTGAGTTGAACTTCTTGGCGAAAAATCCAATCAGCACTCCGGCAATTAGTCCCTTAATAGTCGAGCCGACAACGATACCAGCCAGCTGATCCCGAACTGCGGGCTCGAACCATGCCGTCAGGCCATCAAATATTCCCAACACTCCTCCAAGCACAAGACCCAGAACAGGCTTCGACATTGATTTTTCTCCTCCAAAACTTTTTGAGTTCAGGGTTCCGAGCTCAGGGTTCAGAGTTCAGGGTTCCGGGTTCAGAGTTCAGAGTTCAGGGGTTGAGCCATACTCTGAACCCTGAACTCTGAACCACGAACCCTGAACTCTGAACCCTGAACCACGAACCCTGAACCACGAACTCTTTCGTCCTCGTTATTCTATTAAACAGCCGCGACGCGTTCATTAACGCCCGACCGCGAAGAATACTATTAGCCGCATAATCAAGTAAGCCAGGATCAGGATTACGATAAAGCGGTTCTTGTTTAACCACCGAAACGCTTTTTCAAAGACGTTCTCCCGATACGCGCTGACCGGGTTACCATCCAGGAACTTCACGACGTCGACGCCAACTCCTTCGGCCGTTGCGTATCGGTCTTCACGATGCTCGGACATCGCCTTCAGACAGATAGCTTCGACTTGTCGCGGGATCTTTCGATCAAGCTGCCGAGGACGAATCGGCGACTTCCAGGTCTGGCGTCTCGCGACTGTCCCTCCATCCGATTCATAAGGCGGGCGGCCGGTGAGTAAGTAATAAAGTATCGCCCCGAGGGAAAAAACATCAGAGCGCTCATCCAGCAGCTCGGTTTGCCCACGCGCCTGCTCGGGAGACATATACGCCGGAGTGCCGATCACCGTCCCGCCGCTAGTGTCACCGGTTTTTCCGGCAACCAGCGGAAGAGTCGCAATAAGATCGGCATCTTCAATAGCATGTAGCTCCGAATGCTCGTCCGTGGGGGCTGGATCAGCCGCCAGGTCGGCGTCGCTCAAAACCTTTGCGACGCCCCAGTCCATCACCAACACTTCACCAAACGGCCCAACCATAATGTTTTCGGGTTTGAGATCGCGATGTATCACTCCGCGAGCATGCGCGAAGGCGACTGCTTCGCACACTTTTTGGAAGATGCGCAACAGATCGTAAAATGACGCGTTGTCGCCTGTGGTCTGATCGAGACGTTTCCCCTGAACGAGCTTCATCGCGTAAAAGACTCGCCCATCGTCAAGCGCGCCGACGTCATGGATTGGAACTATGCTGGGGTGTTCGAGCAGCGCTACGATTCGAGCCTCGCGCATCATGCGAGTCGCGAGTGCGCCGGTCGGGTCGGCCATATTCATCACCTTCACGGCGACTTTTCGACCAAGATCAACATCCTGCGCAAGGTAAACCGTTCCCATCCCGCCCCAACCCAGCTTGTGAAGCACCAGGTACTTCGAGCCGCCGAGGTCCGGCAAATCGGCCTCCTCGCGTAGCCGGTCGACGCTTCCATCAGAGAGCCATCTCATTGCGGATCCACTCCGAGCAGCGCACGGGCTTCTCGCCGAAACTCTTCATCAGTTGCGGTCAACTCGCGAAGCTTCTCCAGGAAGATGCGTCTAAACTCTCGGCGCGCCAGGGCCAGATAATTGGTCACATCGGTTGTCGGTAGATTGAACTCGGCGGAGAGCGATTTGTAGCTGGTCTTAGTCGGTTCGTCTTCCGCATCGAGAACATAACGCTCAAAGAGTCTGAGGTGAGTCTGTTTCTGAGCCGCGATCATCTGGGCGCGAAAACTCTCAAGTGCCAGGCTGAAAACGCTGCGAGCCCATTCCTTGTCAAAGTAATCATCGAGGGCGCCAAGTGCGGGCGGACCCGCTATACGCATCTGTTCTTCTGCGCCGTCGAAATCCAGAGACAGAATCGTCGCGTCGCCTCCGCGTTTTATCCTGCTTGCCGCTTTGTTCTCGTTTGCCACAAAGCCGTCGAGACAGGTGCGCAGAAATGTCCTGAACTTTGCTTTCGAGGGATCGAACCGCGCGAAGAAGTTCTTCTCGATTGCTTCTGCAAAGAAACCCTGAGTCAGGTCGCGGGCATCTTCGCCCGGCTTATTCCACTTGATGCGAACGTACTTATAAACGGGCATCCAATAAGCCGCTACAAGTACTTCGAATGCTCGAGTGCGTTCTTCTTGATCGTCGCTTGAAGAGGCTACGATCGCGGACAATTTGGTGACGGGGAATCTATCGCTTCCCATTTAAGTTCCGAATAAACTGAGCTGCGGGCCCGGCGGACGGCGAAACGAAGCCGTGGAAAGCTCCGGACCACCTCCATCTATCCCCTCCCTTCGGCACGCGAGCTTGAACATTGCCTCAATCTGCTTGGCGAAGACGCCTTCGCCCCTCATCCGCGTGCCGAAGTTTGGATCGTTCAGCCGACCACCGCGCATCTCTCGAATCCGATTTAGGACCTTTTTCTTTCGATCGGGAAAATGCTGCTCGAGCCAGGTCTCGAATAACTCACCAACTCCGTGCGGCAGCCGGACCACGACATAACCGGCATTACGAGCCCCGGCCCTCGCCGCCGCCCTTATGATCGAAGGCATTTCGTGATCGGTGAGCCCAGGAATTGTCGGCGCCACCAGCACCCGAACCGGGACGCCAGCCTCAGACAACGCTTGAATCGCCTCAAGTCTGTTTAGCGGAGTTGAAGTGCGAGGCTCCATCACCCTCGCCAGCTCAGCGTCGAGTGTCGTAACCGAAACGCAAACTGCCGCTGCATTGACGCCCGCAAGTTCTTTAAGAATGTCGATGTCGCGAGTGACCAATTGATTCTTGGTCACGATAACCACGGGATTCCGAAACTCGGCAAGGACCTCCAGACATCGGCGCGTGAGCCCCAGCTTTCGTTCGATCGGTTGATAAGCATCGGTAACACCGCTGATCGCCACGACCTTTGGCCGCCATTTCCGCGAAGCCAGCTCTGCTCGAAGCAGCTCCGGGGCGTCTTCTTTGACAAGAATTCTGGTCTCGAAGTCCAGGCCCGCGGAGAACCCGAGATACTCATGATAAGGACGTGCGTAACAGTAGATGCATCCGTGCTCACAGCCTCGATAAGGATTGATGCTGGCTTCGAAGCCGACATCAGGGCTGTCATTGAAGGTGATCAGCGATCGCGAGGCATCCTTCAAGTATTGCGTCTTAACAGTCCCCTCGACCTCCTCGGGAGACTCGAGAATCGGTAGATATGAGAGCCGCTCAAACCTGTTGGGCGGATTCTCGGTCGTACCGCGCCCGCGAGCGGGACTATGTTTTGGTTGCTGCTCCACGGACTAAGAAGCCTCCAACTGGATCGCAAAGAATGTCAAGTACTAGCGCCACGAGACCGTTGACATCGTCTTCGCGGATTATCTATTATTTTCGAGCGATTTTCAAAGCTTTCTCAAAATGGGATCAATCGCAATTTCGATGGTACGATAAAAAAGGCCGAAACGTAGTCGAATGAGAGAACGTTAGACCCCACAAGGATAAGAAAATGAGCCTCCAACTCTTTCACCCCGCTGTCGCCAACTGGTTTGCCAAACAGTTTGCCGCGCCTACCGCGCCGCAGGAACAAGCGTGGCCGTCGATTAAAGAGCGCCGCAACACGTTGATCGCCGCGCCTACCGGATCGGGCAAAACTCTCTCTGCTTTTCTCTCGGCAATTGACGATCTGGTCAGGCTCGCGCTGGCAGGATCGCTGGAAGACAGCACCCACGTGGTCTACGTTTCTCCGCTCAAAGCTCTGTCAAACGACATTCAGAAGAACCTTCAGGAACCGCTTGCAGGCATACAACAGGAGCTGAAACTCCTTGGACTCGACGAGATCAACATCCGCACGATGGTTCGGACCGGGGACACACCCGCTCACGAACGCACCGCGATGACCAAGCGCCCGCCGCACATTATCGTCACCACGCCCGAGTCGCTCTACATTCTGTTGACCAGCGACGGCGGCCGGCGAATGCTTCAATCCGCGCGCACGTTGATTGTGGATGAAATCCACGCGATGGTGGGCGATAAGCGAGGCTCGCATCTGGCGCTTTCTATCGAACGCTTGCAAGCACTTGTCGGAGACGACCTGGTGCGCATCGGACTCTCTGCAACCCAGAAACCCATTGAAGAAGTCGCGCGATTCCTGGTCGGAACGCAAAACATAAACGAAGCCGGAACGCCGAAATGCACGATCATTGACTCCGGACACCAACGCGAAATCGATCTCGCGGTCGAAGTGCCGGACTCGCCCTTGGGAGCGGTTATGTCCGGCGAAGTTTTTGACGAGGTCTACGACCGTCTCGCTCAACTGATTGCGGCTCACCGGACGACGCTCATCTTCGTCAACACCCGCAGAATGGCCGAGCGAGTCGCGCGCTACCTGGGCGAACGAATTGGCGACGAGAATGTGACCTCACACCATGGCAGCCTCGCGCGAGAACAGCGGCTGGTTGCTGAGCAGCGGTTAAAGGCCGGCGAGTTAAAAGCGTTGGTCGCGACGGCCTCGCTGGAGCTGGGGATCGACATCGGCGACATCGATTTGGTGTGCCAGCTTGGCTCTACTCGTGCGATCTCGACACTGCTGCAGCGCGTCGGGAGATCTGGCCACAGCGTGACGGGTTTTCCGAAAGGACGAATCTTTCCAACCAGTCGAGATGAGTTGATCGAATGTGCTGCCCTCCTGGACTCAATTCGCAGAGGCGAGCTTGATCAACTTTCCATTCCCGAGAAACCACTGGACATTCTTGCTCAACAGATCGTCGCGGCAGTCGCAAGCGACGAATGGACCGAGGATGACCTGTTCGAGATGGTTCGCCGCGCGTATCCGTATCGCGGTCTCGAGCGCAGCGAGTTCGACGTGGTTGTTGGAATGTTGCGCGACGGCTTTGCGACGCGGAGGGGGCGGCGCGCGGCTTATCTGCATCACGACATGATCAACCACCGTCTCCGTGGTCGAAAAGGCGCGCGGCTGACCGCCATAACCTCGGGAGGCGCGATCCCCGACACTGCTGATTACACCGTGGTCCTCGAACCGACCGATGCAATTATCGGAACCGTCAATGAGGATTGGGCGATCGAAAGTATGCAGGGCGATATCTTTCAACTTGGGAATACTTCCTGGGAAATCATACGAGTTGAAAATGGTCGCGTTCGTGTTGCAGATGCACACGGCAAGCCGCCTTCGATTCCGTTCTGGCTTGGCGAAGCACCAGGCAGAAGCCACGAGTTGTCGGCTTCGGTATCGAGGTTTCGCAACGACCTGACCGAGCGGTTCGCAGGTGAGGATTATCCGGAAGGCGCCGGTGCAGCGCTGGCGTGGCTTACTGATGAGATTGGTCTCTCCTCTGCGGCTGCCGAACAGATTGTTGAGTATCTGGTAACCGCAAAGATCGCGCTTGGTGTTATGCCATCTCAGGAGACGCTGGTGATCGAACGCTTTTTTGACGAGAGCGGCTCACAACAGATGGTAATTCACGCGCCGTTCGGTAGCCGGTTGAACCGCGCCTGGGGGCTTGCGCTTCGAAAGCGGTTTTGCCGCAAGTTTAATTTCGAACTACAGGCCGCAGCAACCGAAGACGCGATCGTCCTGTCACTGGGTGCGACTCATAGCTTTGCGCTCGACGAAGTATTCCGCTATTTGCGCTCGTCTTCGGTGAGGGAGTTGTTGATTCAAGCGCTGTGTGCCGCTCCGATGTTTGAAATACGCTGGCGATGGAATATAACGCGGGCGCTAGCCGTCCCTCGCCGGCGCGGAGGTAAGAAGATCCCGGCGCAGCTTCAGCGAATGTTTGCCGACGATTTGTTGGCAGCAGTTTTCCCCGACCAGGTCGCTTGCGGTGAGAACCTTCCCGGCGGCGATATAGAGATACCCGATCATCCACTGGTAAATCAGACGGTTCGCGATTGTCTCGAAGAGGCCATGGACATCCAGGGTCTCGAAGCGCTCCTCGCATCGATCGAACGCGGCGAGAAGACACTGATCGCCCGTGACGTGGTGGAAGCATCGCCGCTGGCGCAGGAGATCCTTAACGCAAGACCATATGCGTTTCTCGACGACGCGCCGCTTGAAGAACGTCGCACTCGCGCCGTGGCCGGTCGACGATGGCTCGATCCCGAAACTGCTTCTGATCTCGGAGCCCTGGATCTCGCGGCAATCGAAAGAGTCCGTGAAGAAGTCTGGCCGCAGGTTGATCGAGCCGACGAGCTTCACGACGCGTTGGTCGAGCTTGGATTTGTCACGCCCAGCGAAGGTGGAGACTGGGAACGATTCCTTGCGGAGCTTGCAGCCGATCGCCGCGCAGCGGTTTATCACGCGAGCTCTGAGGGACC
This sequence comes from Blastocatellia bacterium, assembly GCA_035649735.1. Lineage (GTDB taxonomy): Bacteria > Acidobacteriota > Blastocatellia > UBA7656 > UBA7656 > Onstottus_A. The sequence goes on along the minus strand of DASRIZ010000526.1, from coordinate 4,585 downwards.
GGATCTGTGGGTTGCCGCCGAACGGCTGCCACAACTGAACGCGATTTTCCCCGGCGCGCGGACTGAGCCACCGATCGCCGCACCCGCGGCATTAGCCGGAACTGTCTGGAGTCCTGAGTCTGCGCTTGTCGAAATCATTAGAGGCAGGCTTGAAGGACTCGGGCCGGTGACGGCTCAAGCGCTTGCGAACTCATTGGGGCTAAGGCTCGCATTGATTGATCAGGCGCTGATCAATCTGGAGGTGGAAGGCTTTGTGTTTCGCGGTCGCTTTACGCCGGGGCTTCAAGAGACCGAGTGGTGCGCGCGGCGGTTGCTTGCGAGGATTCACAGCTACACTCTTAATCGGCTGCGGCAAGAGATCGAACCGGTGTCGAGCGCCGATTTCATCCGCTTTCTACTCGCGTGGCACAAGCTTGCGCCGGATCATCAGGTTGAAGGTCCGGATGCCGTCGCCGCGCTGATCGATCAGCTCGAAGGCTTCGAAGCGCCGGCCGCCGCCTGGGAAGGTGAGATCTTTCCATCCAGGGTTAGCGACTACGATCCCGCGGCTCTCGACTCGCTGTGTTTGTCAGGCCGGGTGATGTGGGCGAGGCTGACGACGCCAAAACCCGGGCCCGAGCGCCTGAAGGCTTCGGGTCCGGTTCGCACCACGCCGATTGCATTGCTAAATCGCAAGAGCCTCTCGATGTGGACGCCGCTTTTTTCACAGCCTGCTATCGACGAGATCAATCTCACATCGGCTGCGGCGTCGGTCTACGAGTACCTTGTGAAGCGCGGCGCATCATTCTTCACGGATTTGGTGGATGGGTTGTCGTTGCTTGAAACCCAGATTGAGGACGCGCTGGGTGAATTGGTTGCTTGCGGGCTTGTCACCGCGGATAGCTTCACCGGACTCCGCGCACTGCTTACTCCGTCCAACAAGCGAACCAGCTCGGCGACGAAGCGCAAGCGCGCTGTTTACGAGATGGCTAATGCTGGGCGCTGGTCGCTTCTCACCCGAGAAGCCAAACCTGCAAACGGCCGAATCACTTACGATCGCGAGACGGTCGAGAAGATCGCCCGAATCCTGCTGAAGAGATACGGAGTTGTGTTCAAACGCGCTCTCGAACGAGAAGATCTAGCGCTGCCCTGGCGCGAGCTGTTGAGAACCTATCATCGTCTTGAAGCGCGAGGCGAGATTCGTGGCGGCCGGTTCGTATCCGGGTTTTCGGGCGAACAATTTGCGCTCCCAGAGGCGGTAGGGATGTTGCGGGCAATGCGTCGGACTCCGGGCGAAGGCACCCTGGTTAGCATAAGCGCCGCCGATCCGTTGAACCTTGTGGGTATCATCACCCCGGGCGAACGAGTTTCAGCGTTTGCGGCGAATAGGATTCTGTATCGCGACGGCGTCCCGATAGCGACCCTCGAATCGGGCACGGTTCGTTACCTGGTAGAGATGGATTCAGCTTCAGAATGGAAGGCAAAGAACGCGCTTGTTCGAAGGGCGATTGCCCCTCCTCTTCGTTCGTATCTGAGTCGCCCGGCTTAGTAGTGTCAAAGGGAATGTGATCTACTTGACTCTGCGCTCGCAGAGCAATATTGTGACCTCGACGCCGTGGAAACTTTCAAAGCCTTCGTGGTGACGAATTCATTCGTCCCCGCCGCGTGCGAGCGCTCCGTGGTAACGAATTGATTCGTTTTCCCCGCGAGCAATCTTGTGTTGACACAGTCTCAGTGGAAAACGGGGATTCAATTACCCGTAATCAAGACGACTCCTCGTCAGGCCGGCAGAAAGGAGTCTGGTGGAGGTACCATATGACGACAAAGCTTCTTCGCTTCAGCTTACTAGCGCTGCTCATCGCTACACTGGGCATTGGCGCATACGCTCAGTCTAAGAAAGGTGCGCCGGGAACGCTCGACAAAGAAACTTTCATGAACATGGAGGGTGTCTCGAACCCCGAGATCTCCCCCGACGGCAAACTGATTGTCTTTACCCGGTCGTGGGTCGATAAAGTTAAGGACGAACGCGCAAGCAATATCTGGATCGTAGATGTCGATGGAGTGCGTATTCGCGAGTTGACCACCGGCAACTGGCGAGACAACCAGCCGGTGTGGTCTCCCGACGGCAAGCGCATCGCGTTCCTGTCGGATCGCGACGGAACGAATCAACTGCACGTGATGTGGGTCGACACACGCGAAGTGGCGCAGCTCACCCATCTCGAACAGGCGCCGTCAGGGATAACGTGGTCACCCGACGGCAAAACGATCGCCTTTACGGCCTTTGAAGCGGACAACGACCCGATCCTCGCCGTCAAGCTGCCGGAACGCCCGCGCAACGCGCAATGGGCCCGCCCTGCAGTGATCGTTAATCGTCTCGCGTGGGCAGCCGACGGTCGAGGGCCTTTGCCGATGGGCTTCACTCAGGTTTATACGATCGACTCAGTTCTTGGGGGCACACCCAGACAAATCACCTCCGGCAAATTTAATCACAGCAACCCCGAGTGGTCGGCCGACGGAAAGACGCTCTATATTTCGGCAATCAGAAAACCCGATGCGGAATATCTTCGCGGCGACAGCGAGATCTACGCAATCGATCTGAAGACACTCGATGTGAAATCGCTTACCGACCGGAGGGGTCCCGACGGAAACCCGCAGGTCTCGCCGGATGGCCGATGGATCGCTTACATCGGCTACGATGAAAAGAGCTACACCAATCACGTAGCTAGCCTATACCTGATGGACAACGCAGGCGGTAACAAAAAGATGTGGGTAGGCGCGCTGCCTAGCTCGCCGCGCGCCGTTCGTTGGGCGCCGGATGGATCGGGCGTCTACTACGACATGGAAGAGCAAGGCTCGTCGCATCTTTACTTTGTCACCGTCGACGGCAAGACACGCAAAGTAACCGACGGGGTCCACGTGCTGCAGGGACATTCCATGGCCAATAACGGACAAGTGGCCGCGGTTCGCTCGAGCTTCAAGGAGCCGGGAACTTTGGTTACCTTCAATCTCAAAGCCGCTGCGAACATGAAAAAACTGGTGGATGTCAACGAAGATGTACTGGCTGGAGTCAGACTCGGCGACACAGAGGAGCTTTGGGCCACCTCGAAAGACGGGTTGAAAGTGCAGGGCTGGTTGATCAAACCTGTCGATTTCGATCCGGCTAAGAAATACCCGATGGTGTTGTGGATACACGGCGGTCCCTGGTCGATGTATTCGGTCGGCTTCAATTGGGCGTTCCAAAACTTCTCGGCTAGCGGCTATGCCGTCCTGTACACCAATCCTCGTGGATCGACCGGTTACGGACAGGATTTTGTCAACGGGATTCAATACTCGTATCCGGGCAAGGACTACGATGATCTGATGGCGAGCGTCGATGCGGCCATAGCCAAGGGTTGGATCGACGACAAAAACCTGTTTGTCTGCGGCGGCAGCGGAGGCGGTGTCCTGACAGCATGGATCGTCGGAAAAACCGATCGATTTGCGGCGGCGGTTTCTATGAGACCGGTGATCAACTGGCACTCGTTCGTGGGCACTACGGACGGCCCGGGCTGGTACTATCAGTTTGATAAGTATCCCTGGGAAGACCCGATGCAGTACGCGGTCCGTTCACCGCTGCACTACGTCGCAAACGTCAAGACTCCGACGATGGTGATGACCGGAGAAGCCGACTTGCGAACGCCGATGCGCCAGAGCGAGGAGTTCTATCGCGCGTTGAAGATGCTCAAAAAGGAAACGCTGTTAGTCCGAATGCCTGATGAGTATCACGGCTGGCGCCGGCCCTCGCATCAGTTGCTCCAGCAGCTCTATTTGATGGCGTGGTTTGACAAGCACAGCAGGAAAGCCAAAGGTGGTGCGGTCGACGCCGGTACTGCGCAGAAGTAGTTACTGGATGACGAGTAGGGGCGCCGTTTCGCGGCGCCCCTACTCACCGGTTTGGTTTTCTAATCCTAAAAGATGTGACCTGGTTATGCGTGCGGGCCGCTGAGCTTGATGATCGCGAACATCGCTCCCTGAGGATCGCCTAGCACGGCGAATCTTCCAACGTTCGGGATGTCGGTCGGAGGCACCATAACCTTACCGCCGGTCGACTGGGCCTTCTCGGCCGTTGCATCAGCGTCGTCGACCATAAAATACGGAAGCCAGTTGGGAGGGACCGGTCCCATGTCCGGCGTGATCTCCATCATACCGCCGATGGATTGACCGGAGTTTTGCCACTCGGTGTAGATACCCGCTTCACCCATGTTTCCTTCTTTGGCGCCCCAACCGAAAAGCCCGGTGTAAAATTCGGCCGCTTTCTTCCTGTCGGTTGTCCAAAGCTCATCCCAACCAAATGTCCCTGTGTCCCCGGCTAGCTTAACGCCAATGTGCGCTTTTGGCTGCCACACACAAAACACCGCGCCCTGCGGGTCTTGAATGACCGCCATTCGTCCGTGTTCCATAACATCGAACGCACCCATCAACACAGTTCCTCCCAGGGAGGTTGCTTTCTCCGCCGCCGCATCGGCGCTCTCGACTGAAACATAAGACATCCAATGCGGGGGAACGCCCTGAGCTTTCTGATCGGGCTGAAGCCCGCACATTGCTCCAACCTCAAGGCCGTTGATTT
>DASRIZ010000525.1:0-6657 GCA_035649735.1 Blastocatellia bacterium | reverse complement strand
AGGATGGGTTGGACCAAAGCGCTCGCAGCCGAGGATGCTGATGTAAGAGCGTTACGAATCCGTCTTAAGAGGGCGTATTCGGGTGACAGATGATCTTCATCTTGTGCGCTTGGCGGGTGCGGTGGCGGACCTGACCGCCTGGCTAAAACACCAGGCGGTTCCCGGCGCAATAATCGGAGGGCTTGCCGCCAACCTTTTGGGCCGTCCGAGAATAACCAAAGACGTTGATGCTGTTGTCCTTCTCGGAGATCTGCAGATTAATGCATTCCTGGTCAGTGGCGCCAGCTTTGGCTTTTCGCCGCGGATCAGTGATGCCCCGAATTTTTGAAGCACCGGAGATTCTCGATGATCTTGAAAGGATGCTGAACCGAACGCGGAAGTAGCGCGCTGCGTGCCTGATTGAACGCAACGCAATGCAACAAGCGGTCGAATTCGTCTTAGAACTATGAGCTATGCACATCGCATTGAAGGCGACCGCCGGATCAGACTCGACGAGTTTGATACTTCAGACCACGCGGGACTCAAGCGAGAGCAGGCTGAAAAGAAAACAGCCAAGCTCATCGAAGAGTTGATCGAGCTGCAGGAACTCCTCTACGCGGCGCGTCAACGAAGCCTTCTAATCATACTGCAAGGCCGAGACACCAGCGGGAAGGACGGCGTTATCCGCAACGTCATCGGGCCGCTAAACTCGCAGAGCTGCTCGGTCAGTTCATTCAAGATCCCCACCGAAGAAGAGCTTTCCCACGATTTTCTATGGCGCATACACGCACAGACTCCGCGTCTGGGAGACATAAAGATCTTCAACCGCTCGCACTACGAAGATGTGCTGGTCGTTCGGGTTCACAAAATCGTGCCGGAGGAAATCTGGCGCCCGCGTTACTCCCACATCAACGAGTTCGAACGCTCGCTGACCGATTCGTCCACGATCATACTGAAGTTCTATCTACACATCAGCAAAGAAGAGCAAGAGGAGCGGCTGCTCGAGCGCGAGCAAGACGCGACCAAATCGTGGAAGCTTTCGGTTGGGGATTGGAAGGAGCGGGAGTACTGGGATGATTACACGGCGGCGTACGAGGACGCGCTAAACGAATGCTCTTCTGAGCGCCGCCCCTGGTTCATCGTGCCGGCGGACAAGAAATGGTTTCGCAACCTCGCGATCGCCGAGACGGTGCGCGACGCACTGATTCCGTTCAAGAAGAAGTGGCTCGAGGAACTTGACGAATTGGGTCGCGAGAAAAAAAAGGATATTGAAGAGTATCGCCGGAGCCACAAACTCAGCACCGGAGAATAAACCTTTCCTGCGTGCCGTCATCCCAGGATCGCGACCACTTCCTTTTGAGGCTCGCCTCCGGTAACCCGAGCTTCGCGCTCGCCCACGTAAACGTCGATCTCGCTGCGGACGCCAAACTTCCCTTCCAGATAAATTCCCGGCTCGATCGAGAAACAAGTTCGTGGAATCAACACCCGCGAGTCTTTTGTCTCCAGGTTGTCGATGTTGGCGCCGTTGCCGTGAACTTCGGTGTGAATATTGTGACCCGTTCGATGTATGAAGTACTCGCCGTAGCCCGCCTCCTGAATCACGTTTCGGCAAACATCATCAACCTGCCAGCCGTAGATTGTGTCCCCCTTTGAGAAAGCATCTTTGACATAATTAGTCGCGGCGTCGCGAGCGTCTCGAACCACGTTGAATACCTTTGTCACTTCGTCGGGCACCTTGTCGCCCACGAATGACGTCCAGGTTATATCGGCGTAGACCGCGTTAGGACGATCCAGCTTGGCCCACAGATCGATCAACACAAAGTCGTTCTTGTTGATCGGCGAGTGATGATCGGCAGTTGGTCCGTAGTGCGGCATCGCGCTGTTCGCGTTCACCGCGACGATGGGCGGGTCTTTGCTGAACATTCCGCGATCGACGAAACAATTCAGAATATATTGCTGGATGTCATACTCGGTCGTTGGCGTTCCGGCTTTCATTCGCCGACCGATCTCCTCGAATGCGCTTTTGACGCTTTCGTAAAGCCCGCGCGCGGCCTCGTCGTGCATCGCTAGCTGCTCATCACCCCACGCGGACTCAAATCGTTGAACAAGATCAGCGGAAGAGATTATTTCGATTCCGAAGGATCGCAGCAATTCGATCGTTCCACCATCTACTCTGGAGAGATAGGGGATCGCGGCGTCGGGCGAGTATTGCATGGCAATTCGCGGGTGAGCCGATGACTCGGTGAGAGTGCTTTTCAAGTGACTATGGAGCTGTTGCCACGGCAGATAGATCAGCTTCTTGCCAGGTAAATGATCAAGCACATCGCGCTCGATCGAATGAAGAATCCGGGTAGGCTCGCCAGACTGTGGAATAAAATAGAACCATCTTCGGGTTGCCATGTGACCTTCGGTGGGCATTTCGAGGATGTTAGCCGCGATAGGGTCGCTGCCGCGGAAGCTGTAGAACAACCAGCCGTCGAGATTCGCGTCTTTAAGTGCCTGTTGGATTTGTTCGATCAAAGTGGCCTCCGATACACCGGTTTGATTATCCGATCAACAATGAGTCCCTAATTCTACAGTCTGTATTCGCCCCTCTCAACCTGAGCGCGGAGATGCCAGACTTTTTGCATCCCGCGAGGTAATCAAGGCGTAGAGAACAGAGTGGAGTTCTGATGGGTTGATTGGGTGTCATGTTATATTGACTCCTTCGAGGAATGGGCGCTATGAGGAGACGGTTACAATTCCTATTGGGTGCGGTCTTCTTTGCCCTCCTGCTGGTCTACGGCGGATCTCGTTTCGTACGAGGATTTGCGACCCTGGGCATGGAGAGCGATCCGGGGTGGGTCGCCCGCCAGGTAGGAAATCAGGTTCGCATCGACCGGCGAAGCGGCCAATTTGCCGAAGTGCTGCGAGTCAACGATGAAGTCCTGGCGATCAATGCTCAGCCAATCAAAAAAGCGTCTGACGTAATCGAGATCTTTCATCACCTTGAGCCAGGCACTCCGTACACCGTCATAATCGGGCGCGGCGATTCTGTCTTTGAAGCCAGGCTAACATCACAAGCCATTCCTCTGATTACCCTGATCGTAAACGGCGTCGCAAGCCTTGTGATTCCGAATATCTTCCTGTTGACCGGGCTCATAGTCTTTCTGCTAAAGCCTGACGATAAGCAAGCATTGCTGCTAGCGGTGATGTTTGGAATGTTCACCGCGGCACTCCTGGCCCTCAACCCAGTCTATGCGGGCGAGAGCAGCTCTATGGTCGCGGTGATGCTCATCGTTCACCTCGCCTCGTTATTTCTATGGCCGGTATTCTTTCATTTTTTCCAGATCTTCCCCGAGCCCTCGCCGTTGGCTCGGAGATTTCCGAGGCTTGAAGTCTATCTGTATCTTCCGCAATTAATCACGATTTTTCCTTATTGGGCGATGCTCCACATCGTCAGGGCAGTCGCACCAGAAGACGCTCCAGCGTTTGTGATTCCGGTCGTCACGTATATCACCGTTGTGGTAATGATCGGGTACATCGCGGCGGGTCTTGCGTCGCTGTTGATCAACTATCGTCAGGCCGGACGCGCCGCGAGACGCAAGATGCGCGTAGTGGTCGCCGGCAGCCTCGCCGGTTTCTTCCCAATCTTCCTGATCATCGCATTGTTCATCCTTTTCGATTTACGGCGCGCAAGTCCCGCAGTGATCCAGTGGCTGATGGTCACCGCACTATTCGCGTTTCCTCTTTTTCCGCTCTCATTTGCCTACGCAATCATCCGCCACCAGGTGATTCCGGTCAGACTGATCCTGCGCCGTGGCGTTCGCTACCTCCTGGTCTCGCGGGGTTTCATTATCATCCAGGCGGTAGTTGTGTTCGCGGTACTGAGCTTTCTGTTGACCGGAACGCGGCTGGCGGCAATAGACAGCCTCGGGGATCGAGCTGACATAGTGGTTACGATGGCCGCAACCGCCCTTGCGATCGCCGCGCTTACTTTTCTGAACCAGCAAGTAATGCCGATGATCGATCGCAAATTCTTTCGAGAAACATACGACGCACAGCAAGTGCTGTCGGAGCTTGGGATGGAGATGCGCCGCGTTTCTACAGTTCAGCAATTGCTCGAACGCGCGGTCGCCAAGATTGAAGATGCTTTACACGTCGAGAACGTCACAATTTTCTTGCGCGATGAACAGAGCGGTGACTATGTATGTGCGATCTCATCCCGGCTCACCCCGGACGGCGCCCGTACCTCAAAAGGAGCCTCGAAACTTGTGTTGTCTCCGGATGGAGCTCTTGTCCAGCGACTCAGCCGAGTCGCGAACCCGCTCACGGTAGACTTCGCCAATTATCTTCCCTGGACTCAGGACGTGTTGACGACCGAGCTGGGGATGAACGACTCTCGGACGCGCGAAAATGACGCCTTGCGACGCATTCGCTCGGCGTTGCTGCTCCCGGTCTCAACTAAAGACCAGTTGTTGGGCGTCGTCTCACTGGGACCTCGCCTGGGTGATCTTCCCTTTTCGCATGATGACAGACACTTGCTGATGGCGCTTGCATTGCAGATGGCCTTGGCGATTCAAAACGCCGAGCTGGTCCAGGAGATCGCCGTCGAAGAACGGCTGAGACACGAGCTTGCGATTGCTACTACGGTGCAACAACGGTTGTTCCCGGAGTGTCCGCCGGAGATGTCTTCGTTAGAGCTTTCAGGGGTGTGTTATCCGGCGCGAGGCGTGGGAGGCGACTATTACGACTTCATCGTGCTGGATGAGGGAAAGGTAGGAATCGCGGTCGCGGACGTCGCCGGCAAGGGCATATCGGCGGCGTTGTTGATGTGCACCGTGCAAGCGTCGCTGAGGAGCCAGGCTCAGAGCGTCAACGGAAACCTGACCGGGCTTGTCTCATCGATGAATCGCCTGCTGCACGTTTCAACCGATGCGAGCAGCTACGCGACGTTCTTCTACGCCCAATTCGATGGGAAGACCGGGCTGCTGACTTACGTAAATGCCGGACACAACCCGCCGATGCTGGTTCGCGCAAGCAGAAGTATGAAAGCACAGGGCGTTGGATTCGCGCCCGGAAGTCGCGTTGGTTTGGAAAGCGTTAGGGATGCCGTTCAACACAATCCGGACCTGTCCGACGTTACCCTTTTAACAAAGGGCGGTCCGATAATCGGAGCATTTAACGACTGTGTTTATGAACAGGAGACCATTCAAATGGAAAGCGGCGACGTGCTGGTCGCCTACACCGATGGCGTGACCGAAGCGCGTAATGCCGATGACCAGGAGTTCGGGGAGGCGAGTCTGCAGCAGATCATAAATTCTTTTGCGCACATGCCCGCCCGGGAACTGAGCGAACGGATTGTCGAGAATGTACGCGAGTGGTGCGGCGACGTACCTCCGCACGACGATCTGACGCTTGTGGTAATGAAGGTGAAGTGATTCCAAGCAACAAAGGCACAAAGCGTTCGTAGTCACGCCTTCAGGCGGAATCTTTCTATTCGTGCGAACTAAGAAATCAAAGATTCCGTCTGAAGGCGGGACTACGAAACAACGCTTTGTGCCTTCGTGTCTCTAGTAGTGAGCTTATCCGGCTGGAACTTCGGCCATGTTCTTTACTTTGAGGGACTCGCCCTCGACATCGCCTTCGACGGTTACCTGAAGTCCTCTTTCTGCCTTGGTGCTCTTGTAGAGTTCGACGGCCTTCTTGTTGCCGGCCTCGTCAAGCTTGTATAGCTTGCCGTCCGCATAAAGAGCGTAGCCGCTCTTCTCACAATTGGGCATCATCGCGCACTTGACGGTATGATTCTTTACCTTTTCCGCGCCACCTTCGCTGTTAGCTCGGGCTGAACACGCGTTGTCGATAAGATAGCCGGTCAACTTTACGCTCCTTGCAGTGTTCGCCGCAAAAGCGGCGCCGGCCAGAAGCAACACCATTCCGAGACCAAGAATTCTACGACGCATAGCCTTCCCTCCTTTTGTTTGACGGTTAGTAATGAGATCCGCAGCAATGAAGCTAACAATCTTGTGCGGACCCGTCAATGCGGTCGAGTGAGCGGCCGCGGGGTTACCCCTGATTTCCCACCAGGGCGAAGCTCAATACATCTGACAACCTCACATACAATCGGTCAAAAATCGCATTTGCGAGGTGATTGGAATAGTGCTCAACGGTGACGTCGTTGATCTCGATTACCTCTTGTGGTGCATCTGATTCGGCGCGCAGATTCTCTTTGTTGATCAATCCTTGAGCGAAAGTCAGACCGATACGACCTCGAACAACCCCAAAAGAGGTGTACAGCACAAGGTGTCCGAAAGCCTGTTCGCCGCTGGAGCTAAGCGAGGCTCTAAGCAAAGTGAAGAGCGCATCGACAGGCGCGGCGGACTTGCTTTCGTTCATCTGTAGCTCCGAGTGAAATGGTGAGGTTGTTGTCACGATTGCCGGTTGATATTACGGGTAAAGCGAAGCCGCTGTAAAGAGGACGCTCAGTCAGAGGGCAGAAGGCAGAAGTCACGGATTTATTGGAGAGCGTCGGCCTTACTTGGAGTGCGCCGCCCTTTTTTCGAATTGTGGGTCTCTTGCATTTGCGGCGGCGCTTTGTCCGACTCGAGCCGGGCCCTCCAAGCTTTCAACCCTTTCTGCGGCTTAGCACCACACTACGAAAGCGCCGCCGCACATGCGAAAGTCACGCAATTCGTAAAA
>DASRIZ010000524.1:0-3007 GCA_035649735.1 Blastocatellia bacterium | reverse complement strand
GCCCTTGCTGTTGCTCGCCCGCTTTCGCCTCTTCTTGTTTTGACTTCCTGACGCTCTCCCTCTCCTGTCTGGCGTTGGGCCATGGATTCGAAGCGTTTGACATGACACCACCAACAGTCGCAGTTATTTGATCACTTGTGGATGCACCGCGTAACGCGAAATCACCTGAGAGATGCAATCTACCGCTGACCATCTCCGCTTTCGTAAGCGTTAAAGAAAAGGTTGTTGCCCGCGAGCCCTGCTTGACTTGTCCAGTCACCGTGCCGCCGTCTAATTCGCCGCCTATTACTCGAAGCGGTTCAATGCGGCCTGAGGCTGCAGGCGACTTTTTGTTTAAGCCCTGTCCAGCTATTGAAACCGGGGAAGACACCAGAATCGCAAGCGTGACCAGCAGAATTGCCTTTCGATTCGTCATGGCTTCTTCTCCCGGTTGTAGCAACTCTTGGTGTGCGAGTTGCGGGTCACAGCCTGCCCCCTCGAAATTCCTCGGCGATGTAATCACAGGCGCGAACTGTCAACGCCATCATCGTGAGAGTTGGATTTTGATTTCCGCTGGACACGTAGCAAGCGCCGTCGGTCACGAAAAGATTGCGCACATCGTGAGCCTGATTGAATTTGTTGAGCACTGATTTCTTACGATCGTTCCCCATCCGCGCAGTTCCTACTTCGTGAATCAGGATGCCGGGAGTGGAGGTCGGCCCGTAACTCACGCGAATATCTTTCGCTCCGGCGGCATCCAGCATCTCTCCTGCTGTTTCTCCCATGTCGCGAACCATCGCACGCTCATTGTCGCCAAAGACTGCCTCGATGTGCAGCACAGGTATTCCCCAGGCATCCACTACTTCCTTGTTGAGACGTACATGATTCTCGCTCCGCGCGAGGCACTCCCCAAAACCGCCAAGTCCAATGCCCCACGGATGATATTCTCGTACGGCTTTCTTTAGCTCAGAACCAAAGCCGCTTATTCCCTTCGCATGATCCCACAACGGCTGTCCCGCTCCTCCTTGAAACCCGTAGCCTCTGATAAACCGGCCGTGCTTTGTCGTCAGATTGCGAAAGCGAGGGATGTAGATGCCGTTTGCGCGTCCGTCTTGTTCGAGGCGTCTCGCATCAAGCATCGGCAGGCTGCCGCTCGCCCCTCCGCCGCCAACATGATCCATCAGGTAGTGGCCCAGCACTCCCGAGCTGTTGGCAATGCCGTTTGGATAAGTCGAGGAAGTTGAATTGAGCATGATCCGCGTCGATTCCAGGGTTCCGGCGCAGAGCATGACCACCTTGCCGAAGACTTCGCGATGATTGCGAGTCAGGGCGTCTACGTAATGTACTCCTTTCGCTTTGCCGTTTTGTTTATCCACAATCACGTGGCTGACGACCGCGTGTGGGACCAGGGTCATTTTCCCGGTTCGCGCCGCTGCCGGAAGTGTGGATGCGGGACTGCTGAAGTAAGACCTGGTTGTGCAACCGCGATCACAGTGACCGCACCAGTGGCAAGCTACTCGCGCATCAGGAGTGCCCTGGTGAATTGACTTGGTCAGGATCGCGCAGCGACCTATGATCACCCGTCGGTGCGAATCGCCAAGTTTATCGACCGCGTTTTTAAGCACAATCTCGCCGCAGGTCAAATTCATCGGCGGAAGAAACTTGCTGTCTGGAAGCTGCGGAAGGTTTTCGTAAGAACCGCTTATGCCGATGAACTCTTCGACCTTATCGTAGTAGGGCGCCAGCTCTTCATAGTTGATGGGCCAGTCGTCGCCATACCCATCGTGGCTTGCCGCTTTGAAGTCATAGTTAGAAAGCCTGTAGGTTTGTCGTCCCCACGGAACCGAACGACCGCCAACGTGGCGCGAGCGAATCCAGTAAAACGGTTTGTCGGGCGGTGTGGTAAACGGGTTTTCGAGATCGTTTACAAAGAATTGCCGGCCGTACTCGTTGCAGGCGTAACACTTGCTCTGAATTGGCTGCGTTCGTTCCATGTCTGACCGATTGCCGAAGCCTCGAAACTTCAACTCATAAGGCCAGGTGTGTTCGGTGTAGTCTTTCATCGGGTCAAGCTTGCGGCCAGCTTCGAGCACCGCCACCTTGAACCCTTTCTGAGTTAGTTCCTTGGCGGCCCAGCCTCCGGTCGCACCTGATCCTATAATCACCGCATCATAGGTCTCTTGCTTGGCCATTCGCCTCCTTTGAGGTTTACAAACCCATCGCCCAACGCACCGCGCCGATAAGGTGCTGCTGGAATCGTTCATCCTGCCAAACTTCAGGCCGATGACCTAAAGCAGTATAGAACACCCGGCCTTTGCCATATTTTCGCCACCAGGCAATCGCAAAGTCTTTATCGGTGCGATGCACTGCCGGTTTGTTTAGATCTACTGAATTGACGTCGAGGCTCAACAGTACGTGCACACGACTGCGGGAGAAATCTTTGAACTGGTAAATCTCATCCGTTATCTTGAAGTTTTTTTCGGACCGAACAACCGTGCCATGACGCTCTTGGTGGATGTTAATGTCCTGAGTGGCGGGATGACGTTGATCTTCTATGTTGATTGTGACCTCCTGGTGCCAGGGGTGCTGATCGAAATAACCGCCGATCAATTCGCCATATTCGGGCCACTTGTAAAAGGTATCTGTTGCACTGTGAATGCCGACGAAGCCTTTCCCGGATTTAATAAAGTCGAGGAACGCCGCCTTTTGTTCATCAGAAATTGGCAACTCTCCGGTGGTATAAAACACTACCGCGTCATACTTTTTCAGTCCCTCGCGGCTCAGTAGCGAACAATCATCAGTCGCGGTTACCTCAAATGCGTGTGTCCGCTCGCCGATCTCTTTAAGAATCTTCTGGGATAGTGGAAGAACCTCGTGTTTGAATCCAGCCGAATGGGTAAGATAAAGGACATTCGGTCTCGCGCGATCGATTGGATCGCCGGTCGAGCCGCCAGTGTTAATGGGGTGCCCCTGGCCTCTCTCAGAAGTTAACAGCATAGCCGTTACGGCCGTTCCCAACAGAGCAAGT
>DASRIZ010000523.1:0-7906 GCA_035649735.1 Blastocatellia bacterium | reverse complement strand
AGCGCGGCGAGCCCGGTCCGTCCCCCTACCGCTACGCCGGACGCGCTTTCGATATAGCTAACCATCGTCGTGTTTCCCACCAGGGCTGAACCTACAGTTCCGACCGCATCCGCAAGAAGCGCTCGCCCGGCGCGCGGCAATTTGCCGTTCTTCATTAGACCTGCCTGCTTAGCAATGCCAATGAGCGAACCCACGGTATCAAACAGATCCAGGAAGAAGAAGATGAAGATCACGGATATGAGGTTTTGCTTTAAGGCAGCGAGGACATCTAATTGAAAAAGCGTGGGCGCAATCGACGGCGGAAAGCTTACGATCGCACCGGGATTCTTCACAACTCCAACCGCAACCCCCACGAGTGCGGCAATCAACATCCCAAAAAGAATCGCGCCTTTAACACCTCGAGCAATCAGGACTATCGTCACAGTCAGGCCAAGTAATGCAACCAGGGTTGGCCGGCTGCTCAGGTTTCCAAGAGCGACAAAGGTGTTGGGCTCCAAACGGACAAGCCCCGCCCATTCCAATCCAATCAGCGTTACGAGCAAACCTATCCCGACCGCAATCGCAGACTTCAGCGAATCAGGCACCGCGTCAACGACCAACTCGCGGAGCCCAAATGATGCCGTGGCCACGAAGATAATCCCCGAAACAAGGACCGCTCCAAGCGCAACCTGCCAGGGCACTTTCATCGTCAGAACGACGATGTAGGCAAAAAAGAAGTTGTGCCCCATTGCAGGTGCGACTGCGACAGGATAGTTCGCCAGCAGCGCCATCAACACTGTCGAAAATGCGGTGATCAGACACGTGGAAGTGAACACCGCGCCGGCGTCCATACCGGCCGCGCCCAGCACGACCGGCTGGACAAAGATGATGTATGCCATCGTGGCAAAGGTGGTCACACCGGCTAGCGCTTCGGTCCGAACGCTGGTGCCGTTTTCCTTGAGCTTAAAGTAATTCTTTAGCATTGATCAGAAGACAAGTTAGGTACGCGAAAACCAAAACAATTGAGGGGCGAAGCACTGACTGGTTACGAGTTTCTTAGGACTCAGTGCGCCGCTTGCTGACGTGCGGCTTGAGCCTGGTGTAGGTATCGAGAACTTCCTGCTTGTGGTGCGGACTGCCTTTGTCGAGAATTACGTGACGAACCATAACTAGAAGCTTTTCGCGCTTTCCTGCGAATCGTCCGGTAAGCGGGTGCTGGCCAGTTACATCCACAAGTCCTTCGCGCACCCATTGCCAGAACTGCTTTTGGGTGGTCCAGAACTCATTGTCGTTGGCGCACACGATCCGCGCGGTCTTTTTTGCACTTCGCTTGGTTGGGGATGCTTCCATCTTCACGTCGAGTTCTTTGCAACGGCTTAGAGCGCTTGCTTGATCTGCGCGCCTATGTCGGCCGGGCTCTTAACGACTTGAACGCCTGCTGCCTGCATTGCCGCCATCTTCTCGGCGGCAGTTCCCTTCCCGCCTGCGATAATCGCCCCGGCGTGTCCCATTCGTCGGCCGGGCGGCGCGGTCTGCCCGGCAATGAACCCAATCACTGGCTTGGTCATGTGATCCCGCACGAACGCCGCCGCTTGCTCTTCCGCCGTTCCGCCGATTTCGCCGATCATAACCACGGCGTCGGTATCGGCATCATCTTGAAAGAGGCGAAGCGCGTCTACAAACCCGGTGCCTATAATTGGATCTCCACCGATACCAATCGCCGTCGACTGTCCGAGACCGAGATTGGTGAGTTGATGGACCGCTTCATAAGTTAGTGTTCCACTGCGGGAAACGACACCGATGCGGCCTTCGGCGTGAATGTGCGCTGGCATGATTCCGATTTTGCATTTGCCGGGCGAGATGATCCCGGGACAGTTTGGACCGATCAGACGAGTAGCACGATCACGCAGATAATCGAACGCCTGAACCATATCCAGAGCGGGGATGCCTTCGGTTATGCAGACGACCAGCGGAAGCCCGGCATCGGCAGCTTCCATGATTGCGTCCGCGGCAAATGCCGGTGGAACATATATCACAGATGCATTCGCGCCGGTCTGTCTGGCAGCCTCCTCTACAGTGTCGAAGATGGGAACGCCGTCGTGCTCGGTCCCTCCTTTACCCGGGGTGACGCCGGCGACGACCTTCGTGCCGTAGGCGATCATTTGTCCGGTATGAAAGGAGCCCTCTTTGCCTGTGATGCCCTGAACGACGACGCGAGTATTCTTGTCTACGAGTATGCTCAAGCAGTTCTCCAGAGATCAATTGTTGGCCATATCACCGGCCACGAAAGACGAAGCAATATACCACGCTCGGAAAATTATTGTGAAGGCAACAGTATCCAAATAAGTGGCGCGCAGTCCAAGTAGCCGACCCTCGAACTGACCCACTACGTGAAGTCCTTAGCAATTGACAAATTACAATGCGTTAGAGTAAAACGCTCGGCGGGCGATCTAAACGGAATCGCACCAGTAACCGGCCCTCTTCCCGGTCTGTCAGAATTGAATTGCCTTTTTCTGAGTACCAATGTTCTCGAACGGCCCCGAGGTAGTACAGTTGGTTCCACAGGAGATTTCTCATTACCGCATACTTGAGAGAATCGGTGCGGGTGGGATGGGAGAAGTGTTTCTCGCCGAGGATGTCAGCCTTGATCGCAAGGTCGCAATCAAAATGCTGCCCGCCAGATCGATCGGTAACGAGCAAGCCAAGAAACGGCTCTTCCGAGAAGCAAAAGCGGCGGCCACCCTGGACCACCCAAACATCTGCTCCATCTATGAAGTGGGTGAAGAAGGTGACTGTGCGTTCATTGTGATGCAGTACATCGAAGGACGCTCCCTCTCTCGGATCATCAAAAACAATCCGCTCTCACCACTGGAAGTAGTTAACATTGGCATACAGGCCGCCGAGGCGCTCGCCGAAGCACACTCGCGCGGCGTTATTCATCGGGACATCAAACCACACAATGTAATTATTACTCCGCGCGGAAACGTTAAGATTCTCGACTTCGGGCTCGCAAAGATCGTACGAAACGCGAGTTCCATCGATACCGACGAGACCGAGAGCCGGCTGACCGATACGGGCGAGGTCGTTGGAACCGTCGGATACATGTCACCCGAACAACTCAGGGATCTGCCGGTTGACGCTCGAACCGACTTGTTTTCGCTCGGCGTCCTTCTTTACGAGTGCGCTACTGGAAGATCTGCTTTTGTAGGTTCCACCAAGATTCAAATATCGCTGCAGATCATCGAGGTCGATCCACAGAGACCCTCTGACGTCAGTTCGGCAATACCAGGCGAGCTTGATGACATTATCCTGAAGGCAATCGCCAAGGACGTCGAGGCGCGTTACCAGTCTGCAAAAGCGTTACTCGCGGACCTGCGCAGATTGGAAACGGTGCTCCAGGGAAGCGTCCTAAACACTCGTCCGATGACGACCTCTCCGGGTTCTCGCTCACATACGGCCCGCTCTCGTATGTCTCGCACTATTAAAGCCGTTCCGCGAAAGGCTAAGATCGGCATCGCCTTGATTGCTTTGATTGTCCTCGGCATCTGGTCTGCGAATCAGATATTCCGGAGATCTCCGCATACGCCGTCGACTGAAGCCCAGACCTGGTACGATCTCGGAATCCGTGATCTACGCGCGGGCACTTTTTATCAGGCGAGCAAGGAACTCGAGCAAGCGGTAACGCTTGATGACGGATTCGCGCTGGCCCACGCAAGGCTGGCTGCGGCGTACCTGGAAATCGACAACGCCGACAAAGCCAGAGAGGAGTTGCTTCGCGCCCTTTCGCTTGTGCCTGACCGGTCCGTGCTTTCGGATCAGGACGCAACCCTACTGGATGCCATAGCAGCGACTGTCAGGCGCGAGTTCCCAAATGCCGTCGTGCATTACCGTGACATTGCCGAGCGCGCCGCGGAGTCCGACAAGGCCAGCGCATACGTCGATCTCGGGCGTGCCTACGAAAGAAACGAAGAAATAGAAAAAGCGCAAGAGTACTACCTGGCGGCTACGGTAAAAAACACACAATCCGCTGCAGCGTTCCTGCGCCTTGCTATAGTCTACAGCCGGCGTCAGGACTCGAAGGCGGAGGAAGCATTCAATGAAGCCGAAAGAATCTATCGGATCGGAAATAATCTGGAGGGCGTGGCGGAAGTCTTCTATCAGCGCGGGGCCCTCTTCGCCAAAATCAAGAAACTGCCCGAGGCAAAGGCCAAGCTTGAAGAAGCGCTAAAGACGGCACAAAACCTCCCTGACAATAAGTACCAACTTGTAAAGACCCAGCTTCAGTTGAGCAGCGTCTACGCCAACCTTGGAGATACCGAGCTTGCAACAAAGGTCGCAACTGAAGCCATTGATTTGGCTCAGAAGAGCAGAATACAGAACCTGGCGACCAATGGTTTGATAGATCTAGGCTACACGTTTCTAACGCGCGGAGAATTCAAAGACGCGCGTAAATACTTCGAGCAAGCACTGGATTTCGCTCAGCGCGACAAGGCGCCTGGCGCCGAGGCCCGGGCTATGCGATTTCTTGGCAGCTTGAATCAACAACAAGGCAACACCGATGAAGCGATATCCTTCCTTGAGGCAGCGCTGAAGTTCTATCAGCCTGGCGGGTACCGAAAGGAGGCTTCGGGGGCGCTGCTTCTTTTAGGTCGAGCCTATCGTGATAAAGGTGATCACGAGGTGGCAATCGAAAACTTTGAAAAGACCCTTCAGCTGGCAACGGAGCTGGGCGACCCGGCTCTTATGACTGCGTCACATCTGAGCATCGCGATTCTGCGCGGTCGCGAGCAGGAAAGATACCCTGAGGCGCTTCCTCATTTGGACGAGAGCTACAAGATCGACGAGTCGCTGGGAGCGCGAAGAGATATGGGGTATGACCAGATGAATCGCGCTGCATTTCTCTGGCGACTCGGGCGCTACCAGGAAGCACGTGACGCTCTCGATTTGGCTTTTAAGATTGCAACCGAGCCCAACGCGAACCTCAAAACTGTGCTTGCATGGGTGCACTTAACTCATTCTCAAATGGCGTTGAGCGAGCGGCGTTTCGACGAAGCGAAAGCAAAGTCTCAGCAGGCCCTCGATCTGGCCAGCCAGGAATACAGAGACGTGGCTCTTCAGGCGAAGTCAACGCTGGGTTTGGCGCAGGCACTCTCGGGCGCGGCTCAACAAGCCCGCAAGCCTTGTGAGGAAGCGGTTGCCATGGCAAAGGACGCGAAGAGCCCGCGGTTGCTTTCGAGCGCGCTTCTGGTGCTTGCCGAGGTATTGCTGATGGGCAACGACGCGCAACGCGCTTTAGCGTCTACCCTTGAGGCTCAGGGAATGTTCGCGCAGGCGGGCCAGCAAGACTCAGAGTGGCGTGCGTTGCTGATAGCAGCGCGCGCGAGCCAGCTCTCCGGCAACAAATCAGCCGCACAAGATTATGCCTCCCGCGCTGATCGCCTCTGTTCGGGCCTGCAGCAAAAGTGGGGCGCAGAAGCCTACGACGGCTACTTACGCAGATCCGACATCGATACCTATCGAAAGCAGATGTTGCAAATACTCGATCGCAGCAGATGACCTAACAGCCAACTCAAAAGGAGACAACCATGACACCTGTAACTCAATCGCCTACTTTTCACATTAGCTACTCGCCCATCTTGTATTTTGGAACGGATGAAGGTGATCCCGGCGGCGGGGGCACCGGCGGCAAGCGGCCAACCAAGCCCTCCAAAAAAACTGGAGCGAAGACCGGAGCAAAGCCGGCGAAGAAGACAGGGGGGAAACGGAAATAGACGAGCCGGCCCTCGCTCATTTCAGAGAGTGAATCCTTGAACCGTATCGGAGAAGCGTGGCTTCGGCGCTGTAAACGGGCCGAACGAATCGCCGAAGCCGCGCTGCCCGTTCGCGCTCACAACTAGAGCGGCTCCTTCGAGCCGCACCGCGCCGCAAATCCGAATCATCTCCTGGAACCCGTGTTGAACACCGAACCGACATGATCAACACTAAAGACATCGGAGCAAGACTAAAATTGGCCGCCGCCGAAGAAGCGACAAAACGTCGGCCGGCGTCGACGATGCGTCTCTCCGAGTTTCTCAAGCTCTCCGCAAGAAAGGGGCGAATCTCGAGAAGGGAACGGCTGCGGATCGTCGAGCAGGCATTGTTGTTGTTGAACATGAACTACGTTCACCTTCCGCTCAAGCGCGCCATGCACGCCGTCGATCCAATCCAACGACTCAAGCTCCTTCGGTTTCGTCTAATGGGCATGAAGGATGGTGAGTTGCCGAACGAAATGCTCTTCCATCAGAGAATGCTCGAAATCTTCGCATCAACCCGCGATCTTCATACGATGTATCTGTTGCCCGCTCCTTTTAAGGATCACATTGCCTATCTCCCATTCCTTATCGAACAGTATTTCGAGAGCGCCAAGAAGGGCGGACGAGTCGAGAAGTTCATGGTGTCGCGCGTTGCCGAGTATTTCCACCGGTCAATTCCTGATGCCGGGCCCGAGGTTCTTGCATTCGAGCCTGGCGTCGAGGTGCTTTATTGGAACGGCGTGCCCATCAAAAGAGCTATCGAGCTAAACGGCGAGTCTCAAGCCGGCAGCAACGTTGACGCGCGGTTTGCGAGAGGGCTTGATAACCTCACGATAAGACCGCTGGAAACCTCTCTCCCACCCGACGAGATCTGGGTGAACGTTACATATAGATCCCGGAAAGGCCAACTGTTTACTCTCACTCAGGAGTGGTTGGTTTATGAGACCGGCGGCGAAACGAGTCAAGTGCCGTCGCAGACAACAAGGAAAAAGAGAGCGGCGATCGACATCAAGAAGACGAAGATCAATCATTTGAGAAGGACTCTGTTTGTGCCCCGTAATGTGTCAATTCGAAAGTCTCTGCGACATAAGATGTACGCCGAGACCAGAACCGTGGAGGGGCGAGAGTTCGGTTATGTTCGTCTTTTTAGCTTTGACGTAGACGACCCGGACGAATTCGTTAAACACTTTGCATCGGTAATCACTTCTGACGGGTTTCCCCAGGAAGGTCTTATCATTGATGTGCGTGGCAACCCTGGGGGGAAGATTAGAGCTGGCGAGCGGCTGCTTCAACTGTTTACGCCACGGAGGGTCAGTCCTGAGCTCTTCGAGTTTCTAAACACACCTCTGAACCTCGATATCTGCCGGCTTGCGCCCGAGCGATGGAACGTTGCCCGATGGGCTGATTCGATCGCGGAATCGGTAGTCACCGGCGCAACTTATTCGAGCGGGTTCCCGCTCAATTCCGAAGAATCCTGCAACGACATCGGCCAGCGGTACTATGGTCCGGTCATATTGATTACCGATGCGTTGTCTTATAGCACGACCGATATGTTTGCGGCGGGTTTTCAGGACAACCAGATCGGTGAGGTTCTGGGAACAAGCGACAACACCGGAGCGGGCGGGGCGAATGTCTGGTGGTATGAAGATCTGGTTAGGGCGGTTAAGGACAGCCCTCAGTCGCCCTTCAAGCCTCTTCCGCGCGGCGCTGATATATTACTCGCGGTTCGCCGCAGCATCCGCGTGGGTCTGCACGCCGGCAGGCCTCTCGAGGAACTCGGGATCGTTCCCGACCACCGTCACTATATGACCAGCAAAGACGTGCTCGGTTCGAACGAGGATCTGATCAGACGGGCGGCCAGAATTCTGAACAGCAAACCGGTCTACCTGCTTAAGGTCAAACCGTCTGACCGCGAGGACGGCATTCGCGGAATCGTTGTCACGGCGCTGTCGAAAGTCACGCCGCCTGACGCTAAAAAGAATATCTCACGAGTGGATGTTTATGTGAACGGACGGCCGGTTAGATCTCTAGACGCTACTCGGGGCGCATTGAAGGCAAAGAGATTGATCCTTGGAGAAAGCCGTAACGCTAAAATCAACTTGTTGCTCGAAGCCAGGGATGGTGCAAACAACCTT
>DASRIZ010000522.1:0-11119 GCA_035649735.1 Blastocatellia bacterium | reverse complement strand
TTTAGCCGAGTTTTCTTATATTCTCAGTTACGAACAGGTCCAGACACCACCGGCTTCAGCCGAGTGGTACTTCAATTTCAACCTACGATCAGGCTGAGTGATTCCGACACCACCGGCTTCAGCCGAGTGGAGCTTCAATTTCAACCTACGAACAGACTGAGTTGGTTCAGACACCACCGGCTTCAGCCGAGTGGTACTTCAACTTTAGCCTACGAAGAGGCTGAAGTGGGTTCAGACACCACCGGCTTCAGCCGGTGGTACTTCAATTTCAACCTACTACGGCCAGCACAACGCTGAGACCACCGGCTTCAGCCGGTGGTACTTCAATTTCAACCTGCGAACAGGCTGAGTGATCCCGACACCACCGGCTGAACCCGGTGGTCTGCTCGCAATCCTGATTGCTAATCATTAACGCCGATCTCGGTGAACTTATAAGCGCCGTTCACCTTTCCAAAGAGAAAGATCTGCTGTCCGCAGAACACCTCGAAACCATCGTTCTCCTTCACTAGCCGGGCCTTTGCAAAGCAGCGTTTCACCCGCGCGTCAAACAGCACACCGAATTTCTGAATAAACGCGGCTCTCGAGAGTTCCTTGCCCTGCAACAAAAACGGGAGCCGGGTCATCGAGGCGACAGCTTCTTTGTCGTTTGCAGCAACCGCGGCCTTAAATTTTGCCCAGAACTGCAGGCCGGCTTCATCAACCTTTTGATTGTTCTGCGCAAATGCAGATGCGCTAAGAAATGCTAAAAGAGAAGCTGCGAGAATTGAGCGTTTCATCAGTCGATTCCTCCAATCAGTTTTCACCCGAGTCACACAATGTAGCGTAGACTGTCAAGTCTGCGCGCGTCTAACGAAGCTATAGGCGATCAGATGGCGCGCGCAGACTGGACAGTCTACGCTACATCTACAACCAGTACACGGCGTACCCACACTCTAACAATTCCCCGCTTCACGCCAGCGAGCCTCTGAGTGCAAACGACCTGGGCGCCGTCCGGATTTCGTTCTAGTGGTGAATGACAATGCTGCCGCCGCCCAGGACAGTTGTCGGGTCAGCCTGATCACCACTCCCCGGTTGGCTATCGTAGACCAGAGCTCCGTTGCCTTTGTTCCAGATCTTGATGCGGATTTTGTCTGGACCGACGCCCCCGTTGATCCGGCCATCAATTGCGCTGATGATGAATGCATAGTCGCCGCTGCCGTTGATCCGCCCGCTGCCTTTGTAATACGCCTTTGCGCCGGCAACCAGCATCCAGTCGTAGCTTGAGCTGTGAAAATTGATGCTGCCCATTTTGAGCTGAAACTCTGTTTGTCCGGTTGGCACATTAGCCCCGTTTTCATACTTCGAAACAAACCCGAACGTGGCTTTTCCGGTCAACAACGGATTCGGGGCATACGCGCCCGCCGGCGAGTTGATCCACCCACCTCCGGTTACCCACTCGCCACCCTGGTTGGGAACCAGTTGGCTGAATTTCTGAACGCGCACGTTGACAAGCTCGCCTACGTAGACGTTGAACAGATCGTCTACGGCCACCGAGTAAGGTCCGTCGAACTCGCCATCTGCGGAACCGAGGCTGCCCCATTTCTCGACATAGTTTCCACTCGAGTCGAATTTCTGGATTCGATGGCTGTATTGGTCAGTGACGTAAACATAACCAAGGGAATCAACCGCCACACCGTCTGGATTGTTGAATTCGCCGTCGCCGGTGCCCCCGCCGCCCCACTTGGTGATGAAGACGCCATTCGAGTCGAACTTTTGTATGCGCTGGTTGAACTGATCACTGACGTAAACCTTGCCGTCGGGACCAACAGCGACAGCCAGGGGATAGGCAAACTCACCGTCGCCCGTCCCGGCGCTGCCCCACTTCGCAAGAAAGTTTCCGTTCGAGTCAAACTTCTGAATGCGGTTGTTATTGGGGTCCGCGACGAACACGTTGCCCGCCGCATCCACCGCAACGCTCACCGGGAAATCAAACTGCCCGTCACCGACGCCTGACGCGCCCCACTTGGTGACGAAGTTCTCATTCGCATCGAATTTTTGAATTCGGTGGTTATTCGCATCGGCGACGAAGACGTTTCCGGATATGTCTACCGCAACACCATAGGGATAATAGAATTCCCCGTCTCCGCTCCCAAAGCTTCCCCACTTGCCTACGAAGGTTCCGTTCGCGTCAAATTTCTGGATGCGGTGGTTGAAAGCGTCGGCGAGATAAATCTTGCCGGTGGTGTCAACGGCCAGGCCCGCGGGAGCAAAGAACTCTCCATCACCCGAGCCGCCGCTTCCCCACTTGAGGACAAATGTAACATTGGCTGCAACGGTCCCGGCGCACATCAGCGCTACGAGCCCTGCAACGATAAAGAACCTGGACTTGCTCGCTTCGGATCTAGCAGATTTGTGTTCGAAGAATATGTTTCTCATTGAAGTAATCTCCCTGGGAGCGCAGGCATCCTGCCTGCCTCACTGACGGTGAGCTTGACGGCGTTGATACCTGCAGCTCTATGGTTTGTCTTTTTTATTGAGTTGAGCCACTGGAACGCAGGCATCTCTCCTACCTCCTCAGGGACAGACGCCTGCGTTCTCGTGAATAACACTCAGCGATTGTCAGTCGCTGGTCTTTGGTTTGATTTGTTATTTCGAGGATCGCGAGCCCACTGGATGCCCTTCTCTTGCGGCTGGTCATACGCCTCTGGAGAAAGGTAGAGACCCCGTTCGTCGTTTGCCTTGTCCGCTTCAACCGTGAACGGATGTTTGCGGATAGCGGCATCGGATCGAATGCCGGTTACTTGCCAGGAAACTTCTATGCCCGGCGCGCTGGTCTTTATTTGAAAGCGATTACTTTTGATCTTCTCGCCGACGATGGCCTGGGCAAAAGTGCCGACAACTGTGAGCTGATAACGGAAATCACGGTTAATTGCCTCGAACCAATCCGGCAAAGTGACCACAGCCTCGCCGCTTTCATCGGTGGTGACGTTGCCGCTATAGATGTTGAGGACTTCCGAGGATTCGATCGCCGCGTGGTAGAGGTACTTATTTTCGGGATCAAGCGGGTGATCGATCTTGAAGTTCTTTGTTCCGCCTGCAATTACGTTGAAGTTTCCGGCTACATCAACCGTACCGAAGAAACTTCCCGCGTTACCCGGGGTCGCGCCGTTAGTGCCAGCGCCGGCGAAAACGCGTATGCCATCGCCACCCTGGTGGGAGACGCCACGCCCGTCGCCGCCGAATATCCTGGCACCGTCGCCGCCACTTCCACCGAAGCCTACGAGGGGATCTCCGCCTTCGACAAGAAGCCCAATGCCTTCCCCCCCAGCACCACCTCTAGCACTTACACCGATTCCTGCGCTGGCTACGCCAGTCGCATTGCCGCCAATTCCTGTCAGTCCGATGCCCGCGATGCCCCCAAACGGGTTCTTCGCATCACCTCCACGAGCGCTTAACCCTGAGCCGCCAAATCCCTGCTGGGCCGAAAGGTCACCACCTCTGACATCTAAGGCGGTGATTGAATCCTGGGTGGCGGTCAGGAATAGTGGAACTGCTACCCTAAGATAGTCGTTCTGCGTGCCATTGCCACTCAGCGTCGAATCTCGATTTACGAACTGCAAGCCCGCGCTAGTCTGGACGGTTCCGTCAGGGAATTTGTAGCCGCCCATCGTCGTCTGGATCATTCCCTGGACGGTCAGCTTCGAAGTCGGTGTGTCGGTCCCGATGCCGACCAGACCGTTGCTGCTTTCAAAAACGATTGAATCGCCAATGTTCTTAAGTGCCGTCCACTTTGCCAGCCGGCCGATCGTGCCGTTGCCTTGTACGGCCTGGTTTCCTCCGGCTGCGATTTGCATCTGGGCAGATTGCTTCTCTGCAGGATCTTTCGGCTTTCCCTTCTCCTGTGGGTAGGCACTCGCTACACAGACCGCCACAAGCACCAACAGAGCGTTAACCGTGAATCTTAGGTTGCTTTTCATTTCGTCTCCTTCTCAATCTTTTTGCATTTGGTTATTAGTTCGACACACACCTGGCTTGCCGACGGTACTAAAACTCCAGAACCGCCTAGTCGCTTGTGATGTGTCAGGATTTTCAGGTGCTGGAGTGACAGCGCCTCAAAATCATTGTCACTCCAGGGTTGTGATAGTTTGAGAGCCTATCTCTGACTCCTATTGTGCGTTGGGTCGAGTGTTTGCTGCTCGAGGCGTTTAGTAGTCTCGGGATTTCGAGACCGCATAATGCTCCTCTCGGCGGGCTGACCATGTGCTTCGGGACTCAGGTAATAGCCGCGGTCTGATTGGTCTTTGTCCTCTTCGAGCTTGAATGGGCGGTAGCGAATAGCTGCATCCGAACGGATGCCAGTCACTTGCCACGAGACCCTTGTTCCCGGGAGTCCGCCCGCGATCCTGAATTGGTTACTGGAAACTTCCTGTGCGATGTAGAGGCCTGCTCCCGGGGCGCCGATAGGTGTCAGCGCGTATCGGAAGTCCTTGTTCAATGCCTCAAACCATTCCGGAAGCTTTACAGTCGCTTCGCCACGACCGTCCAGCCTGGTGTTTCCGCTGTATATGTTCAGAACCTCGGACGATTCAATTGCGGCGTGATAGAGATATTTGTTTTCCGGATCGAGCGGATGATCGATCTTGAAGTTTTTTGAGCCACCGCCGGTTACATTGAAGTTGCCCTCTACTTCGACATCGCCTACAAAAGAGCCGGCTAATCCTTTGACTGCGCCCTTTTCACCTATACCGCCGATTGCAATCACCCCAATGCCTCCGAATTTGCCTGCGCCGGTGCCAGTGCCTCCACGAAGCAGCGCGCCATCACCGCCATCTCCGGTGTTGCTGTCACCGCCTTCAGAGCGTATCCCTGGGCCGCCATCGCCAATAACGCCGGGAGCGTTGTCGACTATACCGCCTTCCGCGACGACGCCTTCACCCCCCATTAGCTTGCCGCTGCCCCCAAACGCACGAACGCCCGTGCCGCCCACAAGATTGGTGCTCTTGCCGCCTGACACGGAAATACCATCACCGCCAAAATCGTTTTCGCTATTTCCGGGGCGCACGATCATCCCTGGACCTTTTTCTGTGAAGTTAGCGATTCGTAGAACCGCCTGGGGACTGTTTATGTCCCCGGCCGGCCCCGCCAGTACCAACGGAACAGAGACTCGAAGCGGCGTATTCGTCCCATCGCCTGTTAACGTCTCGTCGTGAAGTACCTGGTTTAGAGCGGTGGACGCTATTGTCAACTGGTTGTTGTTTTGGCTTATCGAGATATTGACGCCAGCCTTCAGCGTCACATCGCCTTTGAGTCCGTTGAGACTCATGACCGCCTGGCCTGCCGAGAGACCTGCCGAAGTTTGCACCGTGCCGTCAGGGAACTTGTAACCGCCCATGGTTGTTTCAATCATCCCCTGCACCGTCAGCTTCGAGGTCGGCGTATCGGTGCCGATGCCAACCAGCCCGTACTTGTCTTCAAAGATGGTCGAGTCACCTATCACCCAATTGGCGCTAGTGAAGCCGGTCCACTTCGGAAGCCTTCCGATTGTGCCGCCACCGACCACAGGAATGTTCAATCCGCCTGCCGCCATCGGCCCGACGCCCGCAGCAGTTGGCCCCATCAGGCTGAAACCGGCCCGACGCGATGGGCGGACCTGCGCCAACAACGTATCAATTCGAAATTCCGATCGATATGCTTCGTTCGGGGCGGGATTACGAGTCGCAGGCGTCTGAGCTCGAGCGACGCTGCCGGTCAATAAGACTACGCAAACGACGGTGTGCGCTATGCTTGACTTTAGCTTTATCATTCCGGTCTCCTTCAATTTGATGTCTCCAGCCTGAGCTGATCCTCATTTCCGACTGCGCGCCCAAGATACTTCAATTCGTAATGCCGGTCACCGCGCAACTATGTAGCTGTTTTGAAAGGGCAGGAGCTGCTCATCGGCTAGGCGGCGTGCTGTGTTGCTACGCAAATTCGTAGTCGAAGGGCA
The DNA here is from genome assembly GCA_035649735.1 of Blastocatellia bacterium. Classification (GTDB taxonomy): domain Bacteria; phylum Acidobacteriota; class Blastocatellia; order UBA7656; family UBA7656; genus Onstottus_A. The sequence goes on along the minus strand of DASRIZ010000522.1, from coordinate 5,154 downwards.
GGTGGTCTACGGGCGAGGAATCCAGCTACGAGTTTGTGTAGCTGGTCCGAAGAAGGCGCTGGTTGTTGGAGCTTTTTCTGACTACGAATTTCTGTAGCGGTTGATTCAGTGTCCCAGTTTTCATAGAACACCCAACTTCAGTTGGGGGTTGGACAAAACTTTAGTCTCTCGTCGACAAACTGCGTTGGCGGTAACCGCGTAGCGGTGTCCTCTCGGTAGCTTGCGTGGAGTGGGCGATACCCCTGGGCCGCGTAGCGGTTACCTATTTTGACTAGATCCGATTTTGACGCCCAGAGGTAACCGCTACGCGGCCCAGGGGTGTCGCCCACTCCACGCAAGCTACTGAGAGGACACCGCTACGCGGTTATCCTTTGTTGTCTTGCTGAAATTGGCGAGCGAAATGTCCAAACTCCAGGCACCCAACTGAAGTTGGGTGTTAAATTGCTGATCAGACGAGTCTGTTCTCGAGAGCCTTTGCTACTGCTTCGGACTTCGAGTGGACTTGTAGTTTGTCGTAGATGCTGCGCAGGTGAAATGAGATCGTGTGGACCGTGACGCCTAATTCTTTTGCCGCGGTTTTGTAATTGTGCCCCTTGACGAAGAGCTTGAGCAGCCGGGTTTCGTGAGGAGTGAGATTGTAGTCGGCTCGTTCGGGTGGGCGGATTTCACGGAATAGAGAGATGACACGCCGAGCTACCTCTGGTGACATTGGAGCGCCGCCCTGCACTGCTTCCTTGAGACTCTCAAGCAGCTTGGACGGAGGTGTCTTCTTGAGCAGATATCCCGATGCGCCGGCGCACATCGCATCGAAGATCCGCTCGTCGTCATCGTAGACGCTCAGGATAAGAAGCAGCATGTTTGGATAGCGCTCCTTCAGAATTCGCAATCCTTCTATGCCGCTCATGCCAGGCAGACCGATATCGAGAAGCGTCACATCCGGTAGCTGGTGTCCGATTCTATCCAAAGCCTCTTCCATCGACCGGTACGCTCCAACGCAATTGTAGCCTTCAGTACCGTCGATGAGCATCGCAAGCCCTTCGCGGATTTCGCGCCGATCTTCGACGATCGACACATTGATTGACCGCCCTCCATCCGCCGCCAGGTTGTTGCTCTCCTGCATCATCTCAAATGTCCTTGCACGTCCGTTATTCGATCAAAGGCTACACCTAAAAGAAAACCTGGTCACTACCTGTTTTTGTAGGGACTTGGGAGGCAACGCAACTGATCAACCGCCCGCGATCGGCAAATCGAGCTGGATTGTCGTGCCCTCCCCGGACTTCGAGATGATCTCGAGTTGTCCGCCCATATCTTCAGCACGCTGGCGCATGCTGGCCAGACCATGACCGTCGCCGTTCTGCGAGATGTCGAATCCTTTGCCGTCATCGCGCACTCGCAGCTTAAGGACGCCGTTTGCGATGTCAAAATCTATTCGAACGTCCGTGCACCCTGAATGACGCACCAGGTTGTTGACGCTTTCTTTAAAGATCAGGAAGACCTCGCGACGGATGTTAGCGCCCAATGGGACGTCATCTTCCTCATCTGGCTCAACAAACTCGAAAGCTATGTTTCTAGCAGTCAAAAGATCGCTCGCAAATCGGCGCATACGTTGGGCCAGGTCGTTCAGATGGTCCTTCTGCGGGTTAATCGCCCACACGATGTCGCTCATAGAATCGACGAGTTCGCGCGATGCGCCGGCGATCATCGATAGCGGCCCGGATAATTGAGAGTCGTTGGGATCCGTTCTCTGGCGCACTACTTCGCTCATAATGGAAATCTGAGTGAGACTCGAGCCAATGTCGTCGTGCAGATCGGTGGCGATCCTGCGGCGAACTCTTTCCAGTTCCGCGAAACGTTCCTCGCGGCTGCGTCTGAGCGCCTCTTGAGCTTCCATGGCGGCCTTCGCTCGTTGAGACCGGTATCTGGCAATGCCGAAGGTTCCCAGTGCAACCGCGAGCAAGCCGATCGTAATAAACCACCACCGAAGCCATATCGGAGGCAGGATCTTAAATGAAACGCTTGCTGGGATCGAATCGATCGGGCTTTCCCCCCGGACCGCGCGCACAAGGAATCGATAGCTTCCCGGACCGAGACTCATCTCGTGTGTCCGTTGCTCGGTTGGATCGCTCCAATCCTGCCCCGCACCCTCCAGTTTGTATTGGTATTTCAACGGCTCGCCTGCCGAGAAGCTCATGCCGAAGAAGTTAACCTGGATCCGATTCTGCTCCGGATCGAGCGAGGGAAGTGAGACCGTTCTCTCGCCGAACTCCGAAATTGGATAGGCAGCTCCGGCGATCTGCACGTTATTAATCCACACCGCAACCGGTTCTGCAGGACGGTCGGGTTCGGGGATCAGGCGCGACAAACCCTGAAGCATGCCAAACCAAAGTTGGCCATCGCGATCGCGGAAGGCAGAGCTTACGAAGCTATTGGCCAGACCATCGGACGTCGTGTAATGCTTGATACGCCCCGTTGCGGGATCCAGGCGGTCCACGCCGCGGCCAACGCCGACATAGATCCGTCCCCACTTATCCTCAGTAGCGCAGCGCGTTGCGTTGCTTGAAAGACCCTCGGCAACTCCGTAAATCTTGAAAGTGGGTGTCGGAGCGCCCGGCTCCTCAATACAGCCCAGCCCTCCAAGGCTGCTTGATATCCAAATGCGACCCAAGTGATCCGAGTAAAGATGCCGGACGGTGCCCTTCGGAAGCCCGTGGTCGGCCGTCCAGACCGAGAACCGTCCCTCTCGATAGCGCGCCAATCCATCAGCAAATCCGATCCAGATGTCTCCATTAACAGCCTGACAGAAAGTCTGAGGTGCGCCTGAGGGGACTCCGTCGCTTTGCGAGTATGGACGGAAGGTGTTGGTCGCGCGTTCCCATCTAACCAGCTGGGGCCTGCCATTCGTTCCCAGCCACAAATCTCCGCGAGAGTCTTCGAAGAAATAGCCGATGATGTCGCCGGGCAGCCCGTCCCGCCTGGTGTAGACCGCGATCGGGCGCGCGCTCGCCAGTTGTTCGAACCGCTCGGTTCGAGGGAAACGGTAGAGGCCGTTCGAGGTCGCAGTCCACCATTCACCAAGGTGATCCTGAAAGCTGGACTGGGTAAAGCGCCAACCGGCAGCCGGCATCGGCGATGCGAGTTGGGGTTGGATCGCCGTGAACCGTTGCCCATCGAATCCGCTGATAATCCAATTAGCGCTGCACGCGTAAACGGCGCCGGATAGATCGCCTGCAATGTCGACCACACGCGTGTTGCCCACGCCATCTGCTGTCGTAAAACTGGTGAGTCCCTGACGGACGATCTTCATTACGCCCGTCGAAAACCCGCCAGCCCATAGATTGCCGTCGCTGTCCTCGTTTAGCGCAACCACTACGTTTTCAGTCAGCCCCTGGTCGGTCGTGTAGCTTCGGAAGTTCATCCCGTCGAAGGCCAACAGTCCGAGATCGGTGCCAATCCAGATTTGGCCCTCGGCCGTTTGGTGGAAGACCAGCCCGGCCTCACTTGCCGACCAGGGCGTACAAAAGAACAGTCGCGCTTCACCGGGCGCGAGAGTCAAATTCGGCGCTGGCAAATCGCTTTTCCCGAGGTTTCCGTTTCTGTTCCGGCCGCCCAGTGAAGTCTGGATACTGGCTTTGTGTCGCGTGTGTCTGATCCACGGAACATCGCGGTTCTCGGCCGTCGCAGCCGGTTCAGGCCGGAAAACCACCAGTCCGTTGTTGTGCCGCATCCACAGCCTGCCGTCGCGATCCGCCCGCACGTTCGTGGAATTTACTCGCTCCTCGTTTTCCGGCCAACGCATACTGAAAGAGAGGAGACGGCCGTCGGGCAACAGCCGCATTAAGCCCAGAGTGCTGCCGATCCAAAGGCTGCCTTCCGAATCTTCGGCCAGGTTCACCACGTTACAGTTGGGCCGCGCGAGCAGCCCCTGCTCCATCCGCTGAAAGGTTCCTTCCGACTCTACCCAGCGAAAGAGGCCTCCGATAGTACCGGCAAAAAGCTGTCCCGAACTATCTTCGAACAACACTCCGACGCTATTAGACTGAGCGGTATTGCCAAGGGTATACGACGTGAAGCGAGGCGCAGCTGCGCCGGCGCTTAGTGAAGTTGTTGTCGCGGATGGGTTTAACCTTCCGACCCCATTAGTCGTAGCAACCCAGTACTGACCGCTGCGTGTTTCCAGAATATTACTGACGTTGCCTCCAGGCAGCCCGTGCTCGACACCGTAGTTGACGAAACGGTATCCATCGAACCGGCTGAGCCCCTCGACTGTGCAGATCCAAAGAAAGCCACGCGAGTCGCGGATAATTCTTCTCACGCGGTCATGCGCAAGGCCATCGGCTACAGTGTAGCTTTTTATCGGCAGTCGCTCGGCGACTGCATTTGGACATAGAGTTGTCAGGAGAAGGACCAGCACCAGAAAGGTGTGCCCGCGACTGTGCGATCCCGCTATTTTCCTGATCATCGCGGGAGAACGTTTATCACAATAGTACGGAAGAAGAAACAACCCTGCGCCGTCTAAACTTCGTGCGATGTTATGAAGAGTCGCGCTTGATACTCTTAACAAACATTGAGCTACTGAGGAGGTGCATCAATGAAAAGAACACTCATGCTTACACTGCTGCTGGCGATTTCGGTAGGCGCAAATCCGGCGGGGCCGGCGAAAAACAACGGAACAAAACAACCTGTCTTCAAACGGGCGGGCGATCCGTTCGCCGTGGGCCCAATGGCAGGTGAACCGGCGACTGCCGATCTAAATAAAGACGGTAATCTCGATCTCGTCATACCGTGTGGTACCTGCTGCGGTTCTGCGCCGAGCCCGATGAGCGGTCACGTTCAGATTCTGATGGGCAACGGCCGCGGCGGTTTTAGAACCTCACCGGGCTCGCCAATCAAGATCGGTTCCTCCGCGCGAAAGGTCGCGCTCGGAGATGCAAACGGCGACGGCAGACAAGACATCTTCGTGGCTCAACATGATAGTTATGATGTGGTCGTTCTTATAGGTGACGGCGGTGGCGGATTCCGGCCGGCCCCGTCTCCGGTCGTGGCTGCAACCGGGCCCCGTCCGCACACTCACGATATTGCGGCCGTCGACATCAACGGTGATCGGCATCTCGACCTCCTGACCACAAACGCAAATGACAACACCATATCGGCGCT
>DASRIZ010000521.1:0-15939 GCA_035649735.1 Blastocatellia bacterium | reverse complement strand
CTTCGGAGCGCGCTGATTGTCAGCGAAATCGCCCTGGCTCTTGTTTTGCTCGTGGGCGCGGGGCTGATGACTCGCAGCTTCCTGCGCTTACAGCAAGTTGATCCGGGATTCAAAGCGGAACGGGTGGTCACCGCGCTACTCTCGGTGCCAGCCACCAAATACCCCGAAGGACCGCAGGTGGTCGACTTCTATCATCAACTGATGGAGCGCGTTCGCACGGTGCCTGGCATCGAATCCGTTGCGCTCTCCAGTAATGTTCCGCTTACAAGTGGGCCTTACCTTGCTTTCTTCGTCGACGGGCGGCCGGTGCCGCGGCCCGATGAGTATCAACCGGATACGGTTTTCATCCGTGCAAGTCGTGATTACTTCGCGACGATGGGGATTCAGTTCCTGCGCGGCGAGAACTTCGCTGAGCGGTATTCGGCAAACGCGCCGGGTGTGGCGATAATCAGTCAGACCATGGCTCGTAAGTTCTTCCCGGATGAAGATCCTATCGGAATGCGCGTCACGACGGGCAACCCGCAGCCTGCGCCAGGGCAGACCGTGCCGTGGCGGACGATCATTGGAGTTGTTTCAGACACACCAACCGAGAGCTTGGACGCTCCGGCCTATCCGCAGCTCTACGTACCATTCGATCAGACCGCTCAGCGTTCGCTTACGCTGATCGCGCGCACGACGGGTGATCCACTGGGGGTGATTGGCGGTCTCCGCAGCTCGACGTGGAGCCTGGATCCGGATCAGCCGCTCTACAACACCCGCACAATGGAAAACGTGGTGTCGATGTCGGTAGCTGCGCCGCGCTTTAACATGCTGCTAGTCACCTTGTTCGCGGGGCTTGGTCTGATACTCGCTGCGGTGGGCATCTATGGAGTGATCTCCTATTCGGTAAGTCAGCGAACTCACGAGATCGGTGTTCGGGTTGCGCTTGGCGCGGGACGGCGAGGCATTCTTCGGATGATCGTAGGGGAGGGTCTGGCGCTTACATTGACCGGGGTCGGTTTCGGTCTGGCGGCGGCTCTCGCTTTGACCCGAGTGCTGTCGGGTTTGCTCTTTGGCGTCGGAGTTCGCGATCCGTTGACCTTCGTGGTGATCCCGGCGCTGCTGGTATGTGTTGCGTTACTGGCGTGTTATCTCCCGGCACGCCGGGCGGCGAGCTTAGACCCGATGATTGCTCTTCGTCACGATTGAGCCGGCGGGCGGCCTGATCACATTGGCGGATCGATAGAAGCGTGAGTGAGCTTACAAGGCTTCTTGAGAATTAGGACCGACTCAATTGGCGTAACAAGTTTTGGTCTTCTCTGGCGCAGCACCGGCGCCTTTTGGGATGCGATCTGTTCGCGTGGTGAGCCTGGGCATCGTCATTGGATTGATGTCAAACTCGATCAAGATGGGCCGTCGCGCGAACATCATCTGCCGTGACAAACAGGCCGCCCTGCAGCAGGCACCCGTTGATCTTATCCTCGACCTCCAGCCTCTCACGATGTGAGTTGAAAAGCCTCCCCTCGGGGTCACTTTCTCTTAATCTAATGACGCTTTGCGGCAATGACATTGGATCGCGTTCGGTTGTGCGCCCGGTCAATGCTTCCTCAACCACAAGTCCCATCGCCTCCAATACCTTAAACGTTCCCCTTGAGAAGCGTTCCAACGCCGTCCCTTCCGCTCTTTCCAGTTGCAGGATCTGATCGATTGCTTCGCGCTCGGCGGCCTGAAGTTGCTCGCGCTTCAGGTTGAGCGCGAGTATTTCTTCCGGCAATTCTTGAACCTTAAGTCGGACCCTGGCACACGTTTCATCCAGCAAGTCTATGGTGCGGTCCGGCTGCTTTCGATGTGGCAAGTACTCAAGCGATAAATCGGTCGCCGCTTCCAAAGCTTCATCGTGGATGCTCAAGAGGTGATGCATTTCGAGGCGGCGCCGCCGGGCGCGTAGGACTTCCAGGGTTTGAGTGCGATCGTGTTCCTCAATTCGCACTGGCTGAAAGCGACGCTCTAGTGCGGCATCGGCCTGAATGTACCGACGATATTCATGTTCGGTCGTCGCTCCGATCACTCGAATGTGGCCACCGGCGAGGGCTGGCTTAAGCAAATTGGCTGCATCCATCGGTGCGCCGACCGACGAGCCGGCCCCAATGAGGTTGTGCAATTCATCAACAAAGAGAACGACGTTCTTGTTTTTTTCGGCCTCACTAATAACTGACTTGAGCCTTTTTTCATACTGGCCGCGAAAGCTTGTCCCGGAAATCAGGTCTATATGGCTGAGCGAAAGGATGTGCACATCAAGAAGAAAAGAGGGCACCTTATGGGAGGCAATACGCTGGGCCAACCCTTCTACAACCGCCGTTTTGCCAACTCCCGCCTCGCCGATAAGCACCGGATTATTCTTAGACTGACGTAGCAACGTGGTTATGACCCGTTCAATCTCAGCATGGCGACAGCAGACCGGCTCAAGCTCATCGCGAAGCGCGGCTTTAGTCAAGTCACGCGTGAGGCTATCCAGTGAGCTCTTTGAAGAAAACGGCAATTCGATGTCTGTCAATATCCCTCCGCTTGGTACGCTCATTATACGGCAATTGAAAATTAGATGCGGTAGCGGTTTCCGGAGTATAGGGGGAATTTTGGCGCCGGTTCAGTGTGGCAGAAATGTCTTGTTTGTAATGTCGGGATCTGGCTCTGGTCAGAAGAGCTGCCTTCGCCAAATTTGGGGCTATGGTTGACTCGTCAGCAAATGACGCGCTACCATTCCCCCCGCGTATCAGGACGCATCCAGTCCGCGGAGAGGGCCGAGCCCACCTGACAAATCAGCTTCCTACAATTTCGATCTTCTTTCAGCCCGTTGTGCGGACGCGGGCGCTAACGAAAGGAGATTGTCATGTCTGATCACTCTTCACGTCTACCCGCCCGTCCATCGCTTGAGCAACTCCGCAAACAAGCCAAGGAACTGCTGAAGGCCTATCACGCAGCTGATCCGGCAGCAGCTGAACGTTTTCGCCATCACATCCAGAGACTTAAGAATGAGCAGTCCGCAAACGCCGGGCTCGCCGACGCGCAGTTTGTGCTCGCCCGTGAACATGGATTCGAGAACTGGGCGCGTCTCGTACACCACATCGCGTCGCTTCAGTCGTCAGACGGAGCGGCGATATTCGAGAAGCTGGCTCAAGACCTCGCGGCAGCATACACATCCGGCGACGCAAACGCGATACGTGAGATCAACGCGCTAAACGGCAGCTCATTTGTATGGGAGCATCAGCCTGAGGACATGCAGCGGCGGCTCACCACCTGGTTCGAATCGGAGACTCGATCTCCCGAACTCGCACTGTCCGATGCGAGACTGATTGTCGCGCGCTCATTCGGGTTCAAGAGTTGGGAGAGATTCGCCGAGGCAATCGCACAACCGCCAAACGACCCACGAACCAATCCGCTCGGGATGAGTTCTACCCCGCCGTTCTACAAGATCGACTGGAAGGATAACGCGATTACCGTGCGTGGACCGTTGTCTGAGAGAGACTGGGATGCGGTTTTCGATGTAATGAAGGAAACCGGGATCACGAAATTGAATGCCGGCGCACAAATGACAGATGCCGCAATAAAGCGGCTTGCAACTCTCGATCAGGTGTTGCGACTCGACCTGAGCGGCGCGAGCCGCCTCAGCGACGAAGGCCTTTTGAACCTTGCACTTATGCCGCAACTCCAGGAACTCGATCTTAGTGGCTGGCACAGCCCAATAACCGATCGAGGCCTCGAGGTGGTAAGGCATCTAACAGAGCTAAAAAAGTTCCAGATGTGTTGGCCGCAGAAAATCACCGATGCCGGCGTTGCCAATCTCACTTTCTGCGAACACCTGGAGAGCGTGGATCTGTTAGGCACGCCGACCGGAGATGGAGCAATTAGGGCACTGGCCGGAAAATCGAGACTCCGGCGGCTAAAGACCGGAAGATTGGTGAGCGATGTCGGGCTTCCGCAACTTCATGATTTCCCGGTGTTCAAGACGTGGCAGGGTGGTGAGATGAAGTACTCGCTGATGTCGGCGGATGCCGAACCGAATCACCTGTTGCTCGATGGTCCCTTCACCAACAAAGGGCTCGCTAGCATCGCCGGGCTCGAGGGCGTGTTTGCATTGAGTTTTTTCTGGCATATCTCCGCTTTGACCGCAGATGGGCTCGCGCGTCTGGCAGATCTTCCAAACCTGGGTTTTCTGGGATGTGAAGGGAAGCTATGTAGCGATTTAGCGATGAGCCACATCAGCGCGATCCCAAGGCTGCGGATGTTGATGGCCCAGGGAACCGTAGCAACCGATGAAGGTTTTACGGCATTGAGTCGCTCGCAGACGATCGAGTACATTTGGGGTCGCGAGTGCCCGCACCTTGGTGGTCGAGGATTTGCGGCGCTTGCGCGAATGCCGTCGCTAAAGGGTTTGGCGGTGAGTTGCAAGCAGGTTGATGACGCATCGTTGTCTGCCTTACCGAGTTTCCCCTCACTGCGCGGGCTCATGCCTATGGATGTATTCGACGACGGCTTTCGTCATATTGGGCGATGCGAGAAACTCGAGGATCTCTGGTGTATGTATTGTCGCGAAACTGGCGACGCAGCAACCGAGCACATCGCCCGCTTGGCGAGACTAAAAACTTATTACGCTGGCAGCACTAAGATCACGGATCGCAGCCTTGAGATTTTGGGTGGGATGCCATCGCTCGAGAGCCTCGAGTTTTTTGATTGCTCGGGAATTACGAACGCCGGGGTTGTGCATCTAGCTAGCCTGCCACGGCTGCGGGAGATCACGGTAGGAGGGTCGCGCAATGTGACACGCGACGGTATGGCGGGTTTTCCTTTGACCGTCCGAGTGAATTACGAGTGATTGCACGCGCAACACGTGAGGAGTGCCAATTCGTTCCTACGTGAGGAGCGCGCATCAGCGAGGATAACCGCGTGATGAATTCATTTCCAGAATGGCTCGAGCCGATGGCCGCTACGCTTACACAAGAAAGGTTCACCGGACCGGAATGGATCTTTGAGCGAAAGTTTGACGGCATCCGGCTGCTCGCTTACAAAAACGGATCGCAAGTTCGGCTGTTTTCGCGGAATCGGTTACTTCAGAATATTCCTTCGGTCGCCGAGGCTGTCGCAAACCTGCCCGTGCACGATGTGATCCTCGACGGTGAGATTACCTGGGGTCGGGAGAAGGGCGGTTATGATGTCTTCGACATCATGTGGCTCGACGGCCGGGATCTGACAACATTGCCACTCGAGACGCGTCGCGAGTTGCTAAGCCAGTTACCTTTTCAAACACCGCTGCGGCGAGTGGAAGCGCTGGACGAACCGAAGCCGTGGGAGCGCGCTTGCAACGAGGGATGGGAAGGAGTCATTGCGAAGCGACGCGACTCACCTTACGAGCATCGTCGGTCGAAGAATTGGCTCAAGATGAAATGCGAGGCGTCGCAGGAATTTGTTGTCGGAGGGTTCACAGATCCTCAGGGGGCGCGGGTCGGGCTTGGAGCTTTGCTGGTAGGTTATTTCGAGGGCGATGATTTTGTCTTCGCCGGAAAGGTTGGAACCGGCTTCGACACCAGGCTGCTTTTGGAACTCCGAGCCAGACTCGATGCGCTCGAGCTTCCGAAGCCGCCGTTTACGAGAGCTGTGGGACTCCCGCGCGTTCGCGCGCATTGGGTGCGGCCTGAGGTTGTCGTTCAGGTTGCGTTTATTGAATGGACCGTACACGGCAAACTTCGCCATAGCCGGTTGTTGGGTCTCAGGACTGACAAATCGCCGCGCGAGGTCGTGAGGGAAACACCTTGATAACCCATCCCGAGAAGGTTTTGTTCCCCGACGACGGGATCACCAAGGGCGAACTTGCGTCATATTATGAAGCGATCGCGCCGGTCATGCTGCCGCACATCCGCTTGCGCCCGGTCACGATGGAACGTTACCCGGCGGGCATCGACAAACCGGGCTTCATGCAGAAGGATGTTTCGAAGGGGTTTCCCGAATGGCTGGAGCGGGTCGAGGTGCCAAAAAAGGGTGGGACGGTGAATCATCCAGTCGTCCGGGATGAGCGCTCGTTGCTCTGGCTCGCTAATCAGAACTGCATCACACCGCATGTTTGGGTCTCGCGCGCGCCCGAGGTTTTCTACCCGGACATTTGTGTTTTCGATCTTGATCCATCAATAGACGACGCGGCGATGTTGCGCACGGCGGCGCTTCAGCTTCGGGATTTTCTTGACGAGTTAGGGTTGCCTGCCTGGATCAAGACGTCCGGTTCGAAGGGATTTCACATCGCCGTTCCCGTTGATGGCAAAGCGGATTTTGGCGAGGTGGCTTCGTTTGCTCATCGAGTAGCCAGGCTGTTGGTGAAGCGCGACCCTGAGAACCTGACGCTCGAGTTTAGCAAGGTCGATCGGGGCCGGCGCATTCTCATCGACACTGGCCGCAACGGATACAGCGCAACATTCGCGGCCACCTATGCTGTGCGCGCGAAGACCGGAGCTCCAGTATCCGCGCCTTGTACGTGGGAGGAGATCGAACGAGGCGAGGTAGGTCCCAGAACATTCACGCTTCGAGGGATGAAAGACCGAATCGCCGAAGTCGGCGATTTGTGGTCGGATATGCGGCGGCGCAAGAGGTCGCTGCGTCGGCCGATGGAGCGGTTGCAAAAGATGGTCGCATGACCGGATCAACCTGGGATTTTGGTCGCCCGCGCGTGTCGCAGGCGCTCAAGTTCGGCCTTAAGCGGAAGCCAGTATTCGCGATCCGCTTCCCGTTCCGATCTTTCTTCCGCGCGAAGTGCTTCGGTGAGCATCGTTTCATTTCCCTGTCTAATGAATTTCAAAAGAGGTCGTTTTCGAATCAACGACTGAGGTATACGGAGGTACCGAGCTGAAAGCTCAATCAGCAATTCAGGCGTACGCAACTCAAGAAACCAGAACCGAATTTGCTGAACGGTCGGATGTTCGCGATTCTCGAAGTAGTTGACCTCAACCAATCGCCGCACCATCGGCCAGTCTTTATCGCGCTGGGTCTTCTTCGCTTTAACCAAATCGGGAATCGACATCAAATCGAACTGCCTGGTTTCATCAATTGAAATCGTGGTTCGCCGCCCCCAAAGCGTTGTGAACGAATCGACACCTCGCATCTTTGTCATAACGTCGACTCTCATACCAGTGGCTTCGGGGTGATTGCATCGAAAGTGAACAGCGTGGCCCTTGCGAAGGTATTGTGGTTCGAACGGCGGCACCGCGATGACTTCTGCTTGTAGGTCTTCTAGAGCTTTAGTTAGTCTCTCGAGATTTGTTGAGGTTGCGAGGATCGCAAGATCGGTATCTCGGCTAAACTCGGCTGCGCCGTAGAACACGCACGCCTGGCCGCCCATCAGCAGAGCGCGGACGCGTCGCGCTTTGATCGAAGAAAGGACTTTGAGTATCGGGTTCTGCATCAAGCGATCCTCCGAGGGCGAGGTAAGCTTGCCAGAGCTTCTGAGACTCGCGCCAGCGGTCGAGCGGTGTGAGCCGATACCACTCGGCCCATTCTTCGCCAACTATCTCTTCGATCGGAATCACGACAGTAGTGTATACCGTTACGAGTTTCACTGCACCTGACGCGATCGACTTTGATTTGACGACCTATGATGGAGTTATATATTTGATCGTTGAACGCATTGGTGCAATACGCTGCATGACGCCGTGACAGTGAGTCCAGCGTCAAAGCAAAGCGGCGACCTGCTTTCGGCGCTCTTATGAATCTACGCCCCGCCACAACATATGCCGCAGTCGTAGCAATAATCGTATTATTGCCGCTGCTCGCGGCTTGTCATCTGTCGCGGCCAACGGGTTCTTCGTCGCCACAGAATTCGAACGCCAACCGCTATCCGTCTCACTGGTGGACACCGGTTCAAAAAGCTGGAGCACCGGACTGGGAGATCCTGCCCCAAGAGGCCGCACCTGGCGAAGTCATCCTATCAAAACGCCACGAACTCGGTCTGTTATCCAATTTCGCTGCGACGCCTTTTGAGTTTCGCGGAAAACATTACGCAAGTCTCGAGGGATTCTGGCAGATGATGCTTTATCCGGAGGGCTCGGATGATCCGCGCAGCAAGTATCCCGGTATCGCATGGAAGTATTCCCGCGAGCAGGTTGCAGGCATGACCAGCTTCGAGGCCAAGAGCGCCGGCACGCTAGCCGAGGAGAACATGAAAAAGATGGGGATCACGTGGGTCACCTTTGAAGGAAGTCAGATCGAATATCGCCCCGCTGAACCGGGCGAGCACTACCGCTTAATTGTCGCCGCCACGTGGGAGAAGGTCCGTCAGAATCCCGAAGTAAGGCGAGTGCTGTTGTCTACCGGAGATTTGATTTTGAAACCTGATCACCATCAGGAAGCCGACGCACCGGCTGCATGGCGCTACTACGAAATCCTGATGCAGATCCGCAGCGAGCTGCATCGTGAAGATTCAATCCGCTAGTCCGACCAGCACGTGTCGGGACAGGCTCCGAAGCAGCTAGATAAGAAAACCAGAACTGCCAGCATACTTCAGGTAGGGAAGGGGGATTGGTCGGCCGTTCGTAGGTTGAAACTAACCAACCCCCAACTGAAGTTGGTGGTGTTGCCTTCTAACAGATAACTGGCGATTGTAGTGCATTAGACTCGGGTGGTTTTGATTGGGGTTTTTCGAATACCAGAAAATACATCTTCTTGCCATACTCAGCGTCATAAAACCCCGGACGGCTCTCCTTAAAAACAAACCCGTTTCGGACTACTTCATCGCGCAGCAACTCCTCAGGGATGGTATGCAACCGGTGATATTCAGTACGCGGTCTGCCTGACGGCCCTTCGCCGTCGATTATTACTAGCCTGCCTCCTGGTTTTAATGAACGCAGCACCGCTTGCATCATCCGATCCCAATCGCGGAATTCATGATAGGTATCGACGATCAACACCGAATCCAGATCGCCGGGCAACCGCGGATCATTGCTCTCACCGAGAATCGGCTCCAGCTGTGCAAGCTTTTCGCGCTCCTTGCGTGCCCGTACTCGGTCAATCGCTTTTGGATCGATGTCTACGGCAAAGATCTTGCCCTCAGCACCAACACGCGCGGCGAGTCGAAAAGAGAAGTAGCCGAAGCCACACCCGATATCGGCAACACGATGCCCTGGCTTTATTCCGAGCGCGTCAAATACTTCGGCAGGGCGTTGCCAGGAATCGCGAGTGCGATCTCGATCTGAGTCCTGCGACGATCGGGTCGCAGCCCCAGTTGGCGGATTCAGCGCGACACCGACCATAAAGACGAGCACGGCCCACAAGAGTTTGTAAGATCTCATTTGAATCTCCCTAACTGATTCTCTCTATCGCTTTGAAAAAGCCCATTGATACGAAAGACCCATCTGACTGCCGAGGTCATCCTTCCCTGTTCCAGACATACGTCGGCCATCCGCGGAGAGCTCTCCTGTGTTTTCGCCCAGGTTCCATCCCCCCCCGCTTAGCACTTCGGTTTCTTTAAACGTCACTTTTCTTGAGGGAGTCTCAATTTTTCCTACGAAGGCCACTCTCGCGCTCCCTTGCTCCAAAACGCCGCTCCAGCTGACGCCTTTGTGTTCCTTAACCACCAGGGTGGCGGCGGTGCCCAGAAGGCCAAAGGTTCCCGTCCAGGTTCCTATTAGATTAAGCTTTCCGGTTGACTCTGATTGGTCATCCGCCGCGGTGTTCGCTCCGAGCCCTGAGTTACCATTGGAAGTCTCGCCAGCAACAGAATTGGTGCCGGTAGCGCCGCCCGTCCTCAGGTATCTGATACCGACAACGATGACCGCGGTCGCGATCAACACTGAAAGCAGAGCCGCCGCCACGACCCATTTCAATCGATTGGGTTTATGCGCCGGCAGCGTTGTAAATTGGGATGGAGAGAGACAGTCGTGATGGCTCTGTTGGATCGCGTGCCCTGAAAGCTGTGTGAGCACAGGGTCAGTGATTGCAGAGTTAAGCTCGCGGCTCAACACTGTCGCATCCGCCTGTCTTTCCTCTCGGGTTTTCGAAAGCGCCCTTCGACACACGGTTTCCAGAGCGGGTGATATCAGTAACTCCGAATCCAGAGCCGGCGGCGGTTCGTTGAGGTGTTTTGTCATCAGTCCCGCGGCACTCGTGGAGTTGAAGGGAGGAGACGCTGTGAGCATCTCATAAAGCATTGCCCCAAGACTGTAAACATCAGATCGCGCATCGAGGGATTCGTCGCGCCACTGTTCCGGCGACATATAGTAAGGCGTACCCATCACCGTGCCGGTCTGAGTGAGGGTGAGTTCGGCAGAGCTATCACGCAGTTTCGCGAGACCAAAGTCCAGGACCTTAGCCATCTCCCGTTCGCCGTCGACATCGGGAGGCACGACGATGACATTGTCTGGCTTGAGATCGCGATGCACGATGCCGTGGCGATGAGCGACGCCGACCCCGGCGCAGATGTCGCGCATCAGCGCTACTGCGCGCACCGGATCGAGTCTGCCCTCTCGTCTCAAGAGATCCCGCAAAGAAATGCCGCTCACCAACTCCATAACGATATAAGCCGATGCGTCCTCTCCGGTCGCCTCGCTAAAATCATGAATCGTGACTATGTTGGGATGCCGGATCATCGCGGCGGAGCGGGCTTCGCGTCGGAATCGTTCGAGGCCGCCCGTTTCGCGGACGAACTTCGGGTGCAGCACCTTGACGGCAACCTCATCGCCGATGTGAAGGCGGCGTGCGCGGTAGACGGCGCCCATCCCGCCTTCTCCCAGCCACGCGCTGAGCTCGTACTTCGAGTCGAGCACTCGTCCAACAAGCGGGTCGGTCGTACCTCGACTAGCGTTAGCAGTAATCGGCGGATCTATGTTCTCAGTCTTTGTGTTAAAGCTGTCAGTTGCGAGGCCGCAACTGGTGCAGAACTTCATACCCTCGTTGAGAGCTTGTCGACATCGGGGACAGTACATTTGTCTCCCCCATCACTTGTCCACATTATTAAGGAAGTACTCTCAATGTTCAATGTGAAGGGTGCGCTTAACTTGAAGGTTGGAATTGACAAGAGGCGTGGGTCTAAACTGGAGGAGCGATCGAGTCAGGGAGTCTGGACTCGATCGCTTTTTAGGAGGCGACTTAGTCACCTCTTATGGAACGATAGCCCTCGTCATAACCTCGACGGAACCCATCGAGATAGGCTGAGGTTTGTGCGTTCTTGAAGCTGTTGTGGCTTTCGGGTCTGTATCCTTTTCCTTCCTCTGCGTCGTCTCTTCCGTCATTCAGACCGTCACGAAAACCTTGTGATTCGCTTACGTGAGTGGTCGGCGGAATATACACTCGGTTGTAAAAGTACGACCGAGGATAATACGCTCGGGGATAGAAAGTTCGTGGATAGACAAAGACTCTGGGGCGCACAACTATCCGACCTCTGGACCGGTATTGTGCCTCAGCAGTTGTCCCCGCAAACGCTACAAACCCGAACAGGAGACTGACCACAACAAGCATTTGTGCAAGTAACCCTTTGGTTCTATTCGACCTCATTTTGGGTCACCTCCTTTCTTGAGAAAACCTATAAGAACCTTCACTATTAGGCCTTATTTGTTCCCTTGTTTAGATGGCAATTAGCGGGCCCCGGGTGGCCCTTGTAAGCTTCACTTGGAACCCAAGATTGTAGGGAAAGCGGACATTCAGTGTAATCCATCGATGCCATCAAACAGCACCTCAACACACGAATTCGACGCCTCATTTGGAGTGCGCCGCCTTTCCCGCATTCAGCGACCTTCGCATGCGTGGCGGCGCTTTCGTAGTGTGGTGTAAGGGCCCAGGAAGACTCTAAAGCGGTGCGCTGCAGGCCGCCCGTTTCCGTTCCCCTTCGAGCCAGAGCTTCACCCTCGCCTACGCTCTCCCTTTACACAACACTCCCGAAAGCGCCGCCACGCATGCGAACGTCACTGAATGCGTAAGAGGGCGGCGCACTCCAAACAAGATGTTTCGGGTGACCTAGTTGAAGGTCAAGCACCACGCCGTTGAAGCCCCGGTGGTGTCTAATGTGTTTTGAATCCTGGTCATTCGGTGCGAGCAAATCTTTTGAAGAAACTGCTGTCATTCCAGCGCGGACGCTCGGGACGGTTAGCGACGGCTTCGACCAAGTGCAAGTAAGCTGCATTGAACCCCGCGGCGGCTTGAAAATCGACGGGCTGTCGAAGATCGTCCGAAGGCGCGTGATAACGCTCCTTTCGCCACTGCTTCACAATCTCGTGCTCGGGCGAATCCTTGACGAAACCAACCTTAAGAGAGAGCGCAGGTACGCCTTTCCTGATAAAGCTGTATTGATCGCTCCGAACAAACGCGCGGCGCTCCGGCTCGGGGTCGGCGAGCACCTCAACGCCAACGATCTTTGCGACTCTTTGCAGGTCTTCAGCCAGGTTTGATTCTTCCAAACCCTGGACGATCAAACTGCGGAACGGAAAGAGCGGCAGAAACATATCGATATTGATGTTTGCGATTATCGCTGCGTACGGAACCGTTGGATGCGCGGCATAGTATTTCGACCCTTTTAGTCCGTGCTCCTCCGCGGTAACCGCGAGAAACACCACGGACCGTCGGAAGCGCTTCTTCGTCCTCGCTAGCTCACGCGCGGCTTCAATCAACGTCGCGATTCCCGATGCGTTGTCCATAGCCCCGTTGTAGATCGCATCGTTGTTGATCGGTTCGCCCTTCCCGACATGATCGAGATGAGCAGAGAGGACTACGTATTCGTTTCTCAGCTTGGGATCGGTGCCTGGGAGGATGCCGACTACATTTTGAGATTCTAGAGTTTGTTTTTCAAACGCGACCGTTGCCCGCACCAAAGCCGGAATCGCGAATCTCGGAAGGGCTTTACCCTCCTGGGCAAGCTTCAAGATTTCGGCAAAGCTGTGTCCCGAGGCGACAAACAGCTTTTCCGCTTTTGCGGGGTTAAAGGTCACTCCTAACTGCAGTCCCTGATTCTCTTCGAGACTCGAATCAGCAAGCGACAACGAAGCCCGGAACCGAGCGAGTTTCGATCGCTCCCACGGAACGTCCTGGCCTATAGGACTCTGAATCCCTATGACTCCGATGGCGCCCGCGCGTTTTATGAGCTGCGACCGCTCACTCTGATAATGTGCTCGAAGGGGGCCGGGTATCTCCGACGGGCCGCCCGACAATAGCACCGCGACCTTGCCGCGAAGATCGAGCCCAGCCAGATCATCATATTGCATTTCGGGAACTGTCAGCCCGTAGCCAACAAACACAATTGGAGCTTCGGTTCGTGGGGCGGGCTCGATGCTCATGCCCAATGTCGCTTCTTCTCCGAGGATAATGGGCTCCGGCGTTCCGTTTCTTACGATCGCCAGGCTGCAGCTTTCCTCGACAACCTTTCGCGAAACAAATCCCACCGTCTGGTAATAGCCATCGGTTCCGCCGGGCTTCAACCCGGCGCGTTGGAACGCATTGGCGACATACTGAGCCGCGCGTCTATGACCAACGCTGCCGGTCTCGCGCCCCGCGAGATCGTCGCTCGCCAGGTACTCAACGTGTTTCCACCAGTCGCGAGCCGGATTCGGCGACGAGTTCTGAGCTGGAGTCAAGATGGCTAAAACCAGGACGATCAGGAAGAACGAAACGAGTCTCAATCGAATATTCATCGTTAAGCCTCCGAAGTTATGTTAGCGCAAATGTCGTTTCGGTTACGTTAGCGCAAATGTCGATTCGCGCAAAGTCGCCGAGGACCGCAAAGACGCGAAGTTAATCCAGCAATCAAAACTCTGGTTATCCAGCACAATCGAGGATAGCGTAAGGGTTGTGCAACCCGGAGGTTGTGTTGTGAAAGTAACTAACGAGTCGCTGGAATGTTTTATAGCGGAGTTCGAAAGTGATGAAGAGCTTCGACGCGAGTTCGAAACAAACCTCAGCGCCGGAGGTTTGTTTCTCAGCTCTACCGAGAAACCTTCGGAGCTATCGACGATTCAGCTCACGTTGCGGTTGATCGATCGCGGCTCTTTTGCGACCAGCGCCACAGTGGTGCGGATCTTCGAAGGCGGGTTTGCGGTCTCGATTGAGGCGAACCCGCAGGAGATTCTCTCGAGTCTTACCGCGAGCCCCGAAACCACACCCGGCAAATCTGCGAGCGTGTGGGATCGCATTCGAGCGATGTCCTATCCTGAGAAGATGATTCTCGCTTCCAAAGCGGATCGGAGCGAGCGGGGCGCGTTGATACAGGACAACGATCCCCAGCTGTTTTATTACCTTCTCAAGAATCCTCGGATAACGACCGAAGAGGTTTTGCGAATTGCCAGGATGACTTCGATCTCCGCCGCGGTCGCCGATCTGATTGCCAAGACAACGCAATGGTCGTCCAATCAGGAGATACGTTCGGCAATTGTGAACAACCCGCGCACGCCGACGCCTCTTGCGCTAAAGCTGCTATCGACTCTTCCCGAGCCGGAGATCAGACACATCGCCAAAAGCACCGCGGTTAGCCAGTCTCTCAAGCAGGCCGCGTTGCGAATAGTAATAAGCCGGGGTTAGCTGATCGGGCGGTCGGGGCTCTGTTTGCGCGGCTTCGATCGCGTGCTGCTTATTAATAGTTCGGCGGACACCGTAGGCGAAGGCACCCTATTACAAATGGTCCTAGACTATCCGTTCTTTCGGCTGCTCGATTCGTCCCTTAGCGGACTGGTTCCCAGAGAACCAGTCGAGATTCTAGGCGACTGGTCGACGAAGACGCGGAAGACATACCAGTCGGAGAAGCAGCGAGGCACCGGAGTTGGGCCGTTCGTCGAGATCGAAGATCGACGATGGCATGGGACTCTGAGCTGTCGAACGACCGCGACCGGAATCATGTTTCTCGTGACGACGAACAAGGTCTACTGGGCCAAGGCCCCGACGGTTGCCCTCACTCTATCGGTGGATGTGTCGCTTCATGGGTACGCGGGCTGTGCATCGGACCGGGCAACGTTCACTGCGGGAATGGGCGGCGCAGGTCTGCCCGGTGTCCCAGTCGCGGCGCCTGTAAAGCTCGATGACGTTTGCGTGCCAGGGGCAATACCGTTCTCCGCCGGTCGTGTCGTCACTCTCGCCCGTACGGACAGTGCTGCCTTCGTCGCCGTTGTCCTTCCCAGTATCGTCCTGAAGATGGGGCGCAATCATCTTTGGAGGTTTCGTGATGACGTAGCTTCGTCGTTGCCCACGGATATCCGCAAACTTCTGACTCGTCGTCGGTCAGGAGACTTCGACCTAAACACGACGATGGGTACGTCTTGAACCAACGAACATCGGCAAAGCCGCCGAACACGCCGTTCGACTGCCGGCGATCGAGCGAGTGGAGAGGAAGCGATGTCCAAGGAACGCCGCCTGATGTACATTGAGTTCAAGGGAGACAGCATTGTCGGACCCCGGCACGAATCGGCTGGGTCACCTTCTCCAAGTCTGGTAAATCGATTGACTACCATGGCCGTCGGTTCGGAAAGATCTCTGGCTTTAAAAGCAACTGCTGGGATACAGAGACGCACGAGGAATACTGGATCTCCGGCTGCAAGAAGGATGGTACTGATGCTCTCTATTCGACCACGGTGGAAATCGACCCAGATGCGCGAGAAGAATATTGGGTTAATGTTCGGAACCTTCCCAAGAATAAGGCCCAGGCTTCGTTTAAGTGTGTCGGTAAATACTCGAAGTAGACTGCGCGCGTACCCGCCAGGCCGTCGAACTCTCGATGCAGCGGAGCGCGCGCAGTGGTCTTCATATGATGTGGTCCTGATTGCGCGCGCCCGCTGATCGTATCGTTCTGCGCCGACATTGCTTGCCACTGGGCGGGCTCGGTCAGCGCCGAATGATATGGAGAACGTGCATTAGGTGTCTCTCGAGCTGATTGAGCTTGGGGAGCGTCTCGGTGAGGCTGTGCTTCAGCTCGAGGTACGCTTCCAGCTCGCCCGGAATGTGGTATTGAGCCGGATT
>DASRIZ010000520.1:0-5744 GCA_035649735.1 Blastocatellia bacterium | reverse complement strand
AGCCTCTTGCGAGCCTGGAGCTTAAACGACGCGTGCAGGAATATCTGGATGCGCGCAAACCGCCGCTGGTTACGCTTACAGTCACCGATCCTGAATATGTCGAGATCACGATCAAAGCTGAGATTGCGCCGGTATCTCTTGAAGCCGCGAACGAGCTGAAGATGGCGGTGCTTGAACGTCTAACCCAATTTCTGCACCCGCTCTCAGGGGGATTTGAGGGCGAGGGGTGGGGTTTTGGCCGCTGGCCTCACGATTCGGATCTTTACTATTTGATCGAGGCGGTGCCTGGAGTCGATCACGTCATAGCGCTGGAGATGACGCCGCACGATCCAAAGGAAATGACTGAGCGCTTCCTGATCTCTTCGGGCAAGCACGAAGTGATTTGCACGTTTCAAACTGTGCCACCAAGCCTGCACGGACAAAGCGCAAAGCCGGCACGAAGCAGGCGTACGCGTCTAAGAACTTAACCCGAATGCCAATGATGCTGCCCAATCTTGATGATCGAAGATACGCCGACCTGGTCGAGGAGGCGCTGTCGATGATCCCCACACACGCGCCCGAATGGACCAATCACAACGCTTCCGATCCGGGGATTACTCTGGTGGAGCTATTCGCGTATCTGACCGAGATGCTCCTTTACAGAATGAATCGAGTGACTGCCGAAAACGTTGTGACCTTTCTAAACCTAATCGACGCGGGTGCGAGAAAGCCCGACGCTTATCGCGACCGGGACGATCTGACCAAAGAAGTGCGCAACGTAGTGACTGAACTTCGCAGTCCCTACCGAGCCGTTACCTTGGATGACTACAACAAGCTAGTCAATAAAGTTTTCTCGCACAGGGTCGCTAGAGTGTTTACCACCACTCTCAAGGATAAACGCGGCGACAATAGAATAGTCGATCTCATAAGAGTGTTTGTAGTTCCTGTTGTTCGATCGATCGTGCTGTCGAAGAGACAAGAAAAATATACCGAGCACCCAAGCGACTTGAGAAAGCCAGGCAATATCCCTTTTCAGCTTGTTCCGGGACTCAACGAGTACCTCTATATTGGGATGGAATCAAAATTCGATTTGGTAAAGTTCAACCTCAGCGCAACTGTCGTAAACCGCCAACTTAAGTTCGAATACTCGATGGGCGGCAACGAAGATGCAAAGGAACCTGAGCTCAGAGCGAAATGGTCCAGCCTTAATAAGCACAAGCTGACGGATTTGACATCGAACTGGGCTTCAAGCGGACTTGTCGCGTTTGCGCCTCCAGATGATTGGGAAGAGTCAGACGTTAATGGAAAGAGGATGTTGTGGGTCCGCGTTTCACGACTCGGTTCAGAACTGCAGCTTGCAACCGAGAGATCCGTAGCCGCCGCGTTTCAAGTAGCCGTTCAATCGGTCCCCGCGTTAGCCGGCGATCGCCGCCAGTCTCTCTTGAATGACATACAAAGTGAATTAGACAAACGCAGGCTGCTTACAGCCAGGGTGAGTGTTGTCGAACCGAGCTACAAGAAAATAGCGGTGCAGAGGATTACACTCCACCTCGAGCCCGACGCGCTCGACACGGAAGTGGAAAAAGCCGCCAAAGAAGAATTGAGCCGGTTCTTTCATCCTCTGATTGGCGGGCGAGCGGGCGAAGGGTGGCCGTTCGGCCGCAATGTATATCTGAGTGAAATCATCGAGCGGTTGGCAGGTGTGTCCGGAGTAGACTTTGTCGAACATGGGAAGAAACCCCTGCTGCTCATTGATTCGGAAACCGGAGTGGCTAATGAGCAAGAGGGTGACAGCATACCGCTTAAGCCGTTCGAATTGGTGGACTTCCGGATACTCGAAACCAGGTTCAACACGAAGTCTTCGGCAGACCTGCAAAGGTGGAAGCCCAAGGCAGATTGAGTCTTTAAGCTCATGCTTCCGTGGTTGCTTCCCTGAAGCTTGAGCTATCAGCGAAGGGAGATTATGTCGAGCGATCCAAACGCGCCAGGCGAGTTGATGAAGTACCTGCCTTCGATCTTTCACGAAGACAAGCTCCTCGCCGATTACCTGTCGGCGTTTGAGAAGATCCTCCTTGGCCCGGGCGACTCGCATCTCCTGAGCCTTGAAGCAATCATCGCCGGCAGCTCTCGATACTTTAGTCCGAAAGATGCGCCGGAAGATTTCTTGCCGTGGCTTGCAGGCTGGGTGGCTTTTGGGTTGAGGGCTGACATGGACGTTGGGCTTCAGCGCGAGTTTCTTGCACGAATCATCAGCCTTTATAAGAAGCGAGGAACGCCCGACGGCTTGAAAGAGCTTCTAAGAATTTTCACAGGAGCGGAGCCAACAATTCTTGAAGGAGATGCTCTGGCGCGCACAGATAAGGCTGAATGGGATGTTGTTGGCGGTCTCCAAAAATGGACTAAGGATGACAAGCCTGAGCACGCGTTCGGAGTTCTGCTTTCTTTTATGAAGTCCTCGCAACAAACTCCAAGCTCGACGGAGATAGAGCGAAAAATAGCAATAGCTTTCGCATTGATCGATCAGGAAAAGCCCGCTCACACGCAGTTTTATCTTATTCCGGTCTTTCCCAGCATGCAGCTGCCCAAGTTCTCAGCAAAGGGGCGAGGAAAAGAAACTGATTCGGACGCGCGCAGCACCATAGGCGTGAACACGTTGCTCGGCGTGCGCCCCAAGCCCCAACAAGTCGTGCGGAAGAAAGGAGCCCCCAATGCCAAAAGAAAAGCAGAGTAATTATGACGTAAAAAGAGGCAACTATTTCCAGGGCATGATGTTGGTGGACACGGACTTTCAGGACGAACAGACTTACCACCGTCAAATGCGGCATAATCACAACCTGGAAATGCACACCTGGGGAGTGGTGCGAGGACTCTTAGTAAGCTCTGCGGCTGGGGGCGCGCTGAGCGTTAGCGAGGGGTTAGCGATAGACGCGAATGGACGGGAATTATGGTGGAAGGGCGGCGACCCAAAACCTGCCGGCTCTGCCAGCGTAGGCAATTACCTGGTCATTGAATGGAGCGAAGTGTTCAGTGATGACTATCCTCAGATGACCGGAATGAAGCTTCGAGTGACTGATACAACCACGTTTTCGTGGAAGCGCAATACGACAGAGAACGACGTGGTGCTGGCCCAGTTGACGTCAGCGCAGCCGGACAACAGCCTGCGAAGAAATGCGGGCAGCACGCGCGTAAACCAAAACAATATTGAGATACGCCCGGTGACCAAAGACGGGTCTTTGCGGTTGATGACCGGCGCCGAGCTGAAGGAGAGGCTGACGATAGACTCCTCCGGCAACATCGGCATTGGAACGACAAGTCCGAAGGCGCTACTTCACGTAGCGCAAAACGATGGCAATGAAAATGTCGCACGCGCGCCGATCATCCTGTCCCGTTATTGGGGCACGGATACCGACACGAGGGCGGTCGCGATTTATAACTACTACAACTCGACAACCCACAACGACCAACTAGTTTTTGGCGTATCCGGGGAAGGGAGTAAGTACACTAGTCCTGCGCTATCCGAGAACGCCAAGATGGTGATCCAGGGCAACGGCAATGTCGGCATTGGGACGGTCACGCCTGGAGACTACAAGCTGGATGTGGCAGGGAAGGTGAGAGCTACGCAATTCGATGGCTCGATAGAGGCCGCCAGGATCACAGGGAAGCTGACCGCCGCACAGATCCCGGATTTGAAAGATATTAATGGACAATTGTGGATTAAAAGTGGGTCAAACATCTACTACGGCACTCCTAACGTTGGCAATGTCGGCATAGGCGTGTCCAACCCACAGAATCCCCTGGAAGTGAAAGGTAATGTTGCCATCAGAGTTCCCGGAGTATTGAAGTTTTTGGATGAGAATGGGAATACGTATCCGGATCAATGGATCGGGGTGGCGACCAATGTTGATTCGACAACCAAGTGGCTGCACATAGGCGGGATTACTGATGCCGGCGCGAGAAGATTGGCTCTCATCGCCGAGAGAACCTATATTACCGGCAAGGTTGGCATAGGGACCTTCGCGCCGGGCGGTGATCTGCATATTCGGCGTGATGCGTCCGGAGGCGTAGGTCCAACTCTCCTTATTCAGAATGCTGGAGGTGGGGGGAACGCCGAGGCGAGAATTGACATTTCTACCTACCCCTACGATTTTAGCGACACAGCACCGAACTTCAGGATGCGGGTCATAGACGATGGATCCCTTGGCGCCCATGTTGATTTCACCACTAAGCCTCCGGGAAGAGATACTAAAGCTTCTCTGGCATCGAGACTCTACATTAAGTCGGATGGCTATATCGGCATTGGGACGAATGATCCCAAGCAGAAACTACATGTGGATGGATCGATAAAGGCTAACGGCGGAATTGACTGCGGAGGCGGGGATGCGGTATTGCCCGGTCACGTGTTCTGGCGACCATATATTGAAAGTGATGTTGCGAGAGGTGGCACTGTATATTTCCACGCGTGGACAAATGATCGGAAACCAAAAGATACTCGCTTTGTGTTCAGAGTCAGAGGAAACGATAAGGACTCTGCCGGTGCTGTTATAAACAACGGAGCCTATCTTGCGGCTTGTTACATTGATCAAGAAGGCATTTGGGGAGACCACAAAGGGAGATCGGATATTCGACTCAAAACAGATGTCTCTTGTTTAGACACTCAAACAAATCCCACTAACAAATTACTCTCGTTGCACGGAGTGCGTTTCAAATGGGAGAACGATAAGGAGGACGCCCCTTATCAGCTTGGCCTCATAGCACAGGAGGTTGAGAAGGTCTTTCCGGAGCTTGTCAGCACCGGCGGGGACGGCTTCAAGGGAATCTCTATCTTAGGAATGTTCGCCCCGGTCATTGAAGCTATCAGACAACAGCAGGAAGAGATCGAGAAACTGCGCGCTCAGATACTAAAACTAAAAGAAGCATAAGGAGACAACAACCTTGCAAGAACAACTCCAGCGACGGCTTGAAGAATTGAAAAAGGAGTACGAGGCGGGACAATCCCGGCTCCGCGAGCTAGAAACAGAAACCGGGTACGTGAGAGAGACTATGCTGCGCATAAGCGGCGCGATTCAAGTCATTCAGGAATTGCTCGAAAAAGATAAGCAACAAGCTGAGGCCTCCGAACCTGTTCAAGCCAGCCAAGCTGGGTCGTAATTCGAGGTCTGCGGCACTTCTCCCGTGGGCCCTGTCTTTTGCCTGCGCGAAGGAATACGACGGCCGCTAACCAGACAGGCGAACGCGCTCGTGCAATTAATGAGGAGCGAGCTGCGCCGAATCCGATCGGTCTTCACCGCAAGGAGAAGGTCATGCTACGCAAGATCACAACTCATCCGAAGAAAAAAGGTGCTGCGTTTCGTCACGCGCCGAAGTCGAAGGCTCGAGGCGCAAACGATCTCGCACAGCAACCCAGTCACGCTCATCTTTTGATGCAAGCCATCAACGCTCGTTCAACGCTAACGCCTTCCGACGTGCTCGCGTTGCAGCAGATGGCAGGGAACCGCGCCGTCCGGGGCATACTCCGAGGGCGGTCGGGCGAGAATGACAATTCTCCAGTCCAAAGAAATGAGAATCGAACCGGCCTGCCCGACGGCCTCAAATCCGGAATCGAGAAACTCACTGGCATATCAATGGATGATGTGACGGTTCATTACAATTCCACCAGGCCCGCCAGAGTTCGGGCGTTAGCGTTCACACAGGGCACGGACATCTATGTGCGACCTGCTGAAGAAAAGCATCTCCCGCATGAGGCGTGGCATGTAGTGCAGCAGAAA
>DASRIZ010000519.1:0-17727 GCA_035649735.1 Blastocatellia bacterium | reverse complement strand
AAGGCTGGCCAATCCTACAAGCACAAACTTCGGCAATCAGGGGCTGGCCGGCCAGAAGAACATCCCGATCATCAATACTGCGCTCGCCCTCACGAGCGACACCACGTTTGCCACCACTATTTTGCGTGGCGAGGCCGGCCGATTGGCTGCCAATATTGCCCAGAACGTAACAAGGATGGATCGGTTAATCGCGGCGAGACTTGTTCCGTTTGTTGATACGGGCATCAAAGACCCGACCGATCCTACGAAAAACATAGTGTTGTCAAACTTCTTCGTTGCGAATCCCCGTTCTCCGACTGGGAGCTTTATCATGACGAATGCTGGAGACACCACTTACAACGCGCTTCAAGTCGAGCTTCGTCGAAGACTCTCGAGCGGCTTGCTCGTGCAGGGCAGCTATGTCTGGTCGAAGTCGTTAACGAACCTCTTTACCGATGGTGGCGATGCTGCCAGCACACCGACGACATTGCGAAATTTTGGCTTGGACAAAGGCCCCGCGCCGCGCGATGCGCGACATGGAATCAAGTTCGACTGGCTGTACGAATTGCCATTCGGACCGGGAAGACGGTTCGCAAACGGGAATATACCGGTAGTTCGCAAGCTGCTCGAAGGCTGGCAGTGGAGCGGCGTCGTGCGCATTCAATCGGGCACTCCCAGCTTGCTTACGGGCGGGCGCCTGACGTTCAACAATCGCGATTCAGGCGTGGTGCTGAACAATATCACGCTTAAACAGCTCCAAGAGCTGGTCAAGATGCGCAAGGATACGGATCCTGTATCAGGCAAGGGCGTCGTCTACTACTTCCCCAAGAGCTTTATCGATAACACTCTTGCGGCATTCGAGCTAGCCGGCACTCTGAACCCGGCCCTGCCGTACATTGGTCCGCCGACCAAGCCGGGCGAGTTCGGCCAGCGCATTTACCTGTATGGGCCGTGGACGTCTCGGTGGGACCTCAACATTATGAAGAGGACATCCATCACCGAAACGATGAACTTCGAACTCCGCGCTCAATTCCTGAATGCTTTCAACCAGTCGGTTCTCACGATTCGTGGAGCCGCAACCAACGCAAGCGCTCTCGGTGTAAACGCCACATCGTTCGGTCAGACACGCAACGCATATCGCGATTTCACAGTGTCGGGCACAAACGATCCGGGCGGACGACTGATTGAGTTCCAGTTGAGACTCAATTTCTAGCTTCGGCGCCGATGCGCTGATAGTAAAAGGCCCCGGCTGTCGGTTGATAGCCGGGGCCTCTTTTGTCCCTAACGTTCCCGCGTCGCTCGCGTCGTTACTTATTCGTCTCGAGCGCGATACGAATCCTTTCGATCACACCCCTCAATTCAGCTGCGTTTGGAGCTCGTGGCAGGTCAGAGAGGTATTGCTCAAACGCATGAAGCGCATTTTCGTATTTCTTTTGTTCGTGATACATCTGTCCTAGTAGAAGCTGAGCGCCGGCCATCTGCGCGCCCCCGAGTCGATAAGCCGTTAACAACTCACGCTCGGCCTCATCCATCTTCTTAATCTGGAGCAGCGCCCCGCCAAGCTGAAGATGAGTGCGCGCGGAATTGGGAATTACATTGGCAGCGACAGTTAGCTCTTTGACGGCCTCCTCAAATCTCTCCGTTCGGTTCAAGAGAAGGCCAAGTAGATAGTGCGCCTGGCCCGAAGGACCGCGGTCGAGTCTGTTGTCGGCAGCCGCCGCGCGCAAGTGAGGTTCGGCTTGCTTCAACTGCCCTTCGGCCATCAAAGCATCGGCTAACGGCACGCGTATTTCAACCAGGGTTGGATTCTCCCTGTGCAACTGCTCCAGCAAAGCGACGGCGTCTTTGTATTTGGCTTGTCGAGTCTTGATTATTCCGAGGTTCAGTCGCGGGTAGTAGACACGCGGCGCAAGCTTGCTCGCCCGCTCGAAGGCTTCCGCTGCTTCGTTCAGTTTGTTCAGCTTCAGTAGAATCACGCCCGAGTCGTTCAATGCGCGGAAATACTTAGGATAAATCTTCAATGCTCTGCCAATCTCTTTAATCGCCTCATCAGATCTTCCTTCATTAAAAGCACGCATTCCCAGGTTGTAAGCGTCGAGCGCTTCTTTCGGGACGGAAGAGTCCAGCTCGGCAAGGTCCACCAAACCGGCCGGTTTCACCGCTTCCGGGGCAAGCGCCTTCAGAAAAATCGGCACGAAATAAACACCGTCTCCGTAATGATAAAAGGAGATTGTTGTGGCGGCGAAGGTCCGCCCGTCGCTTTCAATGCTTATTCTGTATCCGGCATTAGGCCTCAGGCCCTGCGAACGGGCAAGCAGAAACTTGCCTTTTGTGTCTGTGAAGAAAATATCGACGATGCGACCGTCCTGGCTCTCCAAACTGAACCGCAACTGACGAGCCGGCAAGGAACCATCGGGCATGAAGAATTGAATCGTCGGCGGCGCTTGAGCATTAGCGAGACACGGAAGGAACAAGGCCCCTATTAAGGCCACGGCCAAGCGATGTTGAAAGATGATTGGGCGCATTGAGCACCTCCTGTCAAAAGGCGCTTGCTTCTCTTTGCTGCCTGCGCCCTCAACTACCACTGAGTTGCAGCCACAGTACCAATCCTGCGGACAAAAGGCAAAGCTCAGCCGCAACATTGCCGCTCCTCATCCGCTACAGCTTGACCAGTTTAAGCCAGTCGTAGACAATTCGTCGCAAATGACGAAAGAGATCATTGATGAGACTCTGTCCATTGCGCGCGAAATCGAAAACCATCTGAAGTTCTTTCGCGAGATTGGGCTCGAGGACATAGGTGGTTCGGCCCTCGCCGCGAAAGTGGCTTCCACAGCCCATTCCACGGAATTACGACCGGCCGAGCCCGGATTGATGGAGTTGCTCGAAGAGGCGGTTGCCGTCCGCGAGCAGTCTCAAACCCGGGCCCCTGAAGTTGCAACGCCGCCCACATCGCAGACTCAGGCCGGACTATTCGCAGAGGCCTCTACCACTCAACGCCCGGTCCCTTCGCGACGCGGCGGCGCTGCGTTACCCATAATAGAGCTTCGAGATCCGTCGCTTGACGCAATCAGGGAGGACATCGGTGATTGCCGGCGGTGCAAGCTTCACGAGCAACGAAGGACAATTGTGTTCGGCGAGGGGAATCCTAAAGCCAGGCTGATGTTTATTGGGGAAGGTCCGGGTGCGGATGAAGACGCCAGCGGTCGTCCCTTTGTCGGGCGCGCAGGTCAACTGTTAGACAAGATCATTGTAGCAATCGGGATGAAACGCGAAGACGTTTATATCGCGAACATCGTCAAATGCCGCCCGCCGCAAAATCGCGCCCCCGAGCGCGACGAGGTTGAGACCTGCGAGCCGTTTCTCTGGCGTCAAATAGCGTTGATACATCCCGAGGTGATCGTTGCGCTGGGCTCACCGGCATTCCAGTGCCTGCTCCGGACAAAAGACTCGATCACTCGAGCGCGAGGCGAATGGCGTGAATTAGACGGAATCAAAGTGATGCCGACCTTTCATCCGGCATTTCTGCTCCGCTCACCCGACAAGAAGCGCGAGGTCTGGGAAGACATGAAGAAGGTGCGTGACTATCTAAATACCGCTTCAAGCTGAGCCGGACAGGGGTCTACGGAAGCGGCGCATGAGCATGGGCCGAAGCGCGCATTCTCAAGAAACAATCTCGGCAGTAAACCGGCCGCCCCTGAGTAGGTCTAAAAGGCACGGTGGTCTCAACTCCACATAATGCGCACTTTACAGTAACCTCAATACGCTCTCGTGGAAACGGCTGACCATACGCCTGCATGTTGGCGGCAATCCGGTCGTTCTTTTTCAATTTGCATGGCTTGCATCGTTTCGGATCGTTTCTCAAACCCTTGTCGGCAAAAAACAACTGCTCGCCCGCGGTAAAGATAAACTCTTCATCGCAATCGATGCACCTTAAAACTTTGTCCGTGTACTCATGCACTTGGCTTCTCCTCCCTTGCTCGAATCGCCTTGTCGGACGCACGAACAAATCGCGTTTCTGTGAAGTGTGATACGACGGCGAGTCTACGTTTTTGGACGCGACGACCTGGTACCCTAATTCGTTGCAATCTGCTCGGATGCCGACTTATTTATTATTGCTAACCAAGAGCACAACAACCTTTTGGGATGCCTGCCATTATCGCTCTATTTGGAGGGGTGTCAAGGAAATTGTCACGAAATCGCGAGTATTCGCCGACTGGTCGAAAATCGCTCCTACTGAGCCTCAACGGCACACGTATCCGCAATCACCGCGAGTAGAATCCGCAGATTTTAATTATTGACTCGGGAATGTGACTTTGTTACTTTGCGGTCAGAACTTAGCGCGTCTTTGCCCCTTTGGATCAGTTTCAAACCGTTCCCCAACCGCGAAGGAGTTGCAATGAAAAGTACAGCCCGAGTGGGCATTGCGCTGATGATCTTTTTTGTCGGGTCCGTAACGAGTTCTGTCGTCGCCCGGCAGCAGAGTTCGAACCAACCCGAACCGCTTGCCAAACGATCAGACATCTATTGCACAGGTTTTATTGCCGACAATCAGCCGCGGCCCGACTTGCAAGTCGTGGGCGCGGAAAAGGAAAACATAAAGGTAACCTTCTCGCAGGGCGACGTTGTGTTCCTGAATCGCGGCCGCGGCGCGGGCATCAATCCTGGCGCCGTTTATTACATTGTCAGACCGGTGGGAGCGGTCAACCATCCCTTTACCAAGAAACACCTTGGATATCTGGTGCGCGAGCTCGGTTTGCTTCGCGTGGTAGAAGTCGGAAACCAAACATCAACCGCTGAGATAACTGTGTCGTGTGACACCGTCGAATTTGGCGATCTGCTGAAACCCTACGAGGAATACAACGGTCCTAACGCGGGCGAGTCACGGCCCTTGCCGCGATTCGGCGAAGGATCAGGCGGAACGATTGGACAGATCGTGATGGCGCCGGGGTTCCACGAGAACCTATCCGCAAACCGAGTGGTATACATAGACCTTGGCACTCGACAGGATGTTCATGCCGGCGACGTGTTTACGATTTATCGTGAGATCGGAGCCGGCGAGGGAATAACCAAAACACCCCGGGACAAGGTCGTAAACCGCCGAAGCGACGGATACAACAGCGATCGCTTTCGCGGTGGTGAGTACTCCATCCAGGGAACCCGGGTCCCGCTCGAGGAAGTAATGCGCGAGCGACCAACGCTCCCGCGTAAGGTACTCGGCGAACTGGTAGTCCTGAAGTGCGAAAAGGGCGCATCGGTCGCTCTAATCACAAGAACTACTGCGGAAGTTCAGATCGGTGATATGGTCGAGCGATCCAATTAACAAGTCTCAATAACAAAGAGGGCGCGCCGTGATAAACCGGCGCGCCTTCTGCCTCTTCGCTCACACTTACCAAATATCTCTCCCTCTAAAAAGCCCGTTTCAATTCGTGGACGACGGAAGCGCTTTGCGCGTGGATACCAAATGTCTATAATGAGCTGGTTAATAACTTCCAGGAGGCTGAATCGATGCTGGTCAAGTGGAAAAGGGTCTGCACATTCTCGCTAATCTCGTTTTTCATCATTTCGTCCGTTGGCCTGTCCGGTTCCTTCGCCGGCTCCCAAAAGAAGGATAAAGAGGACAAGCAAGACAAGGGACAGAAAACAGACAAGAAGGATAAGAAAGAAAATAAAGACGGTGCGGTCGCCGCCGGCGATATTGCCAATGGTCACCCCGTTTTGTGGCGCGAGCCTACAGATATTGAGAGTCGCGATCTTTTCAATGGTCCGGGAGGCGCTGAGGGCGCACCCGATCCTAAAGCGAAGTTCACGTTCATCGATCGTTCACAATCGGGCACCTCGGAGAAGATCAATGTTGACGATGATCGCGGACGCAAGTGGCAGGTCAAGTTTGGAGCAGAGGCCAGGCCGGCACCGACGGCTTCGCGAATCGTGTGGGCGCTGGGTTATCACGTTGACACGGATTACTTTGTGAAACGAACACACATCGAGGGCCGCGGTGGATTTGACGTGTGGGACGTGCGCTTCAAGCGTCGCGATGATGGCTACAAAGAGGCCGGCATCTGGTCGTGGCATTCGAATCCGTTCTCAGGCACCAAAGAGCTTCAAGGGCTGAAGGTCCTGATGGCATTGATCAACAACTGGGACCTGAAAGAGGACAACAACAAAATAATCCAACCGTCGAAGAAGAGTGGTGGTGATAGAAACGAGACCATTTATTACGTCTCGGATCTGGGGGCGACTTTTGGCAAGACGGGTTCAGCCATCCGCAAGATTCCGGGCTTTCAAAACGCACCTGCGGGAACTAAAGGGGAAGCGGGTCCCTACTCTGACCAAGTGTTCATCAATGGAGTGAGCAACGGCCAGGTAGTGTTCAACTACAAGGGCAAAGACCGAAAAGCCCTCGAGGGGATCTCGGTCGAACACGCGCGCTGGATGGGTAACCTCGCAGGACGGCTCTCAGACAATCAGCTTTCGGACGCGTTCCGAGCAGGCGGGTTTAACGAGAGAGAGACTACCATCTTCGTGCGAGCTGTTCGCGCCCGCATAAACCAACTAAAGAATCTGAAATAAGCACCAAGGCGAGCAGTGAATAAACCGGCCGGTATCACTGCTCGCCTGCTGCCTGAATCTTGTCTACGCCTTTTGCAAACCACAAGTCCTTGGGCGTAACCGAAGGGGATAACAAGTGTAGAGTCACCCCTTCCAGATCGGATCGGTGCGCGACAAAGCTCCTGCGATGCGCAAGAAACGCGCACGGCGCATCTTCAAGCAGCAGCTTTGTTACCTCACGATAGATGCCGGCTCGCTGCTCACGATTCATTACCGATCTTGCCTCGCCAGTCAACCGGTCCACATCTTCGTTCGAATAGGTACTGATAAACAGATCGCGGTTGCACGAGTTGAACAAGACATAAGTGAAATTGTCCGGGTCGGGATAGTCGGCGTACCAGTCGCGCCCGGCAATAGGGACGGTACGCAACCGCAGCCCCCGCTCCATCTCCTCGGCTTCGACATAACGAAACTCCGCTTGAATGCCCACCGCCGCCAGATCCTCTTTTAAACACTCGACAGCCGAACTCACCGACTGAGGCCACCAAACCTCTGTTTCGAATCCCGCATCGTATCCAGCGTCTTGTAATAGGGCCCGCGCGCGTTCGGGATCGTAGTCGTAGCCACGTTCACCCGCGTCGTAACCCAACACCCCTGGTGGGATCGGGCCGATGCTGAGCTCAGCCATTTCGCCGTATACTTCGCGCAAGAAGCGTCTCCGGTCGATCGCCAGGCATATGGCCTGTCGCACACGCCTGTCGGACAACGGAGGCTGCTCGCAATCGAAAACCAGCATTCGAGTCTGCAGTTGCACAGCCTCGAGGACCTGTACATCAGCAGCACGCTCCTTGAGCTCGCTCAGATTCGTGAGCGGCAAGTCGCTGACATAATCAAGATCCCCACGCAAGAAGGCCTCGAATATCTCATCAGCGCTAAGCCCGAAAAACACAGTCATTTTGTCCACGTATGGCAGCTTTGGATTCCAATAGTTTCCAAAGCGCTCAAGCTGTACTTCCTTCCCCAGCACTGGTTCAACAACGCGGAACGGGCCGGATCCCACGGGCCGGCTTTCGAAATCCATTGAGGCTCGATCGACTTCCTCTCGCGGAACGATATAGCTGTACTCCGTGCACAACGTCGAAAGGAAAAACGCCACCGGACGGACCAGTTCCAGACGGAGCACCTGTTCACTAAGCGCCTGAATTCCGGCGACTGTATCGGCCTCGCCCGACATGAATTGTGGCGCGCCAACCAACGGTCTAAAAGCCCAGGCCGCCGCATCCTCGTTTTGCCGCATCTGTCGTTCGAAGGAATACTTCACATCATCAGAGCGCACGCGGCGTCCATTATGAAAGCGCGCCGACTCGCGCAAATAAAAGGTGTACACCCGTCCGTCGGGAGAGATATCCCATCGCTCGGCAACCGCAGGTCGAATTTCCGCGCGCTCGCCGAACTGGACCAGACCCTCGAAGATATTCGACATCACGTCAATCCTCGAGAGCGATGACATCGTCGCGGGATCGAGTGCTACTTGTGACGCCCGCAGCGCGAACCGCAAGTGGCCCCCGCGCTCTGGGACGGGCAGGTGGAATGTTTCGACCTCGCGATTGAGAAGCTCTGCCTCGCGCACTAGAAGATCGACCGCGCTATTAATGCCGGAAATCGAGGCCTGATTCCGGCTTACTACTTCTTTGATTGTATCGACTGCCCTCAAGACCTGATCGGCGCCAACTGATTGTTCATCGGAAGCGCCGCGAATCTGCTCGACCGCGCCAGTCAGTTCTTCCATAGCTTCGGCAATGGATTTGGAGACGTTTGCCTGTTCGCGGGTAGCTCGGCGCACCTGTTCGGTCAGCTCGCTCATGTGCAGCGCACGCTCGCCGATGTGTCGGGATGTAAGAGCTTGCTCGCCGGTCGCGCGTTCAATACCGCGAGCCTGCTGCCTAACAAGGTCGGCGGCTTCGAGGACTGTGTGGCTTTCGGCAGCTTGAATAGCGGTCGAGTCGGCAATAAGCCGAATGCGGTCCGATGCAGCGTTGGTCTTATCACGGATTTCTGCCAGCAACGCTGCTGCGCGTGAGGCGAGATCAACGCCCGCGTGGGCGCGTTGTCCGCCGACGGCCACCCGCTCGATCGTTTCAGTCACGTCTTCGCGAACAGCTTTGATCACATCTTCAATTTCTCGAGTCGAGGCCGACGTGCGCTCGCTTAACTCCTTGATCTCGTCGGCGACAATACGAAAGCCGCGGCCCTGGGTACCTGCTTGCGCAGCGAGGATCGCCGCATTCAACGCAAGAAGATGCGTGCGGTCGGCGATCTCGTTAATGACGTGAGTGACTTCCCCGATTTGGTCGGATCTTTTGCCAAGACGGGTGATGGTTTCAGTCGCTGCGTCGATAGCGTCTTTGATCTTCGACATGCTCGTCGCAGTTTCCGCGACAAGCTCGCTGCCAGAATCGGCCGAGCGCGCGACCTCATCGGCGAGCATGGTGGTTTCGTTTACCGACTCGCCGATGCTGCGAGTCGAATTGTCGATAGCCTCCATAGCCCGCGCGGTTTTCTCCGCCGATTCGGCCAGAGCCTCGGTGGAATCCGCGACCTTACGCACGGTGTTCGCCATGTCTTCGATGGCGAACGCGGTCTCCTCGACGAACTGGGCCAGTTCGTCCGCGTTTTCGGAAACCTGGTTTATCGATGTGGCCATCCGCATAACGGAGGCCGATGTTGATTGAGAAAGATTTGATAGCGTCTGAAGGCTGTGGCCGACCGAGTGCATCGAAGCATTTATCTCGGCGATAGATCGGGAGGTTTCCTCCACCGATTTTGCTTCATCAAGCACTCCTCCCGATAGCATCTGAGTCCCGCGCAGCACTTCACCGACAACCGTCTCGATCGAGTCGGCAGCGCGTTGAAGCCTGCCGACTATGTAGCGCAGTCGCCGCGCCAGACCATCAAGATTCAGGAGCAGTCGCCGGTCTCGTCCGGCCAGCGCTTGTTGGTTTCCGTTGGCGAGTGCGCTCAGGTCGCCCTGTGCAATTTGAGCGAGAACTTCCATAACTCGCTCACTCGGGACCTGTGGATCATCTTCAACGGAGCTGCTATCTGAGGCTGCATTTCGCGCGTCGATAGTTGTCTTGCGCGGGTCGTTCATAATCGCGATCAGCTTGGAATGAGCCATTATGGTACCGGCTGGGCTGGATCGAGTCAATCAAGCTCAGATTGCTCCGTCTGATCGCAAGGGGCCTGGGCTTGGATGATTGTTCTACACCAGCCGGCGCAGTAGACTAGCGGGGACGATCGGGAACGCTATGAACAAGATTGAACGCGTCGCAAATGCCTTAAAGGGAGCCGAGGTAGACCGGCCTCCGTTTAGCTTCTGGTATCACTTCGGGCTTCAACACATGTTAGGGAGCAACCACGCCCAAGCCGAGCTTGATTTCTATCGGGCGTACGATTTGGACTTCCTAAAGGTGATGAGTGATTATCCCTACCCGCTGCCTGGCGGCCTCGAAGGCCTTGCCACCGACGAAGACTGGCGGAGGGTTGAGCCCATATCTCCACACGACAAGTGCTGGACTGAACAATTGTCGGCTCTTTCGCTGATCAATGATGCTATCGGCAAAGAAGCAATGTTTATCGAAACAATCTTTAGCACCTGGACCACCGCGCGAAGACTCGCACGATCCGGTAGCCTGAATTTACTGCGTCAGCGTCATCCGGAGACTTTACTTGCAGCGATGGAGGCTATTTCAATTTCGCTCGCAGGCTACGCAAAACAGGTCCTGGTGCGAGGCGCTTCAGGCATTTTCCTGTCGCTTGGGGCGGCGACTGACGATGTAATGAGCGTGGACGAGTATGAGATTTGGGGTCGTTCGTTCGATCTAAAGATCCTGGAAGCAGTAGCCGAAGCCCCCTTCAATGTATTACACATCCACGGAAAACGAATTCACTTTGATTCCCTGCTAAACTACCCGGTGAGTGCATTAAACTGGTCACACTTCGCGACCCAGCCTTCACTTAATGAAGGTAAGATTCGGTCCGGGAAAACCGTATTAGGCGGAATTGATGAATCTCGCGCCAGTCATGTTTCGGCTCCCGAAATAAGAGAGCAAGTGAGCAGAACCATTCGTGAAGTCGGAACCCGAGGATTAATCGTGACTCCCGGTTGCTCGGTTCCTACAGACACCCAGCAACGGAACCTGCGCGAGGTAAAGGCGGTAGTGGAGCGAATCGGCGAGTCGGTCTCTGGCGCATGAAACCAGGTCCAATTAGAAGGGGGCCATCACGTGGCCCCCCCGAAACAACTCGTATCTCCGGCCTAAGACGCTCCCACTAGGTTGCCATCGCCGTGCCATCCAGGAAAGCACGAAGCCTCCGCGAGCGAGACGGGTGACGAAGCTTCGCCAGAGCCTTCGCTTCGATCTGACGAATCCGCTCACGCGTGACGTTGAAGTGCTTTCCGACTTCCTCAAGGGTCCGCTCCTCACCCGATTGATCGAGACCAAAACGCATTTTGATGATCTCTTTTTCTCGTGGTGTTAAGGTTGAGAGAACGTCCTCAGTCAATTCCCTAAGGTTGTTGGTAATCGCGGTTTCAGCGGGATTCGCCGAACGTCGGTCCTCGATAAAGCTCGCTATGGTGGTCTCGCCGTCATCGCCAATCGGTGTCTCGAGCGATATGGGCTGTTGTGCGATTTTCAGCGCCTTTCGAACCTTCCACGCGGGCATGTCCACTCGGCGGGCAAGCTCTTCGTGAGTCGGCTCGCGGCCGAGCTCCTGCACCATCAATCGCTGCGTTCGAAGAATCTTGTTGATGACCTCGACCATGTGCACCGGCACGCGAATGGTCCGCCCCTGGTCGGCTATCGCGCGAGTTACCGCCTGCCGTATCCACCACGTCGCGTATGTAGAGAACTTGTAGCCGCGCCTCCAGTCAAACTTCTCGACAGCGCGCATAAGACCGATGTTCCCCTCTTGAATCAGATCCAAAAAATGCAATCCGCGATTGATGTAATTCTTTGCGATCGAAATGACCAGCCTGAGATTTGCCTCGATCATCTCTCGCTTTGCCTGCTCAACTTCGGCCTCGGCCGCGATGATTGTCTGCTGAGTGCGCTTTATGTCAACCGCCGACGCCGCAAATCGTCGCTCGGTTTCGCGAATTGTTTTACGAAGCGCTCGCTGGTTACGCTTGAGTTCGTCAATATCCTTCCGCCTCTTTGATTCCAGTGCACGCTCGACCCGGTTTAGCTCGGCTTCGACAGCGCGAATATGCTTTACGACGCCGTCAATTGCTTCCATAAAACGTCGTCGCGTTTCGGCGGTAAAGGTAAAACCACGGACTCGCTTTGACATATGCACGAGTTGGTGTGCGTACTGCCGGCGCAACCTCTTCAGTTTTTTGGAGGACTTCGGCTCCGCCTCGATCTTGGCGGATAGCTTGATGAGTTTGTCGTGAGTCTTGATAATCTCTTCGAATTCCGCCAGCACGTGCAGCCGAATCTCTTCGCGCTGTTCCTCCAACGCTTCCTCAGCCTCGGGGTCCGTGGCGACGTCTACGATATCCTGTGAGTTGATATCCCCCTCGACAAGCTGGTTGTTGAGCTCGGTTACCTCCTCAATCGTTATAAAGGACCTCGAAAGAGCTTTGTAAATACGCTTATTTCCGCGCTCGATACGCTTCGCTATGCGAATCTCATCCTCCCGCGTGAGCAGCGGGACAGAACTCATCTCGCGCAGGTAGAGCCGCATCGGGTCAAGGGATTCGTCCTTACCCGGCTCCAGATCCACATCCACATCTTCAGTCGCTTCCTCAACGACTTCCGGAGTTTCCTCTTCCTCAACTGCAACTGCTTCCCAAAGCGACTCCGCTTCGTCCTCATCGATTTCCGCAACGATACGTTCGATTCCACCCGCGGGAGCGAAATCTTCCTGCACCTCGTCCGGCGAAGTTATGAGGATGTCCTTATCCATTCTGGTTTTCATGGTATGTCCCGTGGTCGCCCTGTTTTTTCAACCCGAACTAAAAGGCGCCCCCTACCAGCGGCGCCTCCTTCGAGATATTTGAGATAATGGTTGACATCCTGCAATGCAATACATAATATGATGTTTTTCCAAACTCGTATAGTACACCATAATTGGCTATTTATCTAGATGCAATAGTAGGTACGTTAGATGTCTACACAAGCAGGCATAAGCTCCGGCATTACTGGGGTTTATGAACTTTTTAACACCGCGCGCAACTATATTAGGCGACTAGACGATTTTTACTCTAAGGCGGCCGCCTCACATAATACGACGTTTGAGCACTATCTTGTGCTCCTGGCAGTTCATTGTCTGGGGGATTCACACCTACCCCTACGGTCGCTGGCTGAGCACCTCGTGAGGGACCGAACCGCCACCGGCCAGTTATGCAAACGAATGCAGCAGTTGGGCCTTTTGGAGCTTACTTACGAGTCCAACTCCCACCGGCCCCAGTTGCTGGTTTCGTCGAGCGAGCGCGGCGCGCAAGTACTTCAGTCCATTACGCAAGATGGGCTAAAAAACCGCGATCGGTATCTGAGCTCCCTACCGCCCGAAAAGAGAGTGGAGCTTGCTGCCGCCGCTCGTCTGTGGCTTGAAGGGTTGGAACGAAGCTCCCTCGCCTCCAGCGAGAATTCCTGAATCGTCGCTTTCAAAACAAGGTCGGAATTGCGAATCTACGAAATTAATGCACGCGTGCATTGCTCCCGCTTCGACCAGATCACAGCCACCGAGTTAGCTAACCTGGCTCAACTTGGGTTCGACGCCGTGTGGCTGATGGGAGTTTGGCGGATAAGTGACGGAGCACGAAAGATATCCAAGATTACTTCAGCGGATTTTGAGGGCTCTCCCTATGCGGTTCCCACCTATGAAATCAACCGCGAATTGGGGGGCAGCGGCCAGTTCCGGAGGCTTGTAAGTCGAGCGCACTCAGCGGGGTTTTCGGTAATAGTGGATTTCGTTTCAAATCACATGGCCCTAGACTCTCCTTGGATCAGCCAAAACCCAGATCTCTTTGTCCGCAGTGACCGCAGTGTTCGTGAACAATCTACAAACGAATTCTTTCTGCATCGATCCGGCGAGATTGTAGCGTTTGGCCGCGATCCTTACTTTTCG
This sequence comes from Blastocatellia bacterium, assembly GCA_035649735.1. GTDB lineage: Bacteria > Acidobacteriota > Blastocatellia > UBA7656 > UBA7656 > Onstottus_A. The sequence continues at coordinate 4,062 of DASRIZ010000519.1, read as the reverse complement.
CCATGGAACGACACCGCTCAGCTCGACTACTCCAACGAAGCTTCGCGAGGTCGGATGATTGAGACGCTCAAGCAAATTAGTCGTTATGCGGACGGCGTTCGGTGCGACATGGCAATGTTGGTTCTCAAAGAATGCTTCCGTCGATTGTGGTATCCGTTAACCACAGATTCGTTGTTTGATCAAAGAATGCCGGGTGAGTTCTGGGACGAGGCTATTGGAGCAGTTAAGAAGGTGAATCCGGACTTCAAGTTTGTCGCCGAGGCCTATTGGGACAAGGAGCATGAACTTCGCGGGCTAGGTTTTGATCTGTGCTATGAGAAGAAGCTGTACGACGGACTGGTCGCGCACGACTTAAGTCGAGTATTGGAACGTCTGCGAAGGGATCCGGCCGCGATGCGCGGCTCGCTGTATTTTATAGAGAACCATGATGAGCCAAGAGCCGCGTCGGTATTCAGCCGACCCGACAATCTCGCTGCCTTGGCATTGATACTGACCATACCAGGATCGGTTCTTGTGCACGAGGGACAGATGGAAGGCAAACACGAACGCCTTCCGGTTCAACGAATCATTCCTTTGACAGATGAGCCTACGGATGACGGATTGAGCGATGGGTATGTTCAGCTATTAAAGGTAACCAGCGATGACGTTTTCAAGAATGGGGATTTTGAGCTCTTTGACCCTGCTGTCTACGGAGCTATCGGGCTGATTAGGAAGGACCGGAACCGCGTAATTGTCTACCTTGGTCAGATCTCGGATGCCTGGCACACGTTCAACTCGCCATTGATGGATGTTTCATCGGTTGCCCGCATAATCGGTGCCCAAAACCAAATACGTTTAACTAACCTGCTCAACGCGCAATCGAGCACAGTTCAAGGGAATAACGGCACGTTTCAGCTCGCTATGAACCAGTTGGGCGTCGATCACGAAACAAAGTTTTGCTTGCTCGAAGCCTCACCAGCGTGAACGGTTCGCTAATCCTGTTGAGTCCGGAAACCGTGTTGAGACTACGCGCGGGTAGCGTTTCTTGACAACGTCAGGAGTGCGGACTATATTCGCCATCTATGTCTGTCAAGGGTTCCCGCCCCCGTTTACGACCGAGGGTTCGCAGTACAACAATACTGGCAGTTCGAAGAAACAATCACGTGGCAGTCGCCGGCGACGGCCAAGTAACCTTCGACAAGACCATCATGAAATCTAGCGCCCGAAAGGTGCGCCGCCTCTACAACGACAAGATCATCGCCGGCTTCGCGGGCTCGACCGCCGACGCTTTTACGCTTTTCACACGGTTCGAGGCAAAACTCGAACAGTATCATGGACAATTGCAGCGTTCGGCAGTTGAGCTGGGCAAAGAGTGGCGGACCGACAAGTATTTGCGTCATTTGGAAGCCCTTCTGATCGTGGCCGATGAAAACACCTCTCTCATACTCTCAGGCGGAGGCGACGTCATAGAACCCGACGACGGCGTGGTCGCCATCGGGTCCGGAGGACCGTACGCAACTGCTGCGGCTCGTGCGCTGCTTCGCCATACTGACCTATCAGCCAAGGAAGTTGTCCAGGAGGCGATGAGAATCGCCAGCGAGATTTGCATCTACACGAATTCCGACCTGATAATCGAGGAGTTATAATCTAGCAATCATCGTGGCCATCTTATCGGGCCACTTTTTTGAAACGTTTACTATGGTTATCTATCTATCCGGTGAAGTGAAGGACCACCCGAGACTCGACGAAATGACTCCGCGCCAGATCGTCGAAGAGCTCGACAAATACGTTGTCGGCCAGCACGCGGCAAAGCGCGCGGTCGCAATCGCCTTGCGCAATCGCATTCGGCGGCAAAAGCTCCCGGCTGACTTGGCTCAGGACGTTATTCCAAAGAACATAATAATGATCGGCTCAACAGGCATCGGTAAGACCGAGATTGCGCGCAGGCTCGCGCGGCTATCCAACTCGCCGTTCTTGAAGGTCGAAGCCTCGAAGTTCACTGAGGTTGGCTACGTGGGTCGCGACGTCGAATCCATGATTCGAGACCTCGTCGAGATTGGCGTCGATCTTGTCAGAGCTGAGAAGATCGCAGAGGTTGCAGATAAAGCAGAGCAAAATGCCGAAGAGCGCTTGCTCGATCTACTCTTGCCGCGAACCAAACAAATCGAAGAACCTGAAAACGACTCATCATACGAACAGTTCGAGCGGACTCGTGAAAAACTGAGACAGCAATTGCGAGAAGGGCGCCTGAATTCACGCATCGTCGAGCTGGAGGTGCAGGAACGAACAAATCCCGGGCACTTCGAAATCTATACACCTCAGGGCATCGAAGAGATGGACATCAATCTGCGCGACATGTTTCCGAACATGTTCGGGTCACGTCCAAAATCAAGAAAGATGCGGGTGGATGAGGCGATGGAGTACCTGACACAGGAAGAAGAGCAAAAGCTGATCGATATGGATCAGGTCGCTCGACTGTCCATCGAGCGCGTCGAATCGACCGGCATCATCTTTCTTGATGAGATCGACAAGATCGCAGGCCGCGAAGGAGGTCAAGGTCCCGATGTATCGCGCGAAGGCGTTCAGCGTGACATTCTGCCTATTGTTGAAGGCACTACCGTCAACACTCGTTACGGAATGGTCAAGACCGACCATATACTGTTCATCGCGGCAGGGGCCTTTCACGTTTCAAAGCCCTCTGATTTGATTCCAGAGTTGCAGGGTCGCTTTCCGATTCGCGTCGAGTTGAAGCCTCTCACGATCGAAGATTTCAAGCGAATCCTCACTGAACCAAAAAACTCGCTGGTGCGTCAATATACAGCTCTTCTTGGAACTGAAGGGATCGATATTCGGTTCTCCGAAGACGCGATTGATTCGATCGCGCGCTTCGCGTTCTCAGTCAACGAGCAAACCGAAGACATCGGGGCACGGCGGCTGCACACCATCATGGAGACCTTGCTGGACGAGTATTCGTTCGAAGGCCCGGACCTCAAAGACAAAAACGTCAACATAGATTCGGGTTATGTCCACAAGCAGCTTGCCGAGATAGTTAAGAACGAGGACCTCAGTCGGTATATCCTGTGATTCGGTCTCCAGACTTCCGCCAAACGCTCATAAGGATTAAGTCTCTTGAAGCACGTTTTATCCGCGTGAGCCGAAGTCGCCTAATCAGACTCCACCTTTACATCTGGATCTTGAGCATTTCGCTCAGCGGCGCTTCTTGTGGCAAGGTCGGAGCGCCCGTGGCTCCCACGCGTCTCTCTGAGCGAACCGGGGAATTAACTGCCGTACAGCGCGGCGCAACGATCTTGCTATCGTGGCCGCCGCCGGCGTTGGTTCAGGATGAGTCAAACCGTTCCTATATATCACGTGTCGATATTTACAGACTGACTGAGCAACGCGAGCAAGAACCAGTGCTTGACCCCGATGACTTCGAGGAAACTGCTGAGGTGATCGGCTTCCTGGACCGAGCGGCGATTGAGGCCCAATCAAAAGAGCCAGGAGTTCTGCACTTTACGGATGCGGTGAATCTTACCACTTTGAGACAACAGGCGAACACCCGGCTTCGTTACGCGGTTCGCTACATCAACAAGCGCGGTCAAGCAGCGGCCTTCTCAAACACAGTTGCCGTCGAACCGGTTCCGGGGATCGCAATGCCCCCGTCTAATCTGATCGCGAGAGTCGAGGCTCAGGACACGATCACCATCACCTGGACTCCACCGTCTGCAAGTGTCGACGGCGCTCCATCATCCGTGGTTGGATACAATCTTTATCGACGGACAGCGAACCGAGACTTTGGGGGCGAGCTGCTCAATCCAGAGCCGCTGACGGTTTCGAGTTTCACCGATTCCAGGTTCCAGTACCTCGTCGAATACGTTTACTTTGTGCGTTCGCTCTCGCAGGGTGCAACCGGACTGATCGAGAGCTCGGACAGTGAACCGTTTACGATTAAACCCATCGACACGTTCGCTCCGTCAGCTCCCGATCCCGTATCGATAGCCTCGGCAAATGGCACCATTAGTCTGTTCTGGCCCAGCAGTCCGGAGCGCGATGTTACCGGTTATAACGTCTACCGAGCGAATT
>DASRIZ010000518.1:0-5957 GCA_035649735.1 Blastocatellia bacterium | reverse complement strand
CTTTGTTGCTGGTAACGCTCTCATTCACCGGATGCAGCCGTTCATCTCAGTCTAACCAGAATGCTTCAACGCCCGCAAAAGCTGATACTCAGACGAAAGACGCCGATGGAAATTCACCTTTGCTCCTGGCCGTAAACAAGGGAGACACCGCTGAGGTACGTAAGTTGATCGAAGAAGGCGCCGACGTGAACTCCGCAAACAATGCAGGCGTTACTCCGCTGATGAACGCCGGCGGAATGGGAAACAAGGAAGCGGTCGAGCTGCTCATCCAAAAAGGCGCTGATGTAAACCACCGGACCTCGGGAAACTACACTCCCTTGATGCAGGCGGCCCTCGTCGGCAATTTGGAGATCGTAAAGATTCTGCTGGATGCCGGGGCCGACCCAACGGTAAAGGATACCGGCGGTCGAACCGCTCTGGCTTATGCCGAAGAAAAAGAGCGCAAAGACATTGTGGATTTGTTAAAGACCAGAACCCCGTCGACATCATCCGGGAAGAAATAAGCGAACTGAGCAGTCTCAACACTGACTGTCCAAAGGTGATGAAGACAAGATATCAACGCAGACTGGACAGTCTACGGTACGTTCCTCTCGGCGCCTGATTAATCTTGAACCGTCCGGGTAGGGCGCTTTATATTTAACTCGCGTGGCGAATATTAGATCGGCCGCCCCCGCCGTCGGATCCCCTGAAACGGAAGATTGAAATCACGGAGTCTCATGAAACGAAGCATCATCTCAATCATCGCGATAGCACTGCTTGTTGCCACTGTACTCGCCCAAAAAAAGGCCGGGTCACCTACTGATACCGTGATCAGCTTTTATCGGGCGCTCAAAGAAAAGCGTTATGTTGAGGGCTTTCGGCATTCTGTTTATCGCAACGCAGTTGAAGGTCTGACGCCCGCAGAACTTCAGGACCTCGAGCCCGACTTCGCGCGAACGTTTGCTGCAATCCCGGACAAGATAGAGCCCAGCGGTGAGCAGATCAGCGGCCAAACCGCGACGGTTTCGTTGAAGTTCGGTGGCTCGGGAGAAGCTCAGCCGGTTGCGTTGGTCCGAGCCGGGAACGAATGGCTTGTCGGCGATAAGGAGACGCTCGATCTGGTCAATGCGCAAGGCCGGTCTTTCTTCTTTAACGCTCGAATGCTGGTCAACGAGGGCGAAGCGTATGAGATGCTACAGCGGATTATCGGCGCCGAGATTATCTACTCACGGAAGTTTGAAGGGAAGAACGCCTCGCTGCAGGAGTTGATCCGCCTTGGGGGAGTGCCAAAGGACATCGAAGACGGAGAAACGAGCGGATATCGATTTGCTCTGACCGTTAGTCCTGATGAGAGAACCTTTTTTGCAGTTGCGTTACCCACGCTCTACGGCAAGACCGGGAAGATTTCGTTTTACGGAGACATCAACGGGGTCCATGGTGAGGACTTGAAGGGTCAACAGGCTACAGCGCGATCACCGATCTACCAACCGAAGTGACATCTTATCCGATAGCTTATCCAACCAAAGCCTTAATCGGTTTTAGCGTGTCCAGCCATCGGCTTGCTAAGAAAAGCCTCGAGCGTTTGAAGGCGTTGTGTCGTAGAACCGTGCGCCTCCAGTACTTTTGGACCACTCGCTGAGAATAGGTCCAGGTCGTCCCCGTTCAAAATGTTCGCCAGGCGACTGTCCACCGCTCGTCTTAGCTCGAGATCTTCAGAATCCGGCGTCCCAAAGACTACATCGTCGTCAACATCGAGGGGCAAGAACACAATGACCTCGAGCAGTTGAATTGCTTCAATCACGACGTCTAGCGAGTCCTCAATTATGCGAGTGTTCGTCGCGTCTCTCTGCAAATCGTTGATGGCCATCAGATACGCAAGAAAATCTACCGGGCTCCTCTCGTAGATCACTCGCTCCCCGAAGTGGTAGCAGCGCAATCGTTGGACGTTGAATTCGAGTTGACGATGGAAGTCATCCAGGGATGGTTCAGCAGCAAAGTCCTCACCATATTCTTCCTGAAGCACGATGTATGGTTCAGGCTCGTGACTAAAGTCCGGATGATTAAGCAAGAACGCATCGATTAGTGTGCTCTTACCGCAGCAATGCGTTCCTGAGACCGCGATTCTCATCGGCAGATTATTCTGTAAGTAAGCGGGCTACTTCTTCAACGCAACAATGGTAGCGCCGGCGCCACCTTCATTGGAAGGTGCCAGGTTAAACCGCTCGACGTGAGCGTGTCCGGTTAACAGATCGCCGATGGCTTTTCGCAATGCGCCCTTGCCGTGGCCGTGAACGATGCGCACAGTTTCAGCGCCCGCGATAAAAGCTTCATCAAGAAACTTGTCGACGCGATCGGTCGCTTGATCAACGGTGGCGCCAATCACGTTTATTTCCGGGGTGAAGTTAGAGTCTACGTCCACATCTGCTGTCACGCCGCGTGGCAACGCAGCAGCGTGCTTCGACGCCGCGGGTGCGGCCGCCTTTATCAGTTGAAGTTCATCGCTTCTCGCGCGAAAACGAAGTGAGCCCACAATGACCGTGTACTGGCCATCGTGGATTGATTCGACTATCCCGTCCTGGCCGAGCGTTTTTATCCTGACGTTGTCGCGTTCGTTAATCTCGGCAGCGTCAAACTGAATTTCATTTATTGACGGAGCGGCCGTCTCGAGAACGGAGGCCGCGCGAGCAGCCGGAACCGGTGCGGTCTCGACTTGCTTGCGAAGCCGAACGCCGGCCGAACGGCGCAGCTCGGCGGTGCGCGCTTCCGTTTCTTTTTTCAAGCGCGCAGCGGTAACTCTATCATTAACGGTCTTGAGCAATCGTTCGCTTTCGACGCTAAAATCGCGGATCACCTGGGCAAGCTGGTTTTCGAATGATCTCTGCCGTTCAGCTTCGCGCTGCGCGAACTCCAGATCAAGCCTCGCGTACTTGTCCGCCGTAACCTGGCGCTCGTCTTCAAGCGCTGCCCGTAGAGTCTCCTGCTCATCCACAAGCTTTTTGAGCTGCTTCAGGTAATCGCTCGCCTGTGTATGAGTGGGATCAAGCAGCGTAGTCGCCTGCTCAATGATCTCAGCAGGGAGGTTCATTCGACGAGCGATCTCCAACCCTGCGGACGCGCCGGCTACTCCAACGATCAGCCGGTAAGTCGGTCTAAGCGTGGCTTCATCAAATTCTACGGAGGCGTTTAAGACGCCGGACGCTTGCGATGCCCAGGTCTTCAGCGGATTGTAATGAGTGGTCGCCACCGTCGTGGCGCCAATGCGGTGAAAGAAATCCACGATTGCGACGCCAAGCGCCGCGCCTTCGTCAGGATCGGTCCCCGTTCCAACCTCATCAAGCAGAATAAGCGCCGGTGGTGACACACTCTCTGCCATCTCGGAAATGTTTCGCATGTGAGCGGTGAAAGTTGAAAGGTTTGCGGCGATCGATTGCTGATCGCCTATGTCCGCCAGGACCTGAGCGAAGACAGGCAACACAGCGCGCGTCGCCGGGACGTGCAAACCACTCTGAGCCATGAGCGCGATTAGCCCAACCGTCTTAACCACCACGGTCTTCCCGCCGGCGTTCGGGCCGCTGATGACCATTGTCTGATGGTCTTCGTCCATCTCGAGCGAGATTGGAACGACTTGTTTGCCTGTCTGCCTCAAAGTGTGCTCGAGCAACATGTGTCGTGCATCGTCGAGCGCCAGCGCCCGGCCCTCAACCATAACCGGGCAAACACACTTGAATTCAGCGGACAGTCTCGCCTTCGCGTGGGTGAAGTCGATATCGGCGAGCGCGTCCGAAACTGCGGCTATGCCGGGGAGGTTGACGCGAAATGCCTCCGTTATTTCCAGAAGGATGCGAGCGATCTCGATCTCTTCTTCTTCACGCAGACGGACCAACTCGTTGTTCTGATCGATAATAGTGAGCGGCTCGACAAAGGTGGTCTGGCCGCTTGATGAAAGACCGTGCATAACGCCCGGCACCTGCCCGCGTGAGTCGGTGCGCACGGGGATTACAAAGCGCCCGTTCCGCACGGTCACGATGTCCTCCTGGATCGCCGTAGCCGCGCGTTCGTGCATAAGCGATTCGAGGTTGCGATAGATTCGATTCCGGCGCTCATTGATTTCCCGGCGTATTCGTCGCAGCGCCGGGCTGGCGCTGTCGTCGATCTCACCGTTAGGGAGTATTTTCCCGCGTACCGAAGCCAGCACTCTTCGAAGATCAGGCACACGCGCAGCAATCGCCGAAAGTTGGGGATAGCGGCTCCTGAGTTCAGCATCCCCAAACTGATCGCGTAGATCCATGCCGGCGGCAATTAGACGCTGGAGCGCGAGTATTTGCTGGGGCTCCAGGCTTGTGCCTTGAACTTGAAGTTCGGCCAGTGAGTCTTCCGGGTCGGTTATATCGCTGAGACCAAACGTTCCGCCGGATAAAAGATAGCCGGCGCACTCGGTCGTTCGATCGAGTTCGCCGTCGATCAGACTGCGATCAGATAACGGGACGAGCGCGCGCACCCGCTTGCGCCCGAGCGGAGTTTGAACATGACGGGCTAAGAGGGACACCAGCGCTTCGAGATCGAGAGTTTTGAAAGTGCGTTGATCCATGACAGCTTTTCTGTGTTATCAGGAAAACAAAATCTTAGCCGCGCGTTGAGCGCCCGGTCAACGAAACTAAGTCCATGCTGCCTACTCGCGTGCTGTTGATTGTGCCCTTCGTCTCTTTTCCGTATAATGCGCTGCCAACCCACACGAGTGTCAGTCGCTGAGGATCGCGCCAACGTGAGACAATCGGAAGCTGGAAGTATCGAAGTCAAGCCTGCTAGAAAGCCAGGAGATCGGCGCCGATTTGTCGAGTTTCCCTACCATCTCTATCGCGGAAACCAACACTGGATCGCCCCGTTGAGGATGTCTCAAAAAGATATTCTCAATACAGCCAAGCACCCCTTTTACAAAACGGCAGACGTGGAGCTCTTTCTTGCCTGGCGCGACGGTCGCGTAGTCGGCCGGATCATGGCCATTCTCAATCGCGCGCACAACGAGTTTCATAACGAGAGAGCTGGATTCTTCGGCTTTTTCGAAGTTGAAAACGATAAGCAAGCCGCGGCGGCGCTTCTTGATGCAGCGCGAGAGTGGGTTCGGGACCGCGGAGCGGCGGTCATTCGGGGCCCGATGAATCCGTCAACCAATTACGAATGCGCCCTGTTGGTTGAAGGCTTTGATCTCGACCCGATGGTGATGATGACCTACAACCCGCCTTACTACGTTGAACTGCTCGAAGGCTATGGAATGAAGAAGGCGATGGATTTGTATGCATATGACATCGGTGTGGACTACTTCAACCACTCGAACAAATTGCAACGAGTGGCCGAGCGGCTTCGAAAGAAGAGCAACATAAGCGTTCGTCCAGTCAACATGAAGGACTTCCGGAACGAGGTCCGCATAATTCGTGAGGTCTACAACGACGCGTGGAGCAAAAACTGGGGATTCGTTCCAATGAGCGAAGAAGAGTTCGATCATCTTGCAAAGGACCTCAAACAAATCGTTGACCCGCGGGTGGTGCTGATTGCCGAGCAATTGACCGCCGGCGCGAAGCCAAGGGCCGTCGGGTTCTTGCTTGCGGTTCCCGATCTTAATTTGGCGTTGAAGAGAATTAACGGGAGATTGCTGCCGTTGGGATTGCTAAAGCTGCTCTGGCACTCGCGTAAGATCAGCTCGATTCGGGTTATCACCATGGGAGGCATCCTCGAATTCCAAAACCTGGGACTGGGCTCGATTCTCCTCGATGAAATTTATCGTCGAGGCCCCGCAGCCGGGTTCCCAACAGGCGAGATGAGCTGGGTGCTCGAAAGCAACGTTATGATGAATCGCGCGGCCGAACTCGTGGGCGGCCGCCGCACCAAGACGTACCGTATTTATGAGATGCCGGTCTGATGTGCTTTGTCCGAAAAACTGAAGTTTGTCGGACGATGAGTGCTATCATTGCTTTTAGAGTCGG
>DASRIZ010000517.1:0-4821 GCA_035649735.1 Blastocatellia bacterium | reverse complement strand
CGAGCGCGCAACTGAAGAGGCGCTTGAGAGCGCCCGTTCCAACATGCCAGTGGCGTCTTCGGCGGGAGACGGGGTGTATACTGAGGCTCAAATAGTATGAGATCACTTATTACAGTAATCGTCATCTTACTTTGCGCTGGTACGGCGGCCGAAGCACAGAAGCAAAAAAAGAAACCTGCGGTGAGGCCACGTAACGCAGGGGCGACTTCACCTGCAAACCCGGCGAAACCGCGAATCATCGGATCCACCGCGGTGATAATCACAAAGAACGGCGAGCGATTGACCGGCGAGGTCCTCGATTTGAGCGCTTACAGCGTTCGCTTGAGAGCCGATAACCTCGAGTCTACGATAGCCCTCGACACGATCGCTTCAATGTCGTTTGGCGGCGCGTCGGCGCCGACGGCTCGTGTCGATCAACCGGTTGGGCAAGTCCGATTAGACTTCGCGAAGGACGCCGAAATTGCACTCGGCTTCTTTCAGACAATGGCGTCAAGCCTCAGGCCCGGCGTTGACTATACCGAGTACGGACGGCAACTCATCGAGCTGCGACGGGCAGGTGAACGCCTGATCAGCAAGTACAGCTCAACAGACAACGCCGCCGAAGCGCGAGTGGTCTCGCTGGTAGCCGGAGCGTTGACCGATTACACCTGGGCCAGGACTATCTGGACCTTGAAATTCGGCCGTTCGAGCGACGGCACAATAGCGGAAACCGACTCGCCAGTGGTCGCTGATGCGGTTGCAATGTATCCGGATCTTCGAACCCTGGCGGCTGCCGGGGACAGATTGTCTGCCGAGAAGCTTTTGTCGGGAATCTGGCGAAAGGCTTCGGAAAAACAGGACCGCGCTCGGGGACTTATCTCGTCACCACGGTGAAATGCTGGTTCACCGACGAGTTTCACGCTCGACATCATCGTCAAAGCTCGCCGAATCGGGCTCATCTCTTCTTTCTCCAAATCCGTATTGCTGTCGAAATGTCAGGATTATTTCCTCGAGCGGCAAGTCTAAATAGGCACCCCTCTGATTCACGTATTCCATGTGACGGTTCCCGCTTGCGTCGAAAGGATGGTAAAGCGAATCATTGCGGCCGTCGAAATCAAGGGGCAACAAACCGAACTTCTCACAAAGCTCGATATTAAAGGCAGGAGTCGCTTTCACCCACTTTCCTTCCAGTCGTATCTCTGTGTAGCCGTGCCAGTAGAAGATGTCCGTGCGCATTCGGCGGCGCATTCGCTCAGTCGATAAATGGTTCCGCACATCAGCGAACCCGAGTCGCGCCGGGATACCCAGCGACCTGCAACAAGCCGCCAACAGAATGGCCTTCGAAACGCACCAACCCCGTTCAATCTCGAGAGTCGTGCTGGCCTTCATTCCTGGTATTGTTAAGTCAATCTGATATGGGTCGTAGCGAAAACCGTCGCGAACCGCGTAGAACAATCTGACGGTTTTATCGACATCGCCGGTGACGTCTCCTGAGTGCACGCGAGTGAAATGCACAACCGACGAATGGGTAGATTCGATTGTCGACGTTGCCGCGAGTTCTGGTTCCATAGGGAATGACGCTTGTCGATGACCCTTTGCCGGCGCTGGACTGTTGCCCGCACCCGCAAACTGCTTATATGCTATTTATCGGAAGCTATGATTTGCCATCACTGCCGCAGCGAACTAAAGATTGAAGGCTTCATCTCGCGTAGCGACGAGTGCTCGCATTGCGGGTCCGATGTCCACTCTTGTCTTAACTGCACCAACTATGATCCACACGCCCACAACAAGTGCCGCGAACCTCAGGCCGAATGGGTGACCGATCGCGAGCGCGGAAATTTCTGCGACTTCTTTATCCCGAATAGACTCAGCCCGGGAGCCGCTAAAGGCCCTTCCACGGATGCTCGCACTGCGTTCGATGATCTATTCAAAAAGTAAATTACTGATCCTTTAAATATTCGCGGGGCGAATCGTGTCGTCCGGACCGAGCGAGTATTGCATCGACGCGAGCTTTGCCTGGGCGCGAGCTACATCTCGCAGCGTGATAATACCCAACAATCGACTGTCATCCGAACGCGAAACGACCGGCAGCTGTGAGAGCTCTCGCTGAGCGAGCTTGAGCACCACCGTATCAAGCGTTTGATCGGGATGGGCATGAACAACCTTTCTCGTCATTACCGCTTCGATCATCTCATTCTGGCGGCCTTCCGCTTCGAGTCGTCTAAGGTCCCCTGTGGTAATTAATCCTGCCATCGCGCCATTTCTTAACACCGGATATCCATTGAATTCGAGCGCGCCGACGACCCCCAGCGCCTCCGCAACGGTTATGTCATCAGGTAAAGTCACCACATCCTGCGTCATTACCGAAGCGGCGGTTACCCTCGATAGCACATCCGTGTTTGGCGCGTTGCCGAGATGTATCCCGTCCTGAAATAAGAAGGACTCATAAATCGAAAGTGGAGTTAGACGCGACGCTACCGCGTACGCAATGGCGTTGGCGATCATCAAGGGCAGGATGATTTCGTAGTTGTAAGTCATCTCGAAAATCAGCAGGATCGAGGTAATCGGCACCCGAACCACCGCAGCGAATACCGCTCCCATCCCTACAAGCGCAAACCCTCCGCGAGCGATTGCAGCGTCCGGCGACACAGCCATGAGCGCGTGCCACACACCGACGCCAAGCATCGCACCAACAAAGAGCGAAGGTCCCAACACGCCGCCCGACATCCCCGACCCATAGCTGAACGCCGAAGCTAGAATCTTTGCCACCATCAGCGCCAGTACCGCCTTCAGGACGAGTTGATCTTCTCCCCTCAACACCGTGCCCAGAAAATCGTAGCCGATGCCGAGCGCGTGTGGCTGCCAGAGACCAATCACTCCGATTATCACGCCGCCGACCGCAGGCTTTGACCAACCCGGCACGTGCAGCCGATCGCGAAAGACAAACCGCAGCCACAGAATCAACTTCGAAAACACAACTCCGACAACACCAGCGGTAATGCCCAGCGCCGCGTAAGCAATAAGTTCTTTTGCCGCATTGAGCGCATAAATGTTTGCGCCCATGAACAGCGGGTTCTTGCCAAGCAGGGTGCGTTCGATGGTGGCCGAGATGACCGCGGCGATCACGATCGAAGCGGCGAGTTTCTGGTTCAGATCGCCGATGATTTCTTCAAGAGCGAAGGTAACGGCGGCGATCGGCGTATTGAATGCAGCGGCGATCGCAGCAGCGGCCCCGACCGGCAGTTGATTCATCTGCTTGCGTCTGGGGATTGAAAACATGCGCGCGATCGCATGAGACAGGGCCGCGCAAATCTGAACGGTAGGACCTTCTCGTCCGAGGCTTGCACCTGACCCGACGCACAACGCCGAAATGACTGCTTTGCCCGCGGCCGTTCGCATTGGGACACGGCCGTAGTTCATGGTGTAGGCAATCTTGACTTGAGGAATACCGCTGCCGCGCGCATCCGGGGCAAAGTAGTGAAGCAGCAGCCCTGCGGCGAGGCCCCCGGCGGTTGGAATAATCAGTATCCAGGCAGTTCGGCTCGGTCCCTGAATCGCGATCGCGCGCTCGATCAGGTTTGCGGAGATCAGCTTGATCAGCACGTGGTAGCTTACTGCAACCAGACCACACGCTATGGCGATTGTGATGGTTAAGACAAAATACTTCTGATTGGTGGGGAGACGAAGACGCTGGAATATCCGTGTGGCGTTTAGCTCGACGCGTTGCCACCGCTTTATGAACTTTGCTCGTTCCACCTTCGCCTTAACACTGTTTCGGGCGGGAGGGCTCCCCTGCCCCGATGCGCAAAACAGCCGTCGCGAAAATATCCAAAGCGCGAACGCACAAACGGCGAACGCGATAATACATCAAACGCTTTGGCCGGGCCATTTCTTAACAACCACGGTTTCTAATTCGGGCCTTAAGCCGAAGTTTGCAAACATGACGTGCGAGTTCCAAACTTCGGGCTGAGCGCTAAACCACAACTTCTATTTTCCTGCCGAGGCCGCTACCTTCAACTCATTTGTTACTTCCTTAACGCCGCTAACCGATTGTGCAACACGTTCCGCCAGCAACTGCTCAGCTCGAGACCTCACCGTTCCCTTTAGCGTCACCTGGCCGTCTTCGGCTTTGATCTGCATCGTCTGGGTGTTGAACGCACTCGTTCGATATAGCTCGAACTCGACTCTCTTGGCGACGTCGGCATTTGCATCAACAGGCTGCGAGGTTGCGGCTGGCGGCTCACTGGTCGCCTGTGGGTTTGTAACAACCAGCTCATTCGTCACGCCGGCAACGCCATCAACGGCTCTGGCAATCTGTTCGGCTCCGCTGCGCTGCGTCGGAGTTTCAACCGATCCCGATAAGGTGACCGATCTGTTTTCAACCTTGACGTCGATACTCCTACCGCCAAGCTCGCGACTGTGCGCGAGAGCTTCGAGTATCGCCACCCGAATTTCGAGATCCTCAATGTGAATTCTTTCGCTCGAGGGTTGAGTCGCGGGATCGACCGCAATCTCATTCTTCACTTCATTGACTCCAGCGGTATCGCGCGCAATCTCACCGGCGAGTGACTTTACATCTTCCGAGGGCACCTGCCCGCTGAGCGTCGCAACACCATCGCTGGTGTTTACGTTGATGTTAAATCCAGCAAGACGTTTCGAGAGGCCAAGCGCCGTCTTTACCTTCCTTGAAGTGTCGGGATCACCGGACGACGAAAAGATTGCACTGATGCTCTCAGGCTTTTTCCAGCCGTGCGTGTAGATGTAATACCCGGCACCGGCGACGATGATCAGCGGAATCCCTACTGCAATGAGCTTGCGCATTGAACGACCTCCGACTCCCGA
>DASRIZ010000516.1:0-14331 GCA_035649735.1 Blastocatellia bacterium | reverse complement strand
TCCGGTAGCGCTGATTCGAGAGATCGTGGGGAACCTGCGCCGCCCCGGCAGGGTCTTCTCCTGACACCGTGCCAATGTTGCTGTGACATTCGATACAGAGTTGAGCCACGTTGCTGCGTCTGAGCAGCTTGGGGTTGGCCGAGCCGTGGGGATCGTGACACGCGGCGCAACCTTCTACCTTTATCGGCGCATGCTCGAACACGAACGGGCCCTGTTTGTCCGCGTGACACTTGAAGCAAGCGGCATCCGATCCTGTAGCAAGTCGTGCTTGCTTCAGCTCGAACCCTCCGTGCGGGTTATGGCAATCGCTGCACTTCATCGCGCCTTCCAGCACCCTGTGATGGAACGGCCTGTTGAATTGAGACTTGGTTTCGTTGTGACAAGTCATGCAGAGCTGAGCTTCGTGTTTTCTCAGCATGTACTCCGGCGCGAGGTTGCTGGCGTGTGCGGCGAAGGGTCCGACTGGCAGGAGCGATGACGAACCGTCGCCCTTTGGCTCAACGTAATGCGCGCGCGCTGAAACGTGAGGGGAATGACAATCGGTGCATCCGATATCGTTGCGCCAATGCTCGCCGCGACGGAAGTTGTTATGCTCCTCCCGGCCGGCATGGCAGGAGAGGCAGTTCTCTGAAATCTTCTTTGAGGTCTCGCCCTCAAAGGTCCTGATTTTTGTCTTGTCTCCGCCCCCCTCTACGTGGGCCTTTCCCGGTCCGTGACAGGACTCGCAGCCTTGGCGCTCGCTCTTCCACTTGGCCTTTGCAAGACGTGAATGCGCGGTCTTCGAGAAGCTTTTGAATTGTTCCTCGTGACAGGCCATGCAGGCCTCGCTGCCAAGATAGTCATCGGAGTTGGAAACGACGTCGCCTCGCGTACCGACATCTCCTGGCGCATACGGCTTCGAGAGCGAAACGGAGGCGAGCAGAGACGCAGCTATCACCCAACTTGCGACAGCCCCCGTTTTGATAAGCACTAGTCTGGACATTGCTCTTGCCTCAACGCTTGTGGAACCGCGGATGAAACGGCCTCCAAAGCATCAGCATGGCCGTTCGCACTTCCGAGTACCCGGTTGTGAGTTCATGTCACACCTCAACCGGCTCCCCGGATGACGAGGCCCGAACCGCCGGTCCCGTCTCCCTCAACAGGAGACAGAGGACGATGGCGATAGCGACGCCGAACAGAAGGGGCATAAACGCACTCTGGTAATGCTCGGGTTGCATCGGCGCGGCTCCTCCGGAAACGCGTTGGAGAATCCCGCCGAAGACCGGCGCCAGCAATGCGCTGAAGGTAAAGTTGAGGAAGTTGACAACCCCAGCTGCGGTCCCGCCAACCCGGGGAGGGTTAGCTTCCTTTATTACAGTGTAGGGGAGCATCGCAGCGCCCGACGCAACTCCTGCGACCAGTCCGAGCACGTAAGGAGGGAACACATCCGTAGGTCCGTAGAGTATCCACGCCAGGCAACCGAAAAGGACCGTCGCCCCGCCGAGAATCACGGGCTTACGTCGTCCGATCCGGTCTGAAATGAAACCGAGAAGCGGGCAGCCGATGATCCATCCGATCGGGACCGTCGCCGAGCGCAACACCGCCGACCCGTAGTCGAAGCCGTGCGCCTCCTGAAGGTAACGCACGCCCCAAATCATGTCGAAGATTGTGGTGGGAATGAAAAGCAGCCCGGAAATCAAACCGCATAGAATTGATTGTGGATTCTTGAAGACTTCGCCTAATGTGCCGAATGAGCTTTTCCAGGAACCATGAGCCTGCTCGATTGCGGGTTCTTTCGCCAGCAGCACAAAGAGGATGGCGCCGAGCAGCAAACCTGCAATTCCCATCCCGATCCAGAACCTATCCCAGGCAAGGCCGCCACCTATCATAGGCCCGACGACAAGCTGTCCGGCTGACCCGCCAGCCATGCCAAACATCTGAGTCGCGCCAATCAAGGTGGCGGCCTGGGAAGCAGGGAAGTTCTTCGTTGCGATGTAAATTGCTCCCACCAACGCAAAAACTCCCCCAGCTCCTTGGATAAGTCTCCCAACGCTCGCTGCTCCGGTGTTCCCAGTCGCGAACAGCAACGCCCCGATCCCCACAGCTGCCGCCGCGATGGGCAGCAGCAATCTGGTTCCCATCCGATCCAACGCAACGCCGGCAATCAGACTGAACGGCGAATACCCGTAATAGAACATGCCTACCATCGAGGCGACGCCCATCGCCCCGAGTCCGAAGGCTTCAGACAACTCAGGCATCATCACCGAAGGCACCGATCGCAGCGAATACTGATAGAAGAAGAAGATCGCCGCTAACAGCCAGGCCGTGATGGCGGCTCGCGTGTTGGTGCGCGCGTCGTGTTTGTCAATCGTAGTATGTGCGATTGCTTGAGCCATAGCGTCGATCAGGTTGAAGTTGTTGCTTGGACTTGCGGCCGCCTCCTCTAGCAGAGGACCACTGTGACGGCCAGTCCCGCTTCACTCGTCCTTCACTCGTCGCCTTGTACCTGGCGTTCAATGTTCTTCGCGTTCGGCTTCGTGTTAGTTGCTCTATTGAACTGGAGTTGTCATCCAGTCGCGTTGTCTACGTCAATCATCTTGTTCTCCTGCGTTTTACTTTTGCCTGCGTGTTCCTTAGGTGCCTGCGCCCGTTTCTACGGCCGGGGGGTGGTAGGTCGCTGGAGGTGCTGAGGGGCTACTCATACAGCACCTCCAGCGGTTCGTAGGGGTTAAGGAGCAGTTTGCCGCTCTGCGCGGCGAGGCAGACAATGGAGTCGTCGCCCTCAGTCAAAAGGCAACGATTCGCATCAACGCGGGCGGAATCGAATTCATTCTGCGCGCAATCATCGAGTTGCGCCGACTGAGGCAAGGTAATTTCAAAATCGCAACTGGGTGCAGATTCGCTTTTTGAGAGAGGAGCGGCCAGGCTCGTCAGGGCCGAAGAACAACGCACGAACCCATGCTGGTCCCATTGCGCCGCGATCATGTCGGAGGCCGTGACGGTGGGTTTGCCAGCGAGCCTGGCCGGATGCGACTCGTACTTTGCGGTCGCATCAGTAGCAACTGGGGAGAAATACGTTCTTTTCATGACGCCTCCGACGTCGTTAGCAACGCTGGCATTATTCGGTTACCGGGCTCCAGGTCTTGTCCGGATTGAACCGATCAATTTGCGCGAACAGCTTTGGCGTGTCCCGTCCAAGGTCCTTCTCGTAGACCACGCCGTCGTGGCTCACCATGAAGGTCTTAATACCAGTGACGCCGTACTCGGCCGGGGCCGCCAGAATCGCGAATCCGCCGATCATTACGCCCTTTACCATGAAATCCATTTGGCCCATCGGCGCGGCGGGTCCCTGCCCTTTTAACACTTTGAAAACGTAGCCATGAAAAGGTTGATTCTTGGCCTCATAGCCTTTCTCAATAGCGCGCGCGACGTTTTCGCCAACCGGGCCGTCCCACGTTTTATCCTCGTTTTGCCAGGCCAGCCCATCCTGCTTTCCAGGAGTACTGATGACGCGCTGGGCGTACTGGTTCACACCGCCGAGCTGGCGTTTTGTTAGCGCGTACTCGTGTTGAGCTTCAACGAAGCCGTGACAGATCTCGATTGCGTCGAGCTCATTTCTCCCAACGCGCCGGTACAGGATTTCCTGGCGACCGGCTACTGTGTCAAAGAACCAACCACCGTTGGCTCTCTTCACGATAGGCAGCGGGAACGGCCAACCTTCTTCGCCTATCGAGAGAAATGCGCGGCTCTTGCCTTTCCTGTCTACGGCAACGGTCGCCTTCTCGCGAGCACGTTGAGCGAACTCCGTGGCCTGCTCTCGATCGCG
Organism: Blastocatellia bacterium; assembly: GCA_035649735.1. Classification (GTDB taxonomy): domain Bacteria; phylum Acidobacteriota; class Blastocatellia; order UBA7656; family UBA7656; genus Onstottus_A. The sequence continues at coordinate 10,526 of DASRIZ010000516.1, read as the reverse complement.
AACCGGTTCTCCGGTATCGATGATGTCTTGAGCTTCCGGCCCGAGGATTTCCTTTAGCGCAGCGACGTCAAACTTTTCCGCGGCGTCGATCAACGCATCCGCGGCGGCTTGTGCCGTTGGGAAGGTCTTGGCCCTGGTAACTGGTGCTGTCGATTTTCTAGCTGTCTGCGCACCTGCTCCCAGCGTGAGAAGGGATAACAACGTGACCAGGACAAGTATGCACGTTCGCTTGAAAGGGTCAGAGTGCAAGTTTGTGTTTCTCAGAGTCATGTTTCTTACCTCCTGCGGCCGCCGCCGCCGCCACCTCGGCCACCACCGCCGCCGCCTCGGGAGCCGCCACCGCCACCCCCTCCTCGGGACATGCCGCCGCCACCGCCGCCGCGTGAGCCACTTGAGCCACCAAAGCTCGATGATCCGCGGCTGCTGCTGGCCCGGGCGTTGCTTCCGCTGTAGCCGCCGGAGCCTCCGAACGCGCTCTTGCCGCTCGAGCTGCGCCCCACATCGCGGCTGCCAACGCGGTCACCGCCGCCACCGCTGCGATTGCTTAAGCCGCTTGAGGGGCTAGTACCCCCGGGTCGACTTGAGCGATCGCCCGCGACACCAGAGCGAGCGCCTGTATTGGCGCCGCCTGTGCGGGAGCGATCGCTCACGCCGCCGGTGTTTGTCCGAGAGCGATCGCTCACACCGCCGGTATTAGTGCGGGAACGATCGCTCACACCGCCGGCGCGATCCATAGAACCCCCCGTGCGTGACGGATCGCGTGTTCCGGCGGTGCGAGTACGATCGCCTGCGCCAGTATTGCGTGCTCGGTCGGTGCTGCTGAGATTGCCACCTTGTCTGCCGACCTGTTGCCGCGCGTTTGACTGGCGATTGGCGAGTGAATCTCCGCGAGTGGTTCCGCCAAACCTGTTGGCGGTATTCCGGTCGCCGTAAGGGGCTCCACCGCGATGCGTCGGATTGTGTTGCCACCTATTTCCGCTTCCGCTGATATTGTTGACGCGGTTTCCCCCGGAGATGTTTGTGTTTCGGTTATAGAAGTTGTTGCGGTTTATGTTGATGTCGTTGCCACCCCAGCCGCATCCCCAACCCCAGCCGCCTCCTCCCCACGCTGCCCCCATGGCCCAGCCAACTCCGAAAGATATCGCGCTCGCCGCGACTATTCCGGTCGGGTAAGACGGGTAATAGATTGAAGGATAGGGGTAGATAGGCGCGCCGTAGATGATCGCCGGGTCGTAGGAAGGCACATAGATGACTTCGGGATTCGCCTGCTCGACGATTACTACTGTCTTGCCCTCGACGACCTGTGTCTCGACAGTTTGCTGTTGGTTGGATGCCAGAGCTCCGGTTCCCTGCGCTTTTTGGCGCATCCGTTGAACCGCGTCCATCACATCACCCTGCTGCGCCAGAAAAGCGTTGCCAAGATCGGTGGTCCATTGAAGGTCGTCCGTCAACCGCTTCACCAGGTCGGGAAGCGGGGCCATCGCCTGAATGCTTGGGTCCCAGGGTTGTTTCGATACGGCGTCCGCAAGAGCTTTGTCTTTGAGACTCGTGTTTTTGCCGAGCCACTGTTGGAGTTGCACGAGTTCCAGCGGATAAGTGGCAGCAACCAGCGTTTGGCTTAACAACGGGTCAGGAAAGATGGCGATCGGCGCCACAAGAGAATCAAGCTGTTCAGGTGGAATTCTTGCTGCGTCCTGGGCCGCCGTTGCGGTCGGCTCCACAACCACCGGAGCCTTTGGAGCGGACGTTACTCCTCTGTCCGGCACGAGCAACACCGCACCCAATATTGCGCACAATATGATGACAACGGTGTATCGAAAAGCACTTCTTGAACCCGATCCTGAGGCGTTTGTTTTCATAGCGCACCTCCGTTCTTGTTCACTTCTTTGTTCACTGGGTTGTCCGTTCAATCAAGCGCGCGTGTTGCAAGCGCACGCTCATCGCTTCGCGTGTCCAGGTTTCTTTGCCTCAGTTCAAGTTAATCAGAGTTGATCGAGAGGAATAACTGTCAGGATTGACAGATACTCCTTGAAAAATGCACAGCATGGGGGCTGGATCATTTTTCAGCGGCTATGTGACTCCGCATTGTTCCAGCCCGGTTTATCGCTTGCGCGACCGCGCGGGCTGGAACACGGAACCAACAGGTTCAAAAGGAACTCGCTTGCCGGGGCGTATCGATGCAATCGGGCGTTTCAAACAGTTAGAACTCGATGTGAATCCCTTTGCATTCGCCGTTGTCCATTTCCCAATACGGATAATCCTGTTTGTCGCCCTTAAGGATTACGACCGCTTTCGCGGAGGGAATCGGGGTTAGCCTCAAGCATGTGTTTTCAAAACGGCGTCAGAGGCCAAAAACTTTCGAGAAGTTGTACCTGAACGAAAACTGGATGCGGTAGTCATTCGAGGCGAACCCGTCCAGGAAATTCTCACGTCTTCCCCACTGAAACTCACCGCCAACCATCACGTTCTCGTACGGGTAGTAGAGCAGGTTGGTGAGCGCATACTGGCCTCGGTGGTAGGCGTCGGCGGACTGCCGGTTGGCGTTTTCAATGTTCACCAGCGAATATCCGATGGCGCTGCTGAACTGCTTGCTCCAGGTGTGATCAAGGAACGCCGACACGCCGAGAACCGGGAGGGCAACGCCTTTGATTGGTCTTGCCGGATTGAGATTGATATTGGTCGCAGTGTTTAATCCGATGCCGATATCAACCGGCGCGTCGTTCATGTAGTTTTCGATGCCTTCGCCGTAGACGAAAGCAAGCCGACCAACGTCGTTCTTGCCGAATTTCGGAGCCGAGCTCACCGAGACTCCCCAACCCCACTCAGTTCCGTTGAGATCAAACTCGTCGTTGATCGTATCCACCCACCTGATCCTTCTTACCACTCCGGCAAGCTGAACATGACCCCAGCCTCGATTGAATCGGACATTGCCGGTTAGGTCGGGCAAGTCTAGCTTGGGCCTGATTCCTTGCAGCTCGATGCGGTCGACGAACAAACCCTGATCGCCGCTCGCGCCAGGCCGCTCGAGCGCCAGGGTTAAAGAGTTGTTTCCCTTGATCGGCATCCATCGAACCTGGACGTTGCGAAACCAGACAAGCCCATTGGGTCCCCAGTATTCGAGGATGTTTGGAAAGGCATCGGTATCCCCGAAGACGGTCCAGTATTGACCGGCGCCGAAATTGCCAAGCTCGCCGTACGCATGTCTCAGTCGAAAGGTTGTCTGTCCAGCGTCAATTCCAGTGCCGAACAGTTCGAACTCGAAGACCGTCTTTAACTCTCCGAATTCGGTTGGGGTGGTCGACTTCACCCCAAGACGGCTCTGTCTGACGCCAAAGTAAGTTTTTCCGTCGGGCGCAAACTGATCTTTGAAGGCCGGAAGCTTGGTCGGTCGAACGGTGTCGAACCAATCCGGATGGTTCTGATTGAATTGGTAGCCCACGTCCAGCATCGCGAAGCCGTACACGGAAAGTGTGCTCTCGCCCTTCTTAGTGTCTTGTTTTTTATTTGTACTTGCCGTGGTTGAATCGGCCGCGGTCGAGGCGGCAGGCTGTGCGGGTTTTACGTCGGCCGCGGGTACTAACTTCGGCTTGTCAATATCCGCCAATTGCGTTTTTAGCTCCTGGACCGTCTGCTCCAGCTTCTGGAGTTTCTCTTTCAGTTGTTGCACCTCGGGCGTGACCTTTTCGGGTTCCTGGGCTAACGCCTGCCGATCCGTTACGCAGAAGGCGACCCCAATAAGGGTAACTACAAAAAGCCTTCTCCAACTCGTTTCAACTTTGGACTGCATCTGCCTTCCTCCTCTTTGGTAGCGTGCTGCCGATTCGCAAGGGCCGACTCGCACGCCGATTCTACGGGGAGGCTACCGGGCTTTGTACTGTAAGTTTTGACAGGTATTGCTGGAAAAGATTACAGGTCTGACGGGTTTGATTACTGGCAGTTCTGTTACAGCGTCTGACGCCACTTTGCCTGGCCAGAACGCTCTCGGAGTCGGGCGCTAGCGCCGGGTTGAGAAAGCGTGCTGGCCAAGCGCTGCTGGCTGCTCGCGAAGCATTTGTTCAAGCAGCCTCGGGCTTGACGGCTTCCATGGCTTTGGGCACGCTCCTGGTCGGCCGTAAATTGACTGTTATCTCGCGCTCTGCACCGCACTCATAGCAAGTCTGTATGAGCCGTTTATCTGACGTCCGTTCGTGTGGGACGCCCCAGTAATGACTGTGGTTACTCAAGAATAGGAAGATATCCATCTTCTCCTCCAAGACCGGCAGAGCGCCTGGCGGCTTGAGCCGCCCGTTCCTGAGCCGGTAACAGATTCTGTCTCAAATTGATGTTATGTCCGTAGGAATCGCGGCGGTACTGAAATTGTTGACAGCCTGAAGAAAAATCTCTGACAGGTGGCTGTCTCGTATGGTTGTAAACGCATCAGAAACCGCTCGCGACCTGTGATTCTTACCAGTAGTTTCTCGTTTTGAAATCGCTTAGCCTGCATATTGAACTATTTGTTTGTGCGAGCTCGAACCGATTCTTGAGGCATGGAGGTTTGATTGTGACAGCGAATGCAAAACGAGTTGAACAGTCAGAGACGGCCGAGCTTCACGGCGCTTCAAAAGAACTGAATCTTGAACATCCCGCTTCATCGCTGGTTGAAGTAGATTTTGGCGCGGAATCCCACATCGGAAGCGTGCGACGAGACAACCAGGATCATTATCTGGTCATTCGCGCCGATCGCTCTTTGCAATCCGTCCTTTCAAATCTGCCCGCCGGAGCGCTTCCTTCGAGTGTTGAGGAGACAGCTTACGGGATGGTGGTGGCCGACGGACTGGGTGGAATGCCTGAGGGCGGACTAGCCAGCAGCATGGCGCTGCGCAAGCTTGTCGATCTGGTAGCGAAGACGCCGGACTGGGTAATGAGGATGAATCGACGCAAGGCTGTGACTGTGAAGCGCCGAGTCGTCCAGCGCTTCCAGCAGATCGACAAAGCCTTGAGGGAGCACGGGGCGAGAGATCCAAGACTCGCCGGCATGGGCACGACGTTGACCGCCACCGTTAGTCTTGGTGCTGATCTCTTTGTTGGACACATCGGCGACTCTCGTGCTTACTTGCTTCGCGGTGACACACTCCATCAATTGACCAGGGACGACACTCTGGCTGAAGCGATGATCGAGGCAGGAGTGGCACGGGAAGAGGACGAAAAAGTAAAAGGCATGCGGCGAGTGCTGACGGCGGCGCTCGGCTCAACTGCGAATCCTTCAGATCCCGACGTGCAACATTTGAATCTTCACAACGGCGATCAGTTGATGCTTTGCACTGACGGGCTGACCGAAAGTGTTGATAACGAAACGATCGGTTCCATATTGCGCGGTGCGAAATCAGCCGAAGTTGCGTGCCGGGCACTTATTGACGCGGCGTTGAGGGCAGGCGGCGATGACAATATAACCGTAGTTCTGGCGCGTTATAACTTCCCGCCGCAGACAACTCCGTAAAACGCATTTCACGCAACCCGCGACAAGATTTTGTGGAGCAAAAAAATCGACGCCAGATCCCGCCCTTACTGCTTTGAGCGAGACCTGGCGTTGTTCGTTGTGCGGACTACCCAGCGATTAGTCGATTCGCTGTCGTGCGGCGGAGCTCCAACCGCCGCCGCTTGTCAACATAACGGCCTCGCCTGATCGCGGCCTCCGACGTTCCATCTCATCATTAATTATATTCATTAGCTGAGCGTCGGATAACTGGTAGTCTTTACAGCCGAAGCAATAATAAAGCTAGAGCACGAGACCTGCGGAAGAATGCTATGTGGCACACGGCACAGAACCGATCTCAACCCCGGTTCGCGGTTCCCGAGCAGTATGCGTTAAGGTCTTTGCCTTTGCCTGGGCCGAGCGGTTAGACCTCTTGGTCAGATCCCGCAACAAATAGAAGGCGGCCGCCGATAGTGTCTCCTCGCTGCAGCGCCACCGGTGATGGTCGCCGTCGCCATCCGATTGTTTCAGCTGATCCTCCACATTGAGCAGGTCCTGTAACGAAACCATCGCGAGTGCCGCTGATGAGGACCACGCGAGCCGAATTAGTTCCCAGGCAACTTCCGTGCTTTTCCCAATTGGGTGCTTCAAATAATCACACAAGAGCGCGCGTTGGGCATCCGGTAACTTCTCAAACCACTCGCGCGTTTTCGTACCGTTCCGGCCAATGTACACGACTGAATCGGGATTGTAGTTTTGCGGAAGATGCGGATTGTCTGGGATGCCGTCGAAGGCGAATTGCAGGACCCGCGTTGACGGCACATGAAAAAGATCGCGAGACGCGGATACCTCCGTACGGCACGACGGGACGGCGTCGGCAATCAGTCCAGTCAGGTGCTTATCCGCGCCGCTTGCGCCGCGTCGAACCGGCCGGGCGTCGTCCGCTGCATGCCAGGGGGCAGCTAGCGCGCGCACGTCGACGCGAGCAACGTCAACATGCTCCAGCAGGGCGCGCAAGCGGTCGACGCACCAGCGGTAGCTCACACGACTCAGTGAGCCCGTATCGTGTTCGGAGCTCATCCGCTCGTTTGAGCTGAAACAGATTGGAACCAAGTCCGTCGTGGTGAATGGCGTGTAGTGTGTATCACTCACAAACAGCTCGGGACAGGCCCATGATTCGCTGGAGTCGGCGGAGATGAAGAAAGGTAAGTCTCCTATCAAACGCACCCCGTTTTGGTTTGCGTACTGCTTTAGCCGACGCGTCTGTCGAAATAGGAGAAAGGCTGAAAACCGCACTTGATCGATCTCTTTCGCGAGTTCTTGACGGACGTCTGCAATCGCAGACTGATCGCGCCGGACCAGATTAGATGGCCATTCGAGGTGATGGGCTTTTCGATATTTCAATTTAAGCGCGCGAAACAACGCATAGTCTTCCAGCCAGTGCCCCTGTTTCTTTCTGAATTGTTCGTAAGAATGACGCAGGTCTTTGCGCTCCCCCTGGTTGAATCTCGTCCAGGCCTTTTCCAGAAGCCAGTGTTTGAACGGCACAACGGCATCGTAATCGATTGAGCCTTCCGCGAAGTTGACGCATTCGCAGTCGCGGTGAGTTAGTAGCCCGTCCTCTATCAGCCAATCCGGACTAAGAAGCAGCGTGTTGGCGCCGAACGATGAACCGTAGTCAGCGCATCGAGGGCTGTCCAACTGAATGGTTTGCCACCAGCCTTGCCCGGCATCGCGAAGTCGATCGACCCAGCTCAACGCGCTCGGTCCAACATCGCCAATACCATAGCGTGAAGGTAGAGCGGCAATGTCGAGCACTACCCCGGAGGCGCGATAGCCATCCGGGAAAAGCGTCGTTGGACGGGTGTTAGTCATTAGCATAAATGCTCCTGAGTTTTCGGCTCCTGCGCTATTACAGATGGATCCCCGGGCGCCTTGATCACGAAATCACCGGGAGATTCTATCGATGCAAAGGGATATTGATAACTGTCAGTTTTGACAGGCGGGCACAGAAAAACTGCCAGTGCCCGTCTTTCTCGAACTGGCCGGTGAGAGGGACCTAAACCCCTTCCCGGCGACGTTTAGGCTGTTATCTCACCGGGAATAGCGGGGTGATCATAAACCTGACTCCGCAGGCCTGGGGACCACCGGGCGGCGTCGCTGCCCAGCATGTCAGGGCGCCCCCGAAGCTCACCGGATGCCTGCCAACACTTAGGATCTTGGAAACTTCGACGTGGATCGGCACCGACCACTGCTTGTTAACCCAGTCGTACGTTGATTCAGCGTCGAGCGCAAAGATCCATGCGGACTTGGTAGTAAAGGCCACAGACGGCCGAATGAACGTCCAGCTCACATCCTGCCGGTCGCAGTGACCGGCGACGGACGAAATGTGTCGGGCCAACACGCTGTAGGTCCACGGACCACTATGACTGCCGGCAGCAATCGCCGGCCCGAGCCCGAATTTGCCGGTTCCCAATTGAGTGTCGGTAGCGGTGGGAATCAGCAGCGCCGCGCCAGCCCCCCAAAAAACCGGCCCGCTGTTGCGCGGCGAAAGGAAGAAACTCTGAAGCATGTCGCCGAGCCCGCTTTGGACGGAGCTTTCTATGATTCCGTCCTGTTGCGCCAATTGTATTCTTGTGCGGGATATCAAACTCCAATTCTCGCCAAGCACGAATGGGAGTACCGGCTCGAGGTTCATGATGTAGCGGTAGCCTTCTCGATCGGCCGCAAGCGCGAAGTCGACATTGCTTTCCAAAGAAATCCTCGCGAGAGAAGACACAGGATTCAGAAGTTGCTTTGCGAGTTGAGCCGGATTGTTTTCGCTCCTGTTCCGATTTCCTTGTCGATTGGCCGCAAGCGCCAGGTCGAGATTGCTTTCAAAAGAAATCCTCGATAGGGAAGCCGCCGGATTCAGAAGCTGCTTTGCGAGTACCCGGTGATCATCGCTGCCCGGTTGTTTGACGGAAACCGGTGACGAGACCAGCGCAGAAAAGTAAGGCATCCTGGTTTCTGGAGTTCCAGTACGAGAGGTGAGGATATCGCGGGGCAAGAGGCCGATGAGTTCGTCTGTCGAGGTGTTTTTGGCGGGAGTCTCAGCAGGTTTGCCAGAACGGGTTTTACTTTCCTTTGTGGTCTCGTTTCTACCGGTTTCCTTAGCTACATCATCAGTGCTCGGCCCTTTTTCGAGTGGTACCTGCGCAAAGGCAGAGTAATAAAAAGCAAACGCCACAGTCAGAGCCACGGCTATTGAATAATTGGCGCGTATCGGTTTCATACCTATGCCTCCTCTGCTCGTTGAAATCGATCACGGGAATCGTCTCAGCGGTTCAGCTATTCCTCGTGGAACGAAAAGACCACCTTGAAGTCGTTCTTCATGCTGATCGTCGTCCAGCCGTTCGAACGCGCCTTTTCGAGTGCCTTCGCGCTATTGCTGTCATAGGCGAACTCTCGTTCTTCATCGTCGTGTCGTACGAGCAGGTTTAGAAAAGGCTTCTTCCCGCCGGCTGTCAGACCGAGCATCGCGAGATCCCCGTCGCTGTTTCCAGCTGCCAAGATTGGTCTGCGTCCTATATGGAGTTGGATGTTTTCGGCTTTTGCGGACTTGTCGTTGAAGGTCTCTACGTTTGGCTTCCGAACCAGGTATCCTTCCCCGGATGTCTCCCTGTATTCATACTCCGGAGTTGAGCCTATGACGCACTCGCGCGGGACGCCAAAGACCTGTTCTGAAAGCTCGCGGATAAAGTCGGCTCCTCCGCTTGTCACGATGTAGACCTTGAACTCATTTGCGCGAAGCAAAGCGAGCAGCTCGAGCATCGGCAGATACGCCACCTGGGTGTAGGGTACCTTGAACTTGGGATGGCGGGCGGTAGCCACAAAGTTTCGCACCGTCGATTTGAATTCATCGACGGTCATGCCGTCATGAGTTGCCCGCAATAGATCGAGCCTGTTCCATAGATCGGATAGATCTTTCTCAAGCTCTTTGTCATCGTCATCGAGAATGGCTTTGAACGGCGCCTGGTACTTCCACTCCTTGTGGTTTTTTGCCATCTGCTCCACTCGCTGACGGGCAAATACAATCTGGATCTGATTGATGTGTCGTGGCCACTCCGGCCACAGGGTGCCATCATCGTCGAAGGTGGCGATGCGCTCCTCGGGTTTCACAAACCCAGGCCCGGACTTATCGGTAACCTGGTGAACGAACTCGAGGATTGCGTGTTTGGCGGGTCCATCTCGCCATGACGGCAACGGGTCGATACCGCCGTTCTGCGCAGTCAACCATACCGGGACGCAGAGCACGACGATGGCAAGAGAGACTGGCAGTAATCGGGTCTTCGCTTTCGTGTTTTTCATGAGCGACATTTTTTCAATGCCTCCGTGCTCAAATTAATCCAAGTTGATGAGTCTATTGACGATTCGGACGGATCCTTTCGCCGTCAGTCGGCGCCTTCCAAAGTCGATCGCCGGTAATTTCAATGTTCCTCTGGCTTCACGACGACCATCACTTCAAAAGAACCCAGTTGCGATTGTATTTCTGACCGTAAGGGTTGAGTACTGCTACAACTGACAGGTTTGGAAACGAAAAAAGCACAGCCTCGCCGTGAGCAATTGAGTCGGCCCTCCACCGACCCCGTGTCGGTGGAGACGCGAGTGCCAGGCTAACCAATAGCGAGAACCGCCAGCCCTCCACCGACCCCGTGTCGGTGGAGGCAACGACTCGCGAGAAATGCCGACTCTCCTCTAACCCGGTGGGTGGAGGCGCGACTGACCACCTACAGGCTTACAGTCGTTTCCTCGTGACGGCGGTCATAGCTTCCAGTCGTTGCCTCCACCGACGCGGGGTCGGTGGAGGGCCGGCGGTTCTCGCGAGGTTTAGCTTCCAGTCGTTGCCTCCACCGACACGGGGTCAATGGAGGGCCGGCGGTTCTCGCGAGGTTTTAGCTTCCAGTCGTTGCCTCCACCGACACGGGGTCGGTGGAGGGCCGGCGGTTCTCGCGAGGTTTTAGCTTCCAGTCGTTGCCTCCACCGACACGGGGTCAATGGAGGGCCGGCGGTTCTCGCGAGGTTTTAGCTTCCA
>DASRIZ010000515.1:0-19188 GCA_035649735.1 Blastocatellia bacterium | reverse complement strand
AGTCGTGCCTCCACCGACGCGGGGTCGGTGGAGCGCTGCGCGGGTTAGCGCCGTGTAGCCACTCAGTCGTGCCTCCACCGACGCGCGGTCGGTGGAGGGCTAGTGGTTCTCGCGAGGGTTTAGCCTGGGAGTCGCGCCTCCCACCGACGCGGGGTCGGTGGGGGGGCCGGCCTCAATCGTTTTTCAGACTGTCTCGCCGTTGGTGGGTTGTCAAAAGAAACATCCAAACTCCAGTGACTAAAGTCTACGCTACGTAGGCATCCGACCAAACGAGACATTTATTACCGGACAATTCTGTCCTACCTTCTTTTTGTCACTTCCCACTAAATCCGCGGATCGGGACTTTTCAACACGGACAATATAGTCCGACTTGGTGCTTTGGCCCTCAATGCGAATCAGTGACTTAGCCTCTGGTTCGCCGGTTGCCACTGATGAAAGGCGAAGGATGCTGAGTTGAAGCCCAACGGCTCCACAATCGAAGAGTCGGAAATGGCTTACGACATATTGGCCTATCTGTCCGAACATCCAGATGCTCAGGACACGCTACAGGGAATCGTCGAGTGGTGGTTATTGGAACAGGAGATAAAATCACGGATTACCCAGGTCGAGCAGGCTCTGTCCCAGCTTGTCGAAAAAGGCCTCGTGCTTGAAAACAAGCGACGTGACTCCCAGACCCGCTACAAAATCAATCCCCGCAAGCTCAAACAGGTCAAGTCAATTCTGCAGCAAAAGGCGAGGCGGCCATCGCGATCGGGGACGCTCGATGAAACTGATAGCTAATCAATGGAGACAACTTACGGGAGGCTAACCCGCTCCCGGAATTACCAGACGCGAAAACGCAGCAGACCGCGACAGCAGGAATGAGTTCAGAACCCGAGGCTACCAACTTGTCCCTAACTCCTCAGGAGAACAATGACACCATAACCGAATCCACCGAGGGGTTTGCTGCTTACAACTCCAGTTGGAGCCATCTGGCCGATGAGTTGAAGCGTCTGGATCTGTTGATCAAGCTTCAGGTCCTCAACCAGTGGAAGAGCCAGCCCGCCGACCCTCTAGATCAGTTTAAAGGGCTGGTGGTATCGGACGCAGAGATTGCAATGTTGCTTCGCCGGATGGCTGAGGTTCCGGAGCGCTCCGACGATGCAGAACCAGCCGAATCCGATAGCCGGGAGACGATCGAAGCTCTAGCTCGACTGGATAAAGAAATCCATGAGCGGCGACTTGCGAGTTCTCCGGATAAGGTCTATCTCGCACTTCCGCACCTGTCGAGAGTCTTCAATCTGAGCAGATTCGAAGAGCAATGTCTGGTCATCTGTCTGGCTCCGGAGTTGGATCGACGTTATGAAAAGCTGTACGCGTGGTTACAAGATGATGTGACCCGAAAGAAGCCAGGCGTGGATCTGGTGCTAAAGCTTGCCGCCGCGGCGCACCACGAACGGCTCGCAGCGCGCCTCGCGTTTCAGCCTCAGTCACCGCTCCTCAAATACAGGCTCATCCACCTGATTGATAGCGCACCGGAAGGCCGCACGCCTCTCTTGTCTCGCTTCCTGAAACTCGATGACCGAATCGTCGATTACCTTCTTGGTACGTCGCGAATAGATGGCCGGCTCGAGGAAAGCACTTCGCTTGTGAATGGAGAATCCGAGCTCGCCGATGCCGTGACTGTGGAGACTCGTAGCCGGGTGATGCAACTGATCCGAATGAACTTCGAAATATCAGCCGAGTCACGGCGAGCGCTCGGAGTGCAAATCAACGGTGCTGACGGGTCGGGCAGACGGGCAATTGCCCAGATCGGCGCGTCGGAGATGGGTCTTCCATTGCTGATCGTCGATGCGGCGAAGATGCTCGCCGCACCGCTCCCGGTTGATGAAATGGCCTGGCTGGCCGGTCGCGAAGCTCTGCTTCAGCCCGCAGCCCTCTGTTTTGAGAACCTCGATGCCCTAACCGGAAGCGACAGTTACAGAAGCTCGATTGATCTGCTTCTGGAAGTCGCAAGGGAGTGTTCGTGGGTGACCTTCTTCTTAGGGGAACAGGCGTGGAGGCCGCGCGAATCCGAAGACCTCGCGTTTGTCTCAGTGGATCTGCCCTCACCAGATGACGCCGAGCGGGTACGAGTCTGGCAGCTGCTTGCGGAGAATTTTGAGATTTCAGCTACCGTCGATTTCGGCGAGCTCGCCAGCAAGTTCCGCTTCACTCCCGGGCAGATTCGCAACGCGCTGCTCGCCGCGCGAAGCGCAACGTTGTGGCGCCCTGCCGGCGATCGAGAAATAACCCGCGCTGATTTGTCGGCGGCCTGCCGGGCACAATCCGGTCAAAGGCTCAACAGCCTCGCGCGCAAGGTGACGCCCATCTACACCTGGAACGACATCGTGCTGCCCGAGCAGGTTCTCTGCCAGATGCGTGAGATCTGCCAGCGGGTCGTACATCGCCATCGCGTGATGGGCGAGTGGGGCTTTGGCAAGAAGCTGACTCTTGGAAAGGGCGTCAATGCGCTGTTCGCCGGACCCTCAGGCGCGGGTAAGACAATGGCCGCCGAGATCATCGCCCAGGAGCTGGACCTCGATCTATACAAAATCGATCTCTCCGGAGTTGTCAGCAAGTATATCGGCGAAACCGAGAAGAATCTGGACCGCGTTTTCACCGCCGCCCAGGATGCCAACGCGATCCTGTTCTTTGATGAAGCTGATGCGTTGTTTGGAAAACGATCAGAGGTGCGAGATTCGCACGACCGCTACGCGAATATCGAGATCTCTTACCTGCTTCAGAAGATGGAAGAGTATGAGGGAGTAGCCATACTGGCGACGAACCTGAAGGCAAACCTGGACGAGTCGTTCACCAGGCGGCTCGCGTTCACCATTCACTTTCCGTTTCCTGACGAATCCAGCCGATTGCTCATCTGGAAGGGCATTTGGCCCCGGGCGATCGCGCTCGACGACAGCGTTGATTTTGAATGGCTATCGCACCGTTTCAAGCTAAGCGGCGGGAATATCAAAAACATTGCTCTCGGTGCGGCATTTCTTGCGGCAAGCAACGGCGGATCGGTGACCATGTCGAATGTGATTCACGCCACTCACCGTGAGTACCAGAAATTGGGTAAGCCGCTAACTCCCAGCGAGCTTGGAGAGTTTTCATGAGCAGGCGACCCAGACGAGTACCAAAAGACCAGGGTTCCAGCGCCGTCCCGGGTGAGAAGAAACGCGCACGTTCTGACGGCCGGGACCTGCCGCGCCGCGGATCGGATGAACGCGACGGGCTGCCTGAATCTCTTCGTGAAGCGGGAAACAGATCGGTGAACCGGTTGCTCGAAGGCACAGCCGGCGGCAACCAGGTTGAAGCCTCAACACGCCGCAGGATGGAGCAGGCTTTTGGGGCCGACTTCAGAGATGTTCGAGTTCACAGCGACGCCGGCGCCCAGGGAAAGGCAGCCTCGCTGGATGCCGAGGCGGTGACTCAGGGGCACGACATCTATATGGGCCCAGCCGCTCCATCTCCGCAGTCAACCGACGGCAGGCGCTTGATCGCGCACGAGCTGGCTCACGTTGTTCAACAGGAACGCTCGGATCAAGTCTCGCCGCAGCTAATCAACAAGCCCGGAGATGTCTTTGAAGCCGAGGCAGATCGAGCGGCGTCAGCGGCAGCGACTGGCGCACATCCTCAGTTGGGGGCGACCGGCGTCGTTCCCGGCGTCCAGCGGCAGTCCGCCGAGGACCTCCTTGGCAAACTTCTGGATAAGGCGCTTGAAGAGGGAATCGGCTACGGCGACAAAGGGTGGACGGTCGGCGGAGTGCCGGCTCGCGAGATCGAACGAGGCGCGGAGGCACTGGGTAAGATCGCGCAAGGCGATTTCGAGGGCGCGATCGACATGTTTAAGCCAAAGAACTCAGCAGAGAAAAAAGCGTTGGAAGAAAAGATCCGAAAGATAAAACGGGACATGGATCTGGTTCGGCCGCCGGATACCGCCGTCGAGGAGACGGTGAAAAAGGAGAGCAAGAAATTCAGTGTCGGCGATCGCGCCCCGGAACCTGAGACCCCGAAGCTCGAGTTGCTCGAACCGGGCATGAGTTATCGGTTAGGAATGACGACCGAATGGGTCGTCGATGAATTCAAGCTGGAGAGCGCGGCGATCCCGCCAAAGCACAAGGAAAGGCTAAAGGATCTGGCAGATCAGGCAATCTCGAACCCAAATGCGGAACTGACGATAGTGGGCCACGCCGATACGACAGGTGAGAAGGCGTTCAATCAGGGGCTTTCGGTGGACCGCGCCGAAGCCGTGCGCGACAACCTGGTGAAAAGAGGCGTTGAGGCAGCCAAGATCATATCGGTGACTGGGAAGGGCGCGGAAGAACCGATCACTGCTGTGGACGAGAAGGGTGACCGGGGTCGTGATCGCAGGGTGGTGATTCTGTACTACGAAGGACTAAGACGCAGGCCGAAGAAACCCAAAATACGGCTTGAACCTTAGGTCATTAGAAGACCGGCGAAATAAGAACCGTCGTTCGCATTGCGTAAACGGCGACAAATGTATCGGACATAACAATGGCTGAACCTGCGGCTGCAAAATCTTCGACAAACACAACGAGCAAGCCGGCGCCCTCGACATCGCGATCCTCGTCAGGCGAGGGTCCCGCGAGCTGCGAGTCCGGGCTGCTCGGTTTGCAACGTGCTGTCGGAAATGCCGCCGTCGGCCGGCTTCTGAACTCTAGTCCAGGTGGAGGCTGGGCTGGCAACGACTTCGATTCAGGGGGAGGACGAGCCACTACAGGTATGGGCTACGGAATCGACGCGCGGGCCGGCTCGCTTATCAGTGAAGTCTTGCGCGCACCAGGTCAGCGGCTCGATGAAGTTACGCGCGAGTTTATGGAGTCAGGTTTCGGACTCAGTTTTGATCAGGTCCGAATTCACACAGACTCGCGGGCGGCCCAATCCGCTTCCGCCTTAAACGCTTTCGCCTACAGCGCGGGCCGGGACATTGCATTCGAAGCTGGTCAGTACACGCCGTCTACAACTGCGGGTTTGCATCTGCTGGCTCACGAATTGGCTCACGTCGCGCAGCATCGGGGACGCGAGTTTTCCGGCAGCGTACCCCTGAAGCTCGGTTCGAGCTCGTCGGGTTTTGAGCGCGAAGCTGACAGCGCCGCAGACATCGCGATGAGCGGCGGCAGGCCTTCGGTTTCTTCGCATACCGGATCGGTGCAGATGCTCCATCGAGCCGAGCACGGCACCTACGTTTCAACGCACGGTCCGGCGAACTACCTGGACGCAGGTGCGGAGTTCTACAAACGGTGGGGTTACACAAAGAATGTCAAACGTGTTTCAACCATGCTCGACGTGCTGAATGATTTGGACCGTGCCAAAAAGACAATAGAGTCGTTTCGCATAGTTTCGCACGGATCAAAGTCGGGAATCTGGCTCGGGCTGTTACCGGAGTTGTCACCCGCCGATTTCGGTCCGGATCAAGCGGGATTCACGACTGAAGAACGCTTCCTGAAACACTTCACCGGACTCCATATCGTCTCCGAAACTTTTTTCACTAAGGTGCTCGGACTCCTGCGCAAGGACGCAACCGCAGCAGCGGCTCTGGCTGCTTTAGGCGTCGGAACCGCTACGCCTACCGAGGAGAGCGCGCTCGGCATCCTGATGCGGGGCATCGTCGACGAGCGATACCTGGAAGATGTGCAGATGGATACCGGCGGCAAGGCGACAATCCCAAACGTCGACGAACTAAAACAATTCAATAGCTTGCGGATCAAGATCTACGGCGAAGTGGTCGTCAAGGCGCTGGCGAAAGACCTGCAGAAGGACGCTACAAAGGCGATAGCGACATTGAGGGCGAGCGTCACCCCGGTGATGAAGGCTGCCAAGGAGGTCTTTGACCCTCTGAAGAAGAATGAAGCAGATAAATTTGCCGATCCGTTCATCGAGGATGATGGTAAGGGAAAGAAACGGCTCAAGAAAGGAATAAAGAAATCCGTAGAGGAGGGTGTCGGAGGTCCCTATCTTAAGAAGCTACGCAGCGTTAAGAGCAAGATCGACACTACGACACACATCGAGATACGCGGCTGCAACGTGGGCAAAGCACCCGCGACCCTCGATACCTACCGCGAATATTTTGGCAGTCCTGGCAAACTGCCCTCGATTTCGGCGCCGGATCTCTATCAATACTTCTTCCAGTTGGGCGTCGCAACTTACGGGACCCATCCCACCGAAGAGACAAGACTAGAAGGCGCCTTCAATGATCCGGCGACCGGCGTGGCCCAGGGGTTTGAGGATCTGAAACGGCTAAAGGCCGGAGAGATTACCAGGGTGGTTGAAGAAAAGAAGCTGTCGGACCTCGCCGCCAAGTACGGGTTTAACGCGAACAAGGTTCGTAAGCTCAACCCGGAGATCAAGGACCCGGATAAGTTGACCGCGGGAGCCGTAGTCTGGCTGGTTCAGCGAAAGCAAGTTGCCGCCGGAATACACAAGAAGCTCTCCGACTTTTGTAAAGACTATCTCGGTGACGAAAAGAAAGCGGCAGAAGTTGCCGCGGCGAACCCGGCGATCACCGATCCCAAGGACCTGAAGGAAGACGACAAGATTACGATTCCGGTTGGTCTTTTGACGCCCCCGGTTGCATCCGATCCTCCCACTGACAAGGAGTTCGCGGCTGCCGTAAGAAAGGGCGAAGCGTCGGCAGCGTTCGACACTACCGCGAGCCGGCCAGTGCTGCACATGGATGATCCAAAGCGGGCAAAGGCACTTGGAGAATGGCTGGCCAGGCAGAGCTTTGATCCAAAGGGGCGCACGGCCAAAGAGTTGAGCAAGCTTTACGCAGGTAGTGCAGCGGCGTTCGAGAAAGCGAGAAAAGGCACTTACATTCAATTCCTTTCGCGGGAGTATCCGGGCGTCGTAGACCCGATCTTCCCTGAAGACCCGCGGTACGAGAAGCACATTATCCGGCGACCGTAACCGGCACATTATCGATGATCCCGCCGCGACTGATTTAGTAGATGCGAGACCAGAGACAGGCATGAGCGAGTCAGCTTTAACAAAGAAGTCTGAGAACAAGGGGGCGGAGCCGGTAGGTCGCCGGGTACCGGAGTCGATCGGGGTTGCACCCACGGCGCCGGGAGGCATCCTCGGACTTCATGGTTCGCTTGGCAACAGGGCGGTATCGCGACTAGTCGAAAACGCCGTGAATCCAGCCCCGGTATCGTCAGGGGTGATTCAGAGAAAGTGCGAATGCGGAGGGGGTTCGTGTTCCAGCTGCAGGCCGGATGACGAGCGGGTGCAGACAAAGTCGAGCCTTCCGATAAGCGAGCCCGGAGACGTCTTTGAACGCGAGGCTGATTCGGTAGCCGATCGAGCAATGCAGCAGATGAACGGATCGACCAAGCCGACAGGCCAACAGGAATTGGGATCGACGCCTCCAGTAGCAGCGCGCGCATCGTCACCGGGCGTCGCACCCTCTCAACCATCGCTAAGCAATGGGTTCATGAATTCGCAGAGTGCGGGGAACCCGATGTCCGGAGAGGTGAAGGAGCGCATGGAGAACGCGCTGGGATACGACTTCGGCGGCGTGCGGGTCCACAACGACAGTGCTGCGTCGTCGGTGGCAAGAGATATTCACTCAGAGGCATTCACCTACCGGTCACACATCTTCTTTAGAGAGGGAAGGTATAGGCCACACCTCCCGGGCGGCCAGAGGCTCCTTGCCCACGAGTTGGCGCATGTCGTTCAGCAGGGCGGTGCCCATGAGTCTATAGGCAGACGCGCATCTAGCGCGGTGCCCCGCGTACAGAGGTTCACTTCTGGTGGAGCAGTACATAGAAGCCTGTGCGCTGCAGACGTTGCGAAAAACGGACTGAAGTTCCCTTGCAAAGGGCCGCCATTCGGCAGGACCGGCGCGCGCTCCATGGGGACTCAGATCCATACGGCGATCAAGAATAAGTTCAGGAAGCCACCCAACAACTTAACTGAGGTTCCTGTTCCTGGAGGATCTACAGGCTGCCGCGAGGCTGGCCTTCCCTGGTGGCCGGCAACAGGAAGCGCGGACCTGGTCAAAGTGGTCAGGCGCACAGGCTCGACGGTCAGGATCCAGGTTGGAGAGATCAAGCCGATGAACCTCGAGGGCGTCGCCCTCGGTTCGACCCAGTCGCTCTGTTACGCGGAAAAGATCAACGACGTAGGGGATCTCTGCAAAGAAATCTATCGAGGCCGCATTGGAAAAATCAGGCAGGATCCGGCGGACGTGGCGAACAGCGTACGACCGATTCTGAATATGTGTATGGCACTTGGCGCCAGCACAGGTATGAGCAGTGCTCCAGGCAAGACCGTTGTAGCGACAGCAAATCTGTCGATTCGAGGCTACACGTTTAGCGCGGTAATCGGCGGGCGCCCGAGGAGGATCAAGGTTCGGACGTGTCTGCCGGGGGTCATAGGTTACACATGCGAAGAGGAGAAAAAGAAGAAGAAGAAAAAGAAAAAGAATAAGAAAAAGACTGCAAAAAAGAGACGACCGCCGAAGCGGACCAAAGCACCTCGTCCGAAGACGCCGCGAGCAACGGCACGAAAGCTTGCACGGCTGAAGTCAATGAAGAAGAAGCTCGTTAAGAGCGTCATTAAGTCATCTCGACGGGTGGCGCTAAAGGCAGGCGCAAAAGTAGCTGCTCGCCTGTTTGCACGAGCGATCCCAGTGCTCGGCTGGATCTTGACCGCCATAGATATCGCAGAGGCGATATACAACATTTCGAAATACGGGCTCAATTTCGGTGGCGGCGGCGAAGGTGGACCCGAAGGGGAGGGTGAGGGCGCCGAAGGGGCAGAAGGCGGCACTGCCGAAGGAGGAGGGCAAGAAAGCGCCGCCGGTGGAACCGAGGCCGAAGGGGGCCAGGAAGGGGCCGCCGGTGGAACCGAGGCCGAGGGAGGCCAGGAAGGCGCTGCCGGTGGAACCGAGGCCGAAGGAGGCACGGAAGGTACTGCGGGCGGAAGCGAGGGCAAGGGCACCCAGGAAGGTGAGGGTGGCGAAAAGGCAGCTGGTAAAGAAGGCGGCGAGGGCGGGACTTCGCAAAAGGGCACAGCGACAGAGGGTGAGGGCGGAACTGAAGCTGAGGCCGGCGCCGGCGGCAAAGCGGGTACAGAATCGAAGGGAAAGCAAACCGGGGAAGACCCGTTAGCCTTCTTGAGCGAAGACGAGAAAGACTTGGTGGAAGACATAGTCGATGAGCTGCCTCTTTCGCCGGAATTGATCGAAGCCCTTAAGAACAGCACCATCGCTCAGCAACAGTTCCTCGACATAATGGTGGGCCGAATGACCGCGCCCGGTCAGCCAAGGCCGACCGAGGAGTTCTTCAAGAAACTTCTTGAGCTCTCCGAAGGCTTGACTCCGGAGCAGGTGGCCGCGCTCGCAAGTCAGACACGCCCGGTAAAGGGGGAGAGCCTTGAGGAGATTCTCAAAAAGGCCGAAGCGGCAGTTAACGCAATAAAGAGCGGCGCCACCGGAAAGCCGGCGGCAAAGGACGAAAGTAAACCTGCGAAAGATGCACCCAAGGGGGACTCAGACGACGGATCGTCAGGAGCAGAAGGCACAGGGAAGGGAAAAGGCAAGAAGCCAGGCGCTTCCGGTGAAGGCGGCAAGAAAGGAACCGGCGGAGCCGATGAGGGCGGTACACAGCCAAGCGATCCTGTGGCGAGTTCCGGAATCGAGCCGGCCAAGGACGACGATCCCAACGTCAAGGTAATCCGATCGTTTGAGATTTTGAGCGGTGCTGACATGAACACGGAGTACCCCGCCGGCACCGAATTGAAACCGATCATACGAGTTCGCTACGGCGGAGAGCGCCACGAAATCCCGCTGCCGATCATAGTCAACTCACGCACCAAGACTGACACCGGCGTCAAGCTGACGGCTACAGTCAAGGCGCCGCCACCAGAGCTTGGAAACGTCTGGCGGGTTAAGGGTACGGACCTGATCATCCCGACCGGAGCGCCGTTCACATATCAATGGACTGTTTCAGAACAGAAAAAGTAAAGCACCACTGTGAATAAACGATGATCGACCTACTCGACAACCTGTTGCGGCAGCTCCTGATTGACGAGGTTGCCCAATTGACCGATGAGGCTCAGATCCGCTTCCAGCCGCCCGATCAGGACTGGCGAACTTATGTCAGCAACCTCGTTGTCCTTGGGAACCCGGCTAACGCGGTCAACCTCTACCTCGCCGATGTTCGCGAGAACCGAAAGCTTCGATCTAACGAGCGGACTCGAACGGTTGCGAATGGAATGGTCAACGAAGAACCGGCTCCGGTGCGGATGGATCTTCACTATCTGGTCAGCGCCTGGAGTCCGGCCGCGGTTTCGCCCGCCATCGAACCGACCCTCGACGAGCACGCGCTTCTGTACCAGTTGATGGCTGCGCTGGTGCTTAACGAACCGTTCAATCCGTCTCGTGTCTTTCAGGCGGGGTCGGCCGAGCTTAATGCTTGGCCCGAGGCTTTCCGCAATTCCGACTTTCCGTCGACGATTGCGCCCGTCGATGGCTTCAACAAGCTGGCAGAGTTTTGGAGTGGTATGGGGCAGGGTTCACTCTGGCGGCCTGCGCTCTACATGATCGTTACCGTTCCGATCGCGCTTGCGCTTCAGGTTGCGGGTCCGATGGTGACAACTCGAATCGCGGATTTCCGAATCACCGGTCACCCGGAGAGCGCCGAAGTGTGGATCGACATCGGCGGGCACGTCCTCGACACGACCAACCCGCTGCCCGATGGTTCACCGTCGCCGGTCGAGGGAGCGTGGGTGGAGCTGCTGACGCCGTTGAATGTCCAGGTTCGATTGACGCGAACCAACGAGTTGGGCCGGTTCCTGTTCACGGATATTCGCCGAGACCAGTACCAGATTCGCGTGACCGCGACGGGACTCGGTGGCTTGTTGCGAAACATCGACGTACCGTCCGAGACCGGAGAGTATGACCTGCAGTTTTAGGGAGAGTAGTAGCGCAGACCAGGGTCTGCGTTGGTGTCAGACAATCGCAGACTGATGTCTGCGCTACTTCAAAGTCAGGAGGAATGACATGGCTGTACAAGTTTCCTATCCGGGAGTCTACATAGACGAGTTCGCTCCAGGGGCGCCCATTCAGGGGGTGGGCACCAATACCGCCGGCTTTATTGGTGTAGCGGCCAACGGCGATCTGGATGAGCCGACCAAGCTTACCAGTTTCGACCAGTTCAAACAGGTTTTTGGCGCGCAAGCGGTGCCGGGCTTCTTTCTGTGGTTTGCCGTGCGCGGCTTTTTCGAAAACGGCGGCCTCACCTGTTACGTCGTGCGAGCGAGCAATGGAACTTACGATACGGGGCAAATCAACAACCGTGCCGGCAACCCGGCCATTCGAGTGCGCGCACGTCAACCGGGACTTAACGCTCCGGCGATTCAGGTCAACATCGCCAACGTCAGCCTGGTTCCAAACACGACCGCTCTATTTCAGCCTACGGGAGCTCTCACCGGCCCGCCGGTTGGAAGAGAGCTGACCCTCGGACCGAACGAGGGCGCGAATTTTCGGGCGGGTGATTTTATTACGATTGCCGCCGGTGGCGAGCGGGTTCAGATTGCCCGAGTCGTCGCCGACACAATTCGTTTGGGAGCCGACCTGACCGGGGGACCCTATGCTGCCGCCGCTGTGGTGAGGCTTGCGGATTCTCCGGTTGGGGCGCGGACGATTCGCGTGCTTCCTGCAGCCGCGCTTCCGCCGGGAGCGCTTGTGCCGGGAACGATCCTCACAATCGTGCAGGGCGCGGTAACTGACTCGCAGATCGTTGAATCGGTTCAGAGCGAGCCGCTCGGGCCCGGAGTAACTACGTTTAGGGTGACCTTCCGTGAGGGGCTCGATGTCACTTTGAGTCTCGATCCTGCGAATCCCGCTACGGTGCAGTCGGAAGAATTCAACCTCGACGTCTCTCAAGGCGGGCCGGCGACGTTGTATCCAAACCTGTCGATCGATCCGGCTCACCCGCGCTACTTCGCCAACATCATCAACAGCGCTTCCGGACTGGTGACGGTCGAGCTGATTGAGCCGCCGCCTCCCGATGAGGAACCAAACAATCTTCCGGCGGCCGGCGCAGTCCCGCTTGGCGGGGGAACAGACGAGGACCTTTTGACTATAGCGGATGTCGATTTCATCGACGCGCTGAATACGCTTCGGGATATCGACGATGTGAACTTCATCGCAATTCCGGATCGCATCACCGCTCCGGTGCAACAGGCATTGATCGGACACTGCGAAGAAATGCAGGACCGGTTCGCAGTGCTTGACGGGTTGACTCCTGTACCGGACCAGCCGTTGTTTGGGCCTGGAAGCATCGAAACGCAACGGCTCGGTGTCGATTCCACTCGAGGATATGCGGGTCTCTACTATCCGTGGTTGCGAGTTAGCCCGGCGTTGTCCGGCCCTCCAGTGCTGGTTCCTCCGTCAGGTCACGTCTGCGGAATCTTCGCGCGAAGCGACAACTCTAGAGGGGTCCACAAGGCGCCCGCGAACGAAATCGTCAGGGGCGCGCTCGGCGTCGAGCGAACGATGAGCGACATCGATCAGGGCCAGCTGAATCTCCAGGGTATCAATGTGATTCGGGTGTTCCGCACAGGAGGCCGGCCGGTGTTGTGGGGCGCGCGCACGACCGCGACGGATCTGAACTGGCAATACGTGAACGTGCGCCGGCTCTTCCTGTTTCTCGAGGAGTCGATCGCCGAAGGGATTCGCTACGCGGTGTTCGAGCCAAACAACCTGCAGCTCTGGCAGAAACTGAAGAGAAGCATAACCGACTTTCTGACCCGAGTGTGGAGAGACGGAGGCTTGTTTGGCGCGAAGCCCGAGGATGCGTTCTACGTGCGCATCGATGAGGTGCTGAACCCGTTTTCGGAGCAGGCGCTTGGGCGGCTGAACATCGAAATCGGAGTAAGACCGACCTATCCCGCCGAGTTCATCATCGTCCGGATAGGTATCTTCCAGGGTGGGTCGGAGGTCACCGAGGTTTAGCCTGGACCGGAAAGAAAGGAGAGCGACATGGCAAATGGACAACGTGTTGATCCATTCAACAATTTCAATTTCCTGGTCGAAATCGACGGGATAACTCGCGCGGCGTTTCAGGAAGCTAGCGGATTCGATTCGATGATCGACGTCATCGAGCACCGCGAAGGCGGCGAGAATACGACAGTGCGCAAGCTCCCGGGTATGACCAAATACTCGAACATCACGCTGAAGTGGGGCACCGCGCCCGACACCGATCTCTATGACTGGCATCGCCAATGGGTGACCGGAGATCCGGCGGCGAACCGCAGGAATGGTTCGATCGTGCTGTTGGACCGCCAGGGACAGGAACAGATCCGGTGGAACTTCTTTAATGCGTGGCCCTCGAAGTGGACCGGGCCGAGCTTCAACGCCGAAGGCAACGACGTCGCTATTGAAACGCTCGAGCTGGCTCACGAAGGCCTCGAACGAGCTTAGAGGCGCCGGCGGATGCGTTGGACCTGCTGGGATATAGGACTTATGGGACCTATAGGACCTATTCCATAAGGCGCGGTTACAAGGAGACCATGATGTTTCAGACGGAGTTCGAGTTCACGCTGCCAATGGGCTACGTTGACGCCCAGGGCAATCTGCACCGAGAAGGGGTTATGCGGCTGGCTACCGCGGCCGACGAAATACTGCCTTTCAGGGACCCGAGAGTGCAAGGTAATCAAGCATACTTAATCTTGATCCTGCTATCGCGGGTCATCACCCGGCTCGGTTCGGTGTCGCAAATCAACCCAAAAATTATCGAGGGCCTTTACGCCGCTGATCTGGCTTATCTCCAGGAGTTTTACAACCAGATCAACCGGAACGGGAGGCCGTTGGTCGAGGCGCTCTGTCCCAAGTGCGAGCACTCGTTCGAGATGGAGTTAAGCGCGGCGGGGGGGTTGTAGGCTACCCCCTCAAGGCGCTGTACGAGGAGGTAGCCTTCGTGGCCTATCACTTTCACTGGCCGCCCGGGGCGGTCCTGAATCTCGAGCACGCCGATCGGCGGCGATGGGTCGAGGAAATCTCCGCGATCAATCAGCGCGTCAACGGAGAATAGTCTCCGTCGAATGAACAGAGTATCGGTCATGAGCAATAGCAACGGAACCAAACCAGCCGCCCGGCCGGGGCAAAGAGTCCTGATTCAATCTCCGGCCGTTACCGGTGCACAAGCGCGTTTTCTACAGCGGACTCGCTGGAGCGAGTGGGTCCGGGACCTGGCGCGGCGGTGGGGGCGCGGAGTTGAGCGGAACCGGCTGGAGATGATTTTGCTGCGCCCGCTAAGTGTTACTCGTCATCTGCGCGAACGCTGGCTCCTGAAATCACAGCAGTTTTCGCCGAGGATTAACCTGAGCCTCCAGGTATTTTTTGGTGCAACCGCGCCCGGGGGGTCTGCACACGGCTCTCGCGGTTTGGTTGATCGACGCTTTCAAGCCGACGAGCGAGTCTTCGCGAGCGACCACGGAACGCGTCAAGGCATTGCGGGCCTCGGGCCCGCCTCATACCGAACTGTCAGCGGTGAATCCGATGCGTTGGCCGGCAACAAAATGATCCTCAATCGGATCGAGTTGATAACGCCTCTTGAGCGCGTCTTCGACCGGAGCACGTCGCGAATGCAGCCACGCGAGATCGCGCGCCGTGTGCGAATAGATTCGACTCTGGAGCGGCTGACTCGGCAGGCACATCGGATCGAATCGAGCTTCTCGTCTTCGTCAACCGCGACTGCCCGGCCGTTGATTTCCTACTCGGTCAATCAAGCAAAGACGCTCAGCGCGGCGAACGATAAGACGGAAACGGTTTCGCAGATCCCGGGCTTCGATAAGTTCTCGCAATCGCGGATGAATCGCGAACCCGGTTGGGATCCGGGCCAGGTGTCGCGCAGCGGTCCGGAAATCAACATAGAGCGAATAACGGATCAGGTGATCAAGCAGCTTGACCGGCGAGTGGTTGCGGCTCGCGAGCGTGTGGGGCGGACGTTTTGACGCTCTTGAAAATTCGATGCCGATAGGCCGCGGATGACGCGGCTCGGACGGATCTTCACTGATCGGTGGTCCATTGCGATCACTGGGGATCGCTTCTCTGAGGAGATTGAATATGGCTTTGGCGAAGGCGCAAATCACCGTCGAGCATACCGGCGATAGCTTCCCGGTGATGTTCAATCCTGAGGAGTACACTCTAAACCAGGACAACAACTTCGCCTCGCAGACCGTTCCCGGTCTGAGCTCGCCGTTACTACAGTTCGTAAACGGCAACTTGCGCACGCTGGAAATGGAGCTCTTTTTCGATACGTATCTCCCGTACAGCACCGGCGGCACGCCTCCCCGCGACGTCCGGGAGGAAACCGACAAAATCATCGCGCTCATGGAGATCGACTCGGAACTGCACGCGCCACCGGTATTGAGGTTCGCGTGGGCATCGCTGGAGTTCCGTTGTGTTCTGGCGCGCGTGAGTCAGAAATTCCAGCTCTTTCTGGATGACGGAAGACCGGTACGTGCGCGGCTCTCGTGCACTTTTAACGAGTTCATCGATGAGGAACGAGAGGCTAAAGAGGTTAACCGGCTGACCGCCGACTTCAGCAAGGCGCACACGGTGATTGAAGGTGAGACGCTGGCCAACGTCGCCTTCAAATTCTATGGCAACCCTGAGCTGTGGCGTCCGATCGCGATTGCAAACCGGCTTGGCGATCCGCGCGAGATTGAAGTTGGCCAGATGCTTCGCATTCCAGCGCTTCCATTCACTGACCGCGAGACTGGAGAGGTAACAGTGTAGCCAAGAGGAGAGAGAAGGGAATGGCGCAGTTTCCGACATACGCACCCGAGTTCAAGATCGAGCTTAACGGCGACCCGATACCAGCCGCGCTACGCGGCGCGATGAGCAGTATCACGTATCAGGACGGCATCGAGGGCGCCGATCGCGTTGAGGTGACGTTTGCGAATCCGGGCCTGCGATGGCTGGATCATCCACTGCTCCAGGTGGACAACGGGTTTAAGTTGTCGATCGGTTACGCGCCCGACCCGCTCGAGGAGGTGTTTGTCGGCGAGATCACCGGAGTCGAGCCGTCGTTTCCAAGCGGCGGCATGCCGACGATAAAGGTTACCGCCCAGGATTTCCTGCAAAGGCTGACTCGCGGAACAAAAGATCGGGCATTTCGAATCAGCATCCCGTCGATCGGGAACTTTCCGCTCCCCGATCCCGCCGTTGCCGCGCTGGTCAGCGCCACGAACCTGTTGATCCCCGACCTCGATCCAGTCGGCGGCGCGTTGTCTACGCTTATGACGCTTGCGGCCTACATCACAACTCCGCAGGGCGCGCAACTTCCTATCAGGCGGCAAGAGAGCACCAGCGACTTTGACTTTCTCACAGAGATCTCGAAGGTGAACGGCTGGGAAATGTACGTCGATCACACAGCCCAGCCCCGCGGGTATCGGCTGAAGTTCAAGTTCCTGATTCAGGACTATTCGGCGAGTCTTACGCTCAAGTGGGGCGAGTCGCTGATGGATTTCACGCCGCGCCTTACCACGGTCGGCGATCTATTCGGAATTACCGCAAAGGTCTGGGTCGCAACACTCAAGACTGAGTTCGTAATCGTGGTCGGGTGGGATTTCGATAGGGCCGCCTTCAACCTTCAGATCTATCCGAACCTCATCGGCGACATCGACGACATTTTGGGACCGGCCGCCGGAGGAAAAACGCTGTCAATCAAGCCGACCGGGTTTCCGACCGCGCTTCAAGAGATTCTCAGCGAGTTGTTGCCCAGACTAAACAACCGGCTCACCGGCTCCGGCAGCTCGATTGGCGACCCGCGCATCAAGGCTGGCGCGGTCATCGATCTCGAAGGCCTGGGCGACCAGTTCAGCGGTCTGTATCGAATTACATCCGCGACCCACACGCTCGACAGTTCCGGTTACAGAACAAGCTTTGATGTCAGAAAGGAAGTTTGGTTCGGATCGATTCCATTGCCAAAGGGCGGAGTCCCGGGAGTGAGCGTACAAGGCGCGCGCGTCTTCTAAAGCGGAGCAAACGAATGGCAAATCAGTTTCTGGATTTTGTGGCGGGAAGCAGAAAAGGGGCGTCGTCCAAAGGCGGCAGCCCCGAAAACGGTTATTCGATCTCGCTTGGCATAGTCAAAAACAACCTCGATTTGCTCGGGGAGGGACGCGTCACCGTCAAGATGCCCGGGCTGCCTTCGTTTGATGTATTCGCAAGACTCTGCGCAGCCGGCGGCGGAGGAGGGCGCGGTTTTCTTTGGGTGCCCGAGGTGGATGACGAGGTACTGGTTGCCTTCAACCAGAACGACGAACGCGATGCCTATATCCTGGGCGGACTCTGGAGCACGATTGCCCGCCCGCCCCTCACGCTGCCGACGGATTTTTTGATCAAGCGAGTAATCAAGACCGGCAAGGTGGGCGGCATCGGGCACGAGATTGAATTTGATGACCTGTTGCAGTCAGTCACGATCACCTCAAGCACTAAACAGAAAGTAACGATCGACCCGACGATGATCGAGCTCTCTACGAGCGGCGGGAGCGTCACCGTGAAACTCGATCTGGTGAGTCAAACAGTGTCAATCATCGCGCCGCTCAAGATAGAACTGCAGGCAACCGAGATCAGTCTTCAAGGCGCAACGGTCGATATCAAGGGGGGAGAGGTCAACATTCAAGCAGGCACCTGCAGCATTCAAGGTGGTCTGGTGAAGATCAACTGAGTCTTTGGTTTTTGGTTTCTGGTTTGTGGTTTCTAGTCTCTGATGTCGAACCGAGACCCAGCGCGGAAATCCAAAATCAGAAAGGGAGCAACGGAGCTATGCCGGCAGCAGCGAGAGTGCTGGATCCAACCGGGCATCCCGGAACTATCACAGGACCGGGAGTGCCAAATGTGTTGATCGGCGGACTACCCGCGGCAGTGGTTGGTGACATCCACACCTGCGCGATGCCGCCAACCGCCGGTCCGCATCCGCCGTCCCCTTTCGCCAAGGGCAGCACGACGGTGTTCATCGGCGGGAGACCAGCGTTAAGACTCGGCGACCTCGCGGGATGCGGTGCCCCGATCGTGGCCGGGATGTTCCTGGTGGAGATAGGCGGATGAAGACTTGTGGGCCAGTAGCTCAGAACAAACTGCGAGACTTGAACTCGGGAACTGAGGTGTGATGAAACAGCTAGATCCACAAAAAGCATTTCTCGGAGTCGGGTGGTCATTTCCGCCGTGCCTGGGGGCCGACGGCGCCGTCGCACTTGTTGCCTACGAGGAGGACGTTCGCCAGTCGATCTTGATCATCCTGGGCACCAATCCGGGCGAGCGAGTAATGCGTCCGGACTTTGGCGCAGGCTTGAATGCGTTTCTCTTCGAACCCATCTCATTCACGACCATGCAGCGAGTAAAGCAGCGAGTCGAAGAGGCGTTGATCGACTGGGAGCCTCGAATTGACGTCGAGACGGTACGGGTCTCCAACGACCGAAGCGAGCCTGGCAAACTGATGATCAACATCGATTATCGAGTGCGTGCCACCAATACCAGGGCGAATCTGGTCTATCCGTTCTATCTCGAGGAGGGATCTACGCGGTGAACGCCAGACCTTCGATACTACTGGACGGGCGTCAGACAGAAGAGATCGTGCGAGATCTGCTGTCACGGCGGCTTGGCTTTGTTCCCGAGTGGCAGGTGGTGGACGGAAGCCCGGATTCTGCGCTTGCTCGAATCTTAGCCCGGTACCTCTACGCGATCATCAAGCGGTTGAACCAGGCACCGGAGAAGAACAAACTCGCCTTCCTCGATCTACTCGGTCTGGCTCTGGTTCCAGCGCAAGCGGCGCGTGTGCCGATCGTGTTCGAGATGTCCGCGGATGCCGGGGACGGACGCGCGCCCGCCGGCACGCAACTCGCGGCTCCGCCGCCTCCGGAAAGCAGCGAACAGATCGTTTTCGAAACCGAGCGCGCAACCGGACTCGGCGCCGCAAAATTGAGCCAGGTCGTTAGCCTGTGGCCGGGTCGCGATCAGTACCTCGATCACACCGCGCCGCTGCTTGCAGGTGAATCTGTACAGCTCTTCCGCAAGCCCGCGCTCATCGACACTCCGCACGAATTGTACCTGGCGCACGAGAAGCTGCTTGCGCTGGCCGGGAGCGTAACCGTCGAGGTCGAATTCGAGCTTATACAACCCAGCAGCGAGCA